>JANOWY010000240.1:0-6328 GCA_031418135.1 Rhodoferax sp. | reverse complement strand
GCCTGCATCACGGCTTCGGTGCCCGACATGTGAAACGACACCTCGTCGTGCCCCGATATCTGCTGCAGGCTGTTGATGTTCTCCAGAACCACCGGGTGGTACCCACCCAACACGGGGCCCAGGTCTTTCACCCGCTCGGCGCCTTGGGCGATGCAGGTTTTGTAAAAATCGTAGCCCAACAGGTTGACGCCATACGAGCCAGCCAAATCGAACAGTTGGTTGCCGTCCAGGTCCTCCACCATCACGCCCTGTGTGCCCTTCAAAAACGCGCCCACGCTGATGTGTTGCCGCAAATATGCGCCATACTGAAACGGCACGCGGTATGCGCTGGTGAACTGCAAATCCGACAGGCCCTGCCGGGCATCGCGCGTCATGGCGCTGGATTTTGCAAACCGCTGGGCGTAGGTGGCCGCCAAAGCCTGAAAACCGGCTTTGCGACGGGCCACCACCGCGTCGGGCGCGCCGTCCGATCCGAAAAAGCGGGCTTCGTCGTAGTCATAACCCGGAATCCATTGCGTCAGGCGTTTGGCCCAACGCGAATGGCCCGTGAGCGATGGATGTTTGGCGACAGACAACTCCAACCGCTGCCGCACTTTGGGAACCAGCCACAGCACCACACTGGCCGCCGCGGCAGTGCCAACCCACTGCATCGTTGTTCCCGCCACCAGCGGGCCGGATTGTGTGAGGTGTGCCAGCGAGGCACCCAGGTGATCTGTCATCCATTGCTTTCAGTGTTTGAACTCCCCCGTTTCTATTTCAACCGCGTGTCAACTTGATGAAAAACCATACCCTCCTAGCCACCTGGCGCGGCATCTTCCAGAATGAAGATGTCAACTTCCTGCTCACCAACCGCATCCCGCGTATCGCCTCAACCCGTTTTGTAGGTTGGCTGAGCAAAATCCGCCACCCGTGGGTGAGCCGCCCGGCCATCGGCATCTGGAAGTTGTTCACCGACTTGAACCTCTCGGAAGCGGCGCATACCGATTTCGCCAGCCTGCATGATTGTTTTACACGCCGCCTCAAGCCCGGCGCCCGCGTGGTAGACAACCACCCCGAGGTGCTGGCCAGTCCCAGCGACGGCATCGTGGGTGAATGCGGTGCCATCAAGCAAGGCCAACTGTTTCAGGCCAAGGGGTTTGGTTATTCGTTGGCCGAATTGCTTCAATCGAAGGAACATGCGGACACCTTCGAAGGCGGTGTTTATGTCACGCTGCGCCTGACATCGGCCATGTACCACCGCTTTCACGCGCCGCATGACTTGCAGATTAACCAGGTTAACTACATCGGCGGCGATACCTGGAACGTCAACCCGATTGCCTTGCAGCGGGTCGAACGGCTGTTTTGCAAAAACGAACGCGCCGTTTTGCATGCCCGGTTGTCGGCCAGCGGGCACCGGCTGGCCTTGGTGCCAGTCGCTGCCATTCTGGTGGCCAGCATTCGCCTGCACTTTGCCAATGTGCTGATGCACGTCAAATACCCCGGCCCCAACCAGATTGCCTGCCACGCAAAAGCCACCAAAGGCGAAGAGTTGGGCTGGTTTGAGCACGGCTCGACCATCATCGTGCTTGCCCCGGCCGGCTTTGCGGTGAACAGTGACCTCGCGACTGGTTCACGCGTGCAAATGGGGCAGGCCTTGATGCGCTTGCCATCTGCGGTTTGACCTGGTTCCAAATGACGTTTTCACCGATGCATTAACCCGCATCTTGGTCAGCAAAACTGCGGTTGGCCGGTCCCGCTTCAAACCATTTTTGCAGCCACCAACTCAGGCTGAACGGCCACACCGTTGCCTTGCGGTTTTTCTGAGCTTGCGTGCCCCACGGGTGTCCACTGCACCAGTTCCAGTCGGCCATCGAGGTGTTCAACCAGGGCGGTGCGGCTTTCCACCCAGTCGCCATCATTGCAATACAACACGCCGTTGATATCGCGCATCTCGGCTCGGTGAATGTGGCCACAGACGACGCCATCGTGCCCCAGACGTTTGGCTTCGCGGGCCACGGCCGATTCAAAATCCTGCACGTAGCTGAGCGCCATCTTCACCTTGTTCTTCAAATAGGCCGAGAGTGACCAATACGGCAAACCCAACCGGGCCAGCACATGGTTCAGGTGGCGGTTGACACGCAGGGTGAGTTCATAGGCGTTGTCACCCACATAAGCCAGCCATTTGGCGCATTGCACCACCCCGTCAAACTGATCCCCATGGGTCACCCACAATGAACGCCCATCCAGCGTGTGGTGCACTGCCGTGTTGACCACTTCAATCCCGCCAAACTGGTGCCCGACAAAGTTCCGGGCAAACTCGTCGTGGTTGCCCGGCACAAAAATAACCCGACAGCCCTTGCGTGCACGGCGCAGCAGTTTTTGAACCACGTCGTTGTGCGATTGTGGCCAAAACCAGCGCCGTTTGAGTTGCCAGCCGTCCACAATATCGCCGACCAAGTACAGGTGTTTGCTGGGGTAGGCTTTCAGAAAGTCGAGCAGGGCTTCGGCCTGGAAACCCGGGGTGCCGATGTGCAGATCCGATATAAAGACGGTTTGAAAGCGCGGGGGTTGTTCGGCGTCGTCTGCGTTCGCCGGCGGCATTGAAGGTACTGACCGGTGCGCCGCCGCAGCCGGCGCAATCTCACGCCAGGCCGGTAGCAACTTGCTGTTGGCAGTGTCGAAATAGGTTGGCCCCGTGAAAGCCCGCATGTCATGCCTCCGCTGTTGGTCTGTACAGCATCAGTGTGGCTTTGGGGGGTGACAAGCCCATGTCAGAAATACGGCAAAGACGTGACGTTGTCAGGCCGCGACAGCCTGGTTGTTGAGCCCAGCACTACAAAATTGCCAAGGCCACCGGTTTAGCGCAGTGCGCCGTGGAGTACAGTGCTTTTGTCACACCTTTGTCATCATCCGTTTTGACAATGTGCCATGTTCAGAACCCCCAGAGCCCCCAGTGACGCGCCCGCCACCATGCACCCTGCGCACGAATCCGCCCCGGCCACCTCGGCGCTCAACCTTGCGAGCCCGTTGCCTTTGCTGGACCGGGATGCCAGTATTCTGGCCTTCAATGAGCGGGTGCTGGATTGGGCCTACCGCGATGAAGTGCCCCTGTTGGAGCGCCTGCGTTATTTGTGTATTGTTTCCAGCAACCTGGACGAATTTTTTGAGGTGCGGGCTGAGCCGCATTTGGAGGCTTTCAAAACCGGTGATGTGAAGGGTGAACACACGGTGGCATCGTTCCATCGGGTAACAGCCATGGCGCAAAGTTTGGTAGAGCGCCAATATGCCTTGTACAACGACATCCTGACGCCCGCTTTTGCCACCCACGGTATTCAGGTGGTGTCACACGGCGACCGCAACGAGGCGCAGCGCGAATGGGTTCGCAGCTACTTTGCGCGCGAGGTGGAGCCTTTGCTGATCCCGGTTGGGTTGGATCCGTCGCACCCCTTCCCCCAGGTGGCCAACAAGTCGCTCAACTTTATCGTTCGCCTCTCGGGGCCAGACGCCTTTGGCCGCAACAACGAGATTGCGATAGTCAAGGTGCCACGGGTGTTGCCGCGGCTTATCGCCATGCCCGAAGCGGTTACGGATGGCAAGCGCCTGTTCGTCTCGCTCTCCAGCGTGATCCGCGCGCACCTGGCCGGTTTGTTTGAGGGCCGCGAAGTAGGCCAGTTTTCCCAGTTCCGGGTCACGCGGCATTCTGACCTGGCGGTGGATGAAGAGGAGGTAAAAAACCTGCGCACGGCCTTGCGCCTGGGTTTGCAGCACCGCCACTATGGTCAGGCGGTGCGGCTCGAAGTCGCTTCTGGTTGTTCGACTTTCCTGGCCGATTTTTTGCTGCGCGAATTTGACTTGCCCGAAGCCGCCTTGTACCGCGTACAGGGGCCGGTCAATCTGGTGCGCCTGTCGCAACTGATCGACCTGGTAGCCGATGCAGAACTGTGTTTTGAGCCCTTCAAGGCCAGTTACCCCATTGCATTGAATCGTAGCCAGCCGATTTTTGAGCAGCTCAAACAGGGCGACATCCTGTTGCACCAACCGTTCGAGAGTTTTGATGGTGTGTTGGACTTTTTGCGCGAAGCGGTAGAAGACCCGCAGGTGCTGGCCATCAAACAAACCATTTACCGCACCGGGCCTGATTCCGTCCTGATGGATCTGCTGCGCGAAGCCGTGCGCCGGGGCAAAGAAGTCACGGTAGTGCTGGAGCTCAAAGCCCGTTTTGACGAAGAAGCCAACATCAACTGGGCCGAAATGCTGGAATCTATCGGTGCGCAGGTGTTGTACGGTGTGGTGGGGCTCAAAACCCACGCCAAGATGATGCTGATCACCCGCCGCGAAGGCAAAAACCTCAAACGTTACGGGCACCTCTCCACCGGCAACTACAACCCGCGCACCGCCCGCCTGTATACCGACATCAGCCACCTGACGGCGGATGCCGCCTTGACGCAGGACATGGATCACGTCTTTATGCAACTGGCCAGCCAAAGCCGCTTGCCCCGGCTGAAAAAACTCTGGCTCTCGCCGATTGACCTGCACCGCAAGTTGATCCGCCAGATCGATGCGCTGGCAAGCGCCGCCCAAGCCGGAAAAACCGCCCGCCTGATCGCCAAAATGAACGCCCTGACGGACGAAGCCATTATCCGGGCCCTGGTTCACGCCGGCCAGGCGGGTGTGAAAATTGACCTGATCGTGCGCGGAGCCTGCATGTTGCCGCCGGGTGTGCCGGGGGCCACCGAGAACATCCATGTGCGGTCGGTGATTGGCCGTTTTCTGGAGCATTCCAGGGTGTTCTATTTTCGTTGCGACGATACCGCAGGCAACCCGCCCAACGAACAGCTTTACCTCTCCAGCGCCGACTGGATGAACCGCAACATGATGCGCCGGGTCGAGCTGGCCTGGCCCGTCACTGATCCGGTGCAGCGCCAGCGGGTTCTGGAGGAATGCCTGCTGGTCTACCTGGGCGACACGGTGGATGCCTGGCGGCTGCTGCCAGACGGACGTTATGTGCGGGTGAGCGACGATAAAAAACCCAAAGGCCGCCGTCGGTACCAACCCGGTGCGCAAGCAACCCTGATGAGCCGGTACGCTGCGGGCAATGAGGAAACCGTGGAGCGCTGATGGACCTGATTCTCTGGCGCCATGCCGAAGCCAAAGACCCCGAAGAAGGCCAGGAAGATGCCAGCCGCCCCCTGACCAGCCGGGGCGAAAAACAAGCCGCCCGCATGGCCAAATGGTTGGATCGCCAGTTGCCCGATGCCACGCGCGTGCTGGTCAGTCCGGCCGTGCGCTGTGA
The DNA here is from genome assembly GCA_031418135.1 of Rhodoferax sp. Classification (GTDB taxonomy): domain Bacteria; phylum Pseudomonadota; class Gammaproteobacteria; order Burkholderiales; family Burkholderiaceae_C; genus JANYCG01. The sequence continues at coordinate 1,056 of JANOWY010000240.1, read as the reverse complement.
GCAAACGGCGCTGGCGTTGTCACGCAAATACAAGATAAAACCCGAGCTGGCCCATGGTTTCAGTGCCAACGATTTACTCGCCGCCGCGCAATGGCCCGATGCCCGAACCCCGATGCTGCTGGTGGGCCATCAGCCCGCCTTGGGACAGGCGATCGCGCAATTGCTGGGTTTGCAGGCCAGCGAATGCGCGGTGCGCCGGGGCGCCGTGTGGTGGTTGCGAACCCGCGAGCGCGATGGCCACGGTCAGACGGTGGTGGTAACAGTCCAGTCGCCTGAAATACTCTAGAAGTGCCCCAAAAGCGAATCGCTTAGCCTTTACCGGGGCGGCCGGTTTTGATGGCTGGCACCTGCCGAATGGCCGCTGCAAAGGCCGTATCGGCCATGGCAGACAAAGCCTTGATGCCGGCCCGCAGCAACTCGCTCTTTTTGGAGGCGTGGCCTAAAGCAACCGCCCGCTTTTTCAGCACATCGATCACCAGGTATTCGTTTTTGGGAAAGGTGAAGCTGTCCCGCACCGGTTTGATTTTCTCGGGTTTGGCCTTGACGGGCTTGGCTTTTGCCACTTTGATCGATTGGGTCACCTTGCCAGCGGCGATGGCTTTGGAAGGCACGGCAGCGTTGCTCGGCACCATAGGTTTGGTTGCAGGCGCCGATACGACGGGTGCCTTGGCAAGTGAAGCGGTGCGCGCCCGGGCAGTTTTTTGAGCGGCGCCGGTGCGGGGCGCGGTGATTGGGGCAGCGGACGGGGTAGTGGATTTAGTAGAGGCCAAGAAAAACTCCTTTGGTTAAACGGTATAAACAGTTTATACCGTTTTCAGGATAATTCAACCCCCCCAAATTTACAGGTCAACTTGCAGCGACCAACGGGTTTTTTGCCAGGCCACCACCTCTTCATTGAGTAAATGAGCCGATTGTGGATAGGCCGCCGCCCAGCCCGCGCGGCAGGTCAGCCGCAACCGCTGGGGTGCCTGGGGGTCGATGGTGAGCCGCAGGTCACGGGTGTCGGGGTCGCGCCGCGCGTGGCACAAAATGACCGCCAGACGCAATGCCATGAGT
>JANOWY010000239.1:0-20902 GCA_031418135.1 Rhodoferax sp. | reverse complement strand
CGGGTTTGCCGCGCCGCCCAAGCTGGCGGCCATTACCGGCGATTTTTATCACGCCGAGATGAACACCAAGGTGATGGGTTACATCCGCACGGCCAAGGCGGTGGTGGGTGGCATGCAGGCCAACGGCTGGGGCCGCATTGTGAACATCAGCGGGCTGGCGGCGCGGCAAACCGGCAATACCGTGGGCAGCATGCGCAATATCTCGGTGGCGGCGCTCACCAAAAACATGGCCGACGAGTTGGGGCCGCAGGGCATACAGGTGAACGTGGTGCACCCGGGCCTGACGCGCACCGAGCGCACTGCGCCCATGGTGGCTGCACGGGCTGCAGCGGCGGGCGTTGCAGCCGAGGTGATCGAGCAACAAATGGCCGCCGGTAACTCGATCGGGCATGTGGTGGATGCCCGCGAAGTGGCTGACCTGGTGGCGTTTTTGTGTTCACCCAAATCACGTGCGGTGAACGGCGAGGTGATTGCTGCCGGTGGCGGCGCGACGGGCCGCATTTATTACTGAGCTTGCTGCGGGTTGCAGTTGCTTGCTGGTGGTGGTTGGTTGTGGTGGTTGGTTGTGGTTGGTCGCCGTTGGCATTGGCGCGACGGACGGCCTTGTTGTCTGGTCGGTTCGGGGTTGAAACTGCCATGTAAATGATGAATAAAAGAAAGTCTTTATTTGTTTTTACATAAAAATGAATTTTTTTAGATAATAATTGATATATTATTAATAGCTAATTATTAAATAATTACCTGAACAATTTGCATTTTTTAATTTTTAAATTTTATTAAGATAAATAAATTAGCGTTTGGCACACGGTTGTACCCACTCCTCTGACATAAACCGATACAAACCGAAGCCTGCCTGAGATGTATTTGCGCTCTGGCGGCGAGAAGATAGAGCCCTGTTCAACAACTTCTCAATAGGACTCTTTATGAAATTCTCCATCAAAAAAATCCTGCTCGGCTTGGTCGGCGGTGCCCTGGTCTTTGGCGCCATCAGCGGCTGCGCGGGCCGCCACGGGGGCCACGGTTCGGACGAAGACCGCGCCAAGTTCCAAAGCCGCATGGTTGAAAAGGCTGGCAAAAAGCTGGATTTGAACGATGCCCAAAAGCTGCAGCTGAATGTGCTGGCCGACAAGTTGCAACAGCAACGCGCCGCCTTGATGGGGGCCAGCAAAGACCCGCGTGCTGAACTGCAAGCGCTGTTGTCCGGCCCCAAGCTCGACAAAACCAAAGCCCAGGCGCTGCTGGATGAAAAAACCGCGGCCATCAAAACCAAAAGCCCCGAAGTGATTGCCGCCGCCGCTGACTTTTATGACAGCCTGAACCCGGCGCAGCAGCAGCAGATTCGCGACCTGATGAGCCGTCGCCGTGGCTGGGGTGGTTAAGCGCCATGGCCTTTGCAGCTTTGAACGGTATTGCTGCGCCGCTGCGTGCCTATGGCCCTGTGGTTTTTGAGGGCTGCGAAGATCCCCACGCCGAGCTGATGGCTCTGGTGTGGGGGCCACATTTTGACCGGGAGCACGCGCGGCATCTGCTCGATCAGCACCCTGGCTACATCCCGCAAGTGGTGCAGGCGGTGGAACGTTCGGCTGAGCAGTTTGACAGTCTGCCCGAGGCGCATCGCCATCGGTTGCGCCAACTCATCGTGCGGCACCGCAGCCAAATGGGGGTGAGACCGCACCCACTTTGGTGACAATCAGGCCCATGCCCACCATTTTGCTGATCGACGACGATGAACAACTCGGCCCGCCGCTGGCGGCGTATTTTCAGCGCTTTGATTTGACGCTGGAACTGGCGCACCGGCCCAGCCTGGGCCTGGCCAAGCTGGCGCAAGGCCGGTTTGATGCGGCCATTCTGGACGTGATGCTGCCCGAGATGGACGGCTTTGAGCTGTGCCGCACCATTCGCAAGAGTGATGCCGGTTTTGGCGACATTCCGATCATTATGCTCACCGCCCGTGGCGACGTGATGGACCGGGTGGTGGGGCTGGAGCTGGGCGCGGATGACTACCTGCCCAAACCCTTCGAGCCGCGTGAACTGGTGGCCCGGCTGCAAACCGTGTTGCGCCGTCAGCGGGCTAAGGCTGACACCAGCACCAACGGTGCGGGCAAAAACCAGTTGGCATTTGAAGGCCTGAGCATCAACCTCGATACCCACGCGGTGCTGCGCCACGGCGAACCGGTTGAACTCACCGGCACCGAATTTGCATTGCTGAGTATGTTGGCCAAAACGCCCGGCAAGGTGTTCACCCGCGACGACATTTTGAACCACCTGCGCGGCCACGAGGCCGATTTGTATACCCGCGCGGTAGACCTGGTGGTGAGCCGCCTGCGCAAAAAGCTGGAACCGCTGGACGCGATTCGCACGCTGCGCAACGCCGGTTATTCATTGGCGGTAGCGCGGTTGCCGCGTGGCGGCCACCCATCGGTTGTGCCATGAGCCAGACCCTTAAGTCACCCAAAGCCCCACGCCGCCCGCGTTGGCGGAATCGCATGGGCCATTCGCTGCAGTGGCGTCTGGTGGCACTGTTCCTGTTGTTGGCGGTGGGGATGAGCGCCGCGTTTCTGTATGGCACCCAAAAAGCCATGGCACTGGGTTGGCGCGATGCGGTGCGACCCCTGGTGGCTGACTACGTCGATCGCCTGGCCGCCGATTTGGGCACACCACCCGATGCGGGCCGAGCTCAGGCGCTGGCGGCCCGGTTGCCGATATCGGTGCGTATCGAAGGGCCGCTCACCCAGCTGGATACGCACCCCAAAACCAGCCGGAACTGGCGCAAGGGCAGCAGTAGCGGCGACGGAAAGGGCAAGGCCGATAACAAAGGCCCAGACGCGCCAGACCACGACGATCACTTTGCCGAGGCGGGTGATGGTGCCCGCTTGTTGCGGCGTGTCACGTCAGATGGCCACACCATCACCTTTGGCCTGGGCGATCTGAACTGGCGGCGCGGCCCCGGCATGGTGTTCTGGATCACCCTGACGGCCTTATTGGCGCTCACCGCCATTGCTTATGCCGTGGTTCGCCGCCTGCTCAAGCCGCTGGACGATATTGGCGCAGGGGCCCAGCGTTTTGGCGCAGGCGATTTTTCGACACCCATTCCGCTACGCCGCCGCGATGAGCTGGGCGATTTGGCCGGGCAAATCAACACCATGGGGCAAGACATCCACCAGATGCTGGAGGCCAAGCGGGCGCTGCTGCTGGCCATCAGCCATGAATTGCGCTCGCCCCTCACGCGGGCGCGGCTCAACACCGAGTTGCTGCCCGATGGCGCCGACACCCATGCACAACGCGAAGGCCTGTTGCGCGACCTGGCAGAAATGGCGCGGTTGATCACCGACCTGCTGGAATCTGAACGCCTGGCCAGCCGCCACGTGGCCTTGCAATTGGAAAGTGTTGACATCGCGCAACTCGCGCAGGATGTGGTCGCCGGCCTGGGGCAACCCGCCAGCCCGGCGCGGGTCAACGTGCACATGGCGCCGGGCCTGCCACCTATGATGCTGGACCCTGTGCGCATGCGCCTGCTGCTGCGCAATTTGCTGGACAATGCCTTGCGTTATGCCCCGCCAGATGCCCCGGCCTGTGAACTTGACGTGCGATGTGAAGGCAAACAGTTGCTCATCACCGTGCGCGACCATGGCCCCGGCGTAACCGAAGCCCAATTGCCCTTGCTGATGCAGCCCTTTTACCGCCCCGATACCGCCCGCCAGCGCAGCACGGGTGGCGTGGGCCTGGGCCTGTATTTGTGCCAACTGGTGGCGCGCGCCCACGGCGGCAGCTTGCAGCTGCGCAATGCGTCACCCGGCTTGCAGGCGGCGGTGACACTGCCTGTTTCGGAATGACACCATGACCCGTTGGCCGATAACCATCGCGGCGTTTCTGGCCTTGGTGGTGGTGGCCGTGCTTGGCGGCGCGGCATGGTTGTGGTTCAAGCAAGAGCGCCTGCTGTTTGCCCCCGAGGTGTTGCCGCCGCAAACCCGGTTGGCGCAAGATGCGGATATCAGCGAACACACGGTGGAGGTGCCAGGCGCAAGGTTATCGGCCCTGCACCTGCAACAGGCCAACGCCAAGGGCGTGGTGTTTTTTCTGCATGGCAATGCGGGCAACCTGCAAACCTGGTTCACCAATGCGGCGTTTTACCGCCAGGCCGGGTTTGATTTGTACATGCTGGATTACCGGGGTTTTGGCAAAAGCACCGGGCAGATCCAAAGCGAAGCGCAGTTGCGCGCTGACGTGCGGGCCGCCTGGAACCAGGTGGCACCCCGTTACGCGGGCAAAAAAATCGTGGTCTATGGGCGCTCGTTGGGCAGTGGCCTGGCGGCCGGGCTGGCGGCCGAACTGGCCACAGAAGGGGCGGCCCAGCAGCCTGATCTCACCGTGCTGGTGTCACCCTACAGCAGCATGGCTGCGATGGCTGATTTGCATTTCGCCTGGGTGCCGCATTTTTTGCTGCGCTACCCGCTGCGCACCGATCAGCTGATCGGGCAAATCCGCCATCCGGTGCTGCTGTTTCATGGTGATCGCGATGCGCTGATACCGCCCCAACACAGCGAGCGGCTGGCGCAATTGGCACCGCAGGCCAAGCGGCAATTGGTAATGGGCGCAGCGCACAACGATGTGCACGAGTCCCCGGCTTATCGCGATGCCTTTCGGGCTGCGCTGGACGCGTTGTGAGCACCACCGGCAGCAGGTTCGTCCGCCCCGGCGTTGCCTGAAAACAATTCGACGGCAGTTTGGGCAACCTGGGTGGTGTCGAAATACGCATAGGCCCCAACACCGACCGCGCCGATCAGCGGCACAAAGCGCGAAACACTTTTGCCCAGCAGTTTCTGGCTGACCTGCAGGCCGATTTTTTGGGCGATGTTTTGCAGCAAGGCGCCCGAGGTTTTTTGCACCAACAGGCGTTCACCCACGCGCACCACCACGTCGCGCAGGGCCTGTGCCGACAGGTGTTTGAACAGGCAGTACAACAGGTGCTCACGGGTGAGCGTGGCGTTTTGGCCGTAAATACCGGCAATGTCGGCCACCATCTGGCTTTGCAGCTTCCAGACCGCCACCAGCTCAGGCACAAACGTGATCCAGCCCAGTGGCCCTGGCGGCAGCGCCATGGAGCCGGCCAGCAAGCTGGCCTTGCGGGCGGCGGAGCGGGCCACCAGACTCGCGCGCAAACGGGCCTGGGCATCATCGGGCAGGGCGGCTTCACGCGTGGCCGGGATTTTGAGCACCAGGCCCAAAATGGTTTCACCCATTTTTTCGCGCACGGCCGCCAGCGGTTTGACTGTTTTCAGTTGACGCGAGACCATAACGGGATGATACGGTGGCCAGCACTACCCTTGAAGCATTTGACCAGCAGGCGGTAAATGTCCATGTCCAGCGGCCGCGCTTGCACGGCATAGGGTTGTTCCGCAAATTCAGCCAGTGCCTGTTCATCTTTCACGGTGGCAATATGGCACCAGGCTTGGAACAGGTGGATATCGGTACGGCCAGTTTCAGCATGGTGCTCGCGCAAGCCGATGGGCCCAGGCCACGGCCAGGGGTGCAGGGCGCGTAGGTCTACCGCAACCTTTGGTGTGGCACTTTGGCCGTAGGTAGGTTGCAGGCGGCCTGCCAACTGCCTGGCCATCAGGTGCGCCCCAATTTCACCGGCCGTCTCATGCCATTCAATGCGCTGGGTGTTGTTCACGATGGCGCGTTCCTTGCCAGATTTGCCGGAATTGACAGCGGCTTTGCTGGCCACTAGCAGATGCTCGGTGACACGCTGGCGCAGGTTGGCTGCGCTGCCAATGAACAGCGGTGCGGGCGCATCGCCATAAAACAGGTACACACCCGGGGAGTCGGGGATATCGCCCACCTGGGTTTCCAGTTGCAGGGGCAAGCCCAGGGGCGGTTGCAGCAGCTCTGCAGCTGCCGCTTGCAATGCCTGCGGCCCCAGTTCCGCCTGCGCCTGAGCCAGCCAAGTCAGCACCATGTCCACATCGCCCATGGCGCGGTGGCGCGCGTTGGTGTGCAGGCCGTGGCGCTGGATGATGGCGTCCAGGCCATGGCTTTTGTACTGCGGGTACAACTTGCGCGAGAGCCGCACCGAGCACAGGCTGGGTACCCGCAATTCGTGGCCCAGGCGGGCGTATTCACTGCGTAAAAAACCGTGGTCAAAACCCACGTTATGGGCCACCAGCACGCTACCTTCCAGTATCGCCAGCAGCGTGTCTGCCACCTGTTTAAACCGTGGCGCATCGGCCACCAGGGCGTCGTTGATGCCAGTCAGGTTCTGGATGTAATACGGGATGGGCGTGCCCGGGTTGACCAGGCTGCTCCAGCGCTGCGTTTCGACACCGTCGTCAATGCGCACGGCGGCGATTTCGGTGATGCAGTCGCCCGTGGCGCGCCCACCGGTGGTCTCCAGGTCAAGAACGACGTAACTGGGCAGCACGGCAAACTCCAGCCGTCAGGGCTGCTAACCTATGTCGATGCTGTGGATGGAAAAACTGCCCGCCTGCCGGTCCGAAAAATACCGGTGCAGGGTTTCTTTCACGGTTTTGAAGGCGATCTCGTCCCAGGGGATTTCAGATTCTTCAAACAGCCGGGCCTCGATGGTTTCGTGCCCGGGGTCAAACTGGTCGCTGGTAAGCCGGGCTTTGTAAAAAAAATGCACTTGCCCGACCGGTGAAACATTGACGATGCTGAAAAGCCCTTCCATCTCAAACTGGGCCCCGGCCTCTTCCACCGTTTCGCGCGCAGCGCCTTGGGCCAGGGTTTCGTGCAGCTCCATAAAACCGGCCGGCAAGGTCCACTTGCCATGGCGCGGCTCGATATTGCGTTTGCACAGCAACACCCGATCACCAAAATGCGGCACCGTGCCCACTACATTGAGAGGGTTTTCATAGTGAACCGTGACGCAGCTGGGGCAAACCGCCCGCTGTTTGGTGTCGCCGTCGTCGGGCAGGCGGTAGACCACGGCGGTGCCGCAGTTTTTGCAGTGTTTGATGGGGCTTCTGAACATTTCCGCAGTTTACGGGAAACACGGAATCTTTAGACTTGCGTCTTGAAATCCCTGAGAAACCCAAGAAAAAGGGCTCCCGCAGGAGCCCTTGCAAACTGGCAAATACCGTCTATTTGCCGTGTTTGGCGATCAGTGCTTTTGCTGTTTCCAGCAGTTTCTTGCCGTCATAACCGCGTTTGGTGACATCGGCCACCCACTCGTCATCCACATGGCTGGAGAGTTTGGCAAACTGCTCGGATTCGGCCGCACTGAAGGTGTACATGTTGTTCTTCAGGTCAGTTGCCGACTTGCGGCCCGCGGCATCGCCCGCTTGTTGGGTTTTGCCCAGCCAGCCTGACGTAGCCAAGCCGGAGTTGGCATCGATCACCTTTTTCAGATCGGCTGGCAGAGAATCGTATTTGGCCTTGTTCATGCCCATCACAAAAGTGGTGGTGTACAGCGCCGGTTTATCGGCCGGGAACTCGCTGTGGAACTTGGCCAGCTCTTGCACCTTGATGGAAGGCACCACTTCCCAGGGCAGGGCGCAGGCGTCAATCGTGCCTTTGGAGATGGCATCGGTGATGGCCGGCAGGGCCATGCCCACGGGCGTGGCACCCAGGGAGCCTAGCAACTTGGTGACCTGGCGTGTCGGGCCGCGCACCTTCATGCCTTTGAGGTCGGCGGCGGACTTCACCTGTTTGTCGCGCGAATGGAAGAAACCGGGGCCATGCACGTTGACCGCGATCAGCTGGATTTCTTTGAACTCGTCGGGCGCGGAAGTCTGGAGGTATTCCCAATACGCCTTGGAAGTGGCTTCGGCGTTGTTCATCATGAACGGCAGCTCGAACACCTCAACGCGCGGGAAACGGCCGGGTGAATTGCCGGGCAACGTCCAGACCACATCGACCACGCCGTCTTTGACTTGGTCATACAGCTGGAACGGCGTGCCGCCCAATTGCATGGAGTGATAGGCCTCAAACTTGATGCGGCCACCGGAATCTTTCTCGACCTTGTCCATCCAGGCCTTGTGCATGTTGAGCCAGACGTTGGACAGGGGGGCCATGAAGGTGTGGAACTTCAGGGTGACGACCTGCTGGGTCAGACCCAGGGTGGGCGCGGCCACTGCGACGGCAGCGGCGGAACTCTTGAGCAGGGTACGGCGTTGGATCATGTAAAAAACCTCCTGGGGGTGAATGGTTGAATGGGTAAAGAACGCTGGGAAGATAACGCAAATCAAGGGGCGGGGTTGACCGGAAATACCCTGCAAGCCCTGAAACCCTTCGCGCCAGCCAAAGCGCCGTCAGCCCACGTACCGCACCAGCCACAGGCTGATGCCGGGGAACAAAAGCAGCACGATGGTGCGGATGGTGTCGCTGACCAAAAACGGCATCACGCCCCGGTAACTTTCGGCAATGGGCACGTCTTTAGCCAGGTTGTTGACCACGTAGACGTTCAGCCCAACCGGCGGTGCCAGCATGCCAAAGCCCACCGTCATCAGCACCATGATGCCAAACCAGATGGCCACGTCACTTTTGGGCATGCCGAAATCCATGCCCATCACCATCGGGAAGAAGATGGGAATGGTCAGCAGCAGCATGGAGAGTTCATCCATCACCGCGCCCAGCACCACGTAAAAGAGCAAGATGGCGCTAACCACCATGATCGGTGCCAAACCCCAGCTCAACACCACCGCCGAGAGTTGCGCGGGCACCTGGGTAAGCGCGAGGGATGAGTTCATGACATCTGCGCCAATGAAGATCATGAAGATCATGGCCGAGCCTTCAGCGGTGGCGTAAAAACACTGCTTGAATTTTTCAAATGTCAACTCGCGCTTGAGCAACGCGGCGATAAAGGTGGCCGCCGCACCCACCCCTGCGCCTTCGGTGGGTGTGAAGAACCCCCCATAGATGCCGCCAAACACAATGGTGAAAACAATCGCAATTGGCAACACACCCTTGAGCGTCTCAAAGGAAAGCTTTTCAACGTCTTCCTTTTCAGGCGCATGCCCCGGCACCAGCCGCACATAGATGCCAATGGCAACCATATAACCCAGCATGGCAATGATGCCGGGCACCATTGCAGCGGCAAACAGCTTGGCGATGTTTTGCTCGGCCAGAATGGCGTAAATCACGAGCGGCACCGAAGGCGGTATCAAGATGCCCAGCGTGCCGCCGGCGGCCAGGGTGCCGGTCGACAAGCGCCCCGAATAACCATGGCGCCGCATCTCGGGCAAGGCCACCGAAGTGATGGTGGCTGCCGTGGCCACCGAGGAGCCGCAAATTGACCCAAACGCCGCACTGGCCAACACGGCCGCCATGGCCAAGCCGCCCTTGAAACGGCCCATCACCGCAGCGGCAAAACCAAACAGTGCCTTGGAGATGCCGCCCTGCGTGGCAAAGTTGCCCATCAAGATAAAGAGCGGAATGACAGACAGGTCGTAGCTGGCAAACCGGCCATAGGCCAGGCCATTGAGGTAATTGGAGAGCGGCATCCAGCCCGATTGGCCGATGTAACCCACGCAACCCGCCGCAAACATGGCCACGGCAATCGGCACCCGCACAGCCATCAGCAGCAGCATGATGGCAAAGATGGAAAGCGCCAGGGCAATCGGGCTCATGCGGCGCTCCCTGCCGAGGTGCTTTGGGCGGCGATATGGGGGCCATCATCACCGGGCAGTGGCCGGCCAAACGTTTGCTGCAGCGCGATCACTGCCGTGAGCGCCAGCGCGGGCACGATGAAGATGAACACGATCCACTCCGGAAATCCCATCATCATCGTGGTCGATTTTGTGGCGTAGGCATTGAGCCCGCCCACAACCGACCGCCATGCCAGCAAACCCATCATTGCAGCCATCAGCAGGGAACCAAAGCGGTCGAGCTTGGCGGTAGTTTCACGGCTGGCGCCGCTGGTGAAAAAATCCACAATGATGTTGCCGCGCCGCAGCTGGCACAGGGGCATGAAGAGGGCAATGGCCGCGCCCGCCGCCACGCCCGTGAGTTCAAAATCGCCCTGCACTGTCCAGCCGATGGTGTTGCGCCCGATCAGGCTGGCGCAAGTCATCAGCGTGATCACCGTCAGGATAAGCCCCGCCAATACGGCGCAAAACTTCGCCAGGGTTTCCAGTTGTTTCATGTTGTCGCCTCTTATTTCTACTTCTTATCAGGGGCAACGGTTTTGCCGTGCCCCTTAAACCTAACCCTTGCCCTAACCTTAACCCGATTGTTGGCCCCGCAGCCAGCGCAGGGCCCAAGCGCTAAACCACCTTCACGGTGATCGGGGTAAGCCCGGCCACAAAACCGTACATGGTGTCGCCCGCCACGACGGCGGCCACACCCTCGGGGGTGCCTGAATAAATCAGGTCGCCGGGTTGCAGTTCCCACGCGTTGGAGATGTGTTCAATGGTTTCACCGATGTTCCAGATCAGTTTGGTCACCGTGCTGCGCTGGCGGTCTTTGCCGTTCACCTGGATGTAGATTTCGGCGTTTTCTACATCACCGGCCTGCGCGGTGGGGGTGATAGGGCCACAGGGGGCCGACTGGTCAAACGCCTTGCCAATGCACCACGGGCGGCCCAGCTTTTTCTGTTCGCCTTGCAGGTCGCGGCGCGTCATATCCAGGCCCACGGCGTAACCGTAGATGTGGTTTTTGGCGTCTGCCGCCTTGATGTTTTTACCACCGCCGCCAATGGCCACCACCAACTCAATCTCGTGGTGGTAATCTTTGGTGAGCATCGGGTAGGGCACCTGCGCGGTTTGGCCCGCATCAACCACCACCACCGCATCGGCCGGCTTCAGGAAGAAAAACGGTGGCTCGCGGCCCGTAAAACCCATCTCTTTGGCATGCTCGACATAGTTGCGCCCCACGCAATACACGCGGCGCACCGGGAAACGCGCCGATGTACCCACCACCGGCAAACTGGTCTGGGGTGGTGCAGAAATCACAAAACTCATGAAAACTCCTGTTGATTGCAAAAATGCTGAACTGGCCTGCAAACGGCCCCGCCAAAACGGCCCATCAAAACCGCGCTTTTGGCCGGCTCCAATTGCCGCTTCGCCCCGCAAAACGCCTGAGGATTGGCATCGGTGCCCTATTTTGTTCCAATTCGGCAGGCAGGCGGGTTGCGGTAAACCACATCAGGCCAGTCCAAATTGAAAATATTTCTATGGTTTAATTTTTTTAAAATAAAAAGAACAAATTGTTCATATTTTATTTTAACTATTAGATATTAAAAATATAGTAAAAACGCGTATTATTAATCTGATTTTGCAACCAGCTCAAAATGTTCGACAGTTGGTGGCCCGTTGAAAAACGGCCCCACAATCGCCCGCCACTGCACAAACAGCGGCCCGGTGCGGAAATCCACCGTGTGGTTTTCCAGCGTGTCCCAGAAAATTTGCAGGATGTAGCGCTCTGTGCTTTCAATGCCCCGGTTCACCTTGAACCCCTGAAACCCCGTGGCCTTGGAAGCCACTTCGCGCACACCGCGCTGGATGGCCTCTTCAAAAGCAGCGTTTTGACCGGGATGGATATTGATGTCGGCGAGCTCGAGGATCATGGTTTGGGGTAGGTGAGTTGGGGAAAGGTTAACTTTACCCGGTGTAGGGTGGTTGTTCAGTTTTCCTGGCCAAAACCGTGCGCGCATGGCCCAGCCGGCGTGCGGACGTTTTTAACCGGCGCGATCTAAAGCAAAGGTCGCATTCACGATGACAAAAGCGGCTGCATGCTCAAGCCGTCTCCAGCACCCCATTGGCGTGTTTGGCAAACCTTGTGGCCTCGCGCCCGTGTACAGGGGCGGTGTCGGCAAAGGGCCAGCCACCGAATTCGGTGCGGCGGTAGTCGGCGAAGGCCTGGTGGATTTCAGCTTGCGTATTCATGACGAAGGGGCCGTATTGCGCCACCGGTTCGGCGATGGGTTTGCCTTGCATCACCAAAAATTCGGCCTCGTTCGGGCCGTTGACGAGCTCTACATCCTGGTTGGCGAGCAGTTCGATGGCGGCATGCTGGGCCAGTTGCTGCCCAGCGATGGTGATCTGGCTGCCTTTGAAAAAATACAACATGCGGCGGGTGTCCGCGCCTTGGGCGGCGGGCAAGACCCAGCGCGCGCCAGGCTGCATTTTCAGCGTCCAGATGGCGACATCGCTACCGGGTTGGGCAGCCCACGAATCAGGTGGTGGGGCGAGTGGGGTCAGGGCTTCAGAAGCTGACGTTGGGGCAGGCGTGCGGCTGGCCAGTTGGCCTGCAATGCAGGTGACCGACGTGGTGCGGCCCGCAGCATCGGTATCGACGCGGCGGGGGATTTTCTCAGCCCAGAACATGGTGAAGTGCGGCTCCACCATCTTGTGGCTGGCCGGCAGGTTGAGCCAGATCTGGAACAGCTCCAGCGGGTTGTTGGCCACTGCGTTCAAGAGCGGAAACATCTCGGAATGCACAATGCCTTTGCCGGCGGTGAGCCATTGCACGTCGCCGCCGACCGGCGCCGGGATTTCGCTACCCGTTGCACTGCTGGAAGTGCTGCCAGAAGCACTTTCAGCAGCACTTGCCGTCGCGGCCAAAACGCTGGCAGCGTTGCCAAACCTGGCTGTGGCACCGAGTGAGTCGGAATGATCGATCAGCCCCTTGCGCACGATGGTGACCGTCTCAAAACCGCGATGCGGGTGCGAGGGGAAGCCGGGCACCGTCATGCCGTGGTACATGCGCCAGCCGTCTTTGCCTTCGAAATCCTGGCCCAGGTTACGGCCCGCCAGTGAGGCGTTGGGGCTCATGTCAGCCTTGCCTTGGGGGTACATGTCGTCGTGGTAGACGCAGAACAAGAACGGGTCTAGCGTGGGCCAGGGGAAACCCAGCGGTTTGGCACCCAAAATGGGGTTCGCAGAGGGGACAACGGTGGCGGGAATAGGCATAGTGGATTTGTTAATAATTAAGTTTTTAAGTATATATAATAAAAAAACATAAATTGTTCCTGCTTTAATTCAATTTATAGCTATATTAAATGTAGTATAAACGATCTATTTTATTACAAATAATACGTTAATTAGGTTCTGCCGAAGTATTCCCGACGTGCCCATTCAGCTTTGTCGTCGTTCTGTGCGTGGCGTTCCAGTTCGGCGCGTTTGATGCGGCAGAAATAATCCACAAAACCGCTTCCCAAACCTGTGGTGTAGGTGGCGTCTTGTTGTAAAAAATCAAGCGCGTTGCCCAGTTGCGTCGGCAACTGAGGGTGGGCTGGGTCATAGGGCACTAGGCTGGCACGCGGCGGGGCCAGTTCGCGGGTAACGCCGTCCAGCCCGGCGTGGATTTGTGAGGCGATGTAAAGGTAGGGGTTGGAGGCAGGTTCGCCCAGCCGGTTCTCGATGTGGGTGGCAGAGTTTTCCACGTCGCCTGAACCGGCGATCACCCGCAACATCGCGCCCCGGTTATCACGGCCCCAAATGATGGCTTGCGGCGCGAGGGCATTGGGCCGAAAACGCTCAAAACCGTTCAGCGTGGGTGTGGCCAGTGCCGCCATCGCGGGGGCGTGGGCCAGCAGGCCGGCCAGGTAATGGGCTCCGGTTGCGCTCAGGGTGAATTCGGCGTCTTGCGGGTCGCAGCCCGCACGCGGGAGCGCTCGTGCGAAAGCGTTGTGGCCTGTTGCCAAATGCGCCAGCGACTGGTGCGAACTACCTAACTGCACCAGCGATTGGTGCAGGTGCCACCCGCTGGACATGATGTTGGGGAAGGGCGGTCGGCACATGAAGGTGGCGTGGTAACCGGCACGGCGCAAGGCTTGCACGGTGCTGCTTCTGAACAGCACCATGTTGTCGGCTGCGGTAAGGGCATCGGTCACGTCGAACACAGCTTCGACCTGACTGGGGCCGAGTTCGATTTCAAGCGATGTGAGCGGCAGGCCCAGGGCTTGGGCAGTTTCTTGCACAACGCGCAGGGGCAGGGCGCATGCATCGCCCCAGGTTTCACTCAGCAGGTTGTAGCCGGGGTGAATCATCTGTACGGCAGGTGCCGGGCCGGGCCAGGCGGCCTGCTGCGGATCCAGCGCCTGCACCAAGCCCCCGTCGGCGATTTTGTAAATGTGGAACTCGACTTCCAGGCCGCAGCGCATGCCAAAACCGGCTTGCTTCAATGTGCCCAAAGCCTGCTGTAAAACCCGCCGCGTGTCGAGCGCCACGGGTTCACCCGACGGAAACCAGGCCTGGCATTGCAGCCAGCCGGTGGACTGCGCCCACGGCAACTGGCAGTAACTGGCCGGGTCGGGCAGCAGTATCAGGTTGTTGGCGGCCGCAAACCCCCCGTCAGCGTGGGCACCACCGCCCGTTTCACAACCTGTTGTTAAGCCGACTTGGGAACCTGGCAACCCCGCCACACCGCCCGCTTCGAACACCTTGTAGGCGGTGCGGTCTGAGGTGTCTTTGAGCAATAAGGTGCTCACCATGCCGATACCGTTTTGCAGGGCCTGGGCCAAGGCACGAACCGTCAGGGTTTTGCCGCGCAGTTGGCCATGCAGATCGCACCAGCTCAGCCGGATTTGATCTACCCCACTGGCGGCGACGAGTTTCAACAGTTGCACGCAGGCGGCCTGGCGTTCCGGCGAATCGATCCCGCAGCGGGCTGCGAAGCTCATGGTGCGGCACGCTTCACAGCATTTGGGCTTGAATCCGGGCCGTCAGGATTAGGATCGCTGCGTTTGTTATCCGGCGTGTTCAGCCAGGGGGTATTTGTGCGTTTGGCAGCTGCCGTTCGCCGCCAAAAACCATCCCAATCGCCAGCGGGTGCGATGCCGTCCACTGTGTCGGGGCCGCTCATTTTTGGCACTATCGCGGCATCGGCCAAACCGGGTGCGGTGCTACCCGCTTGCACAGACTCAATCGCCTTGATAAGCAGGCGCCGATTGGCGATGATGGCTTTGTCGCTCGCGCCCAGGTGTTCGCGGGTGCGGTCGGCAATCGGGCCCATGCTTTCGCAGGCCCACTGGTCGTGCACGTTGATGTCGTCTTCGCCCATGCCCAAAAAGGTGTTGCTTTGCTGCTCTTCGGCGTTGAAGCCCCACTGGTTATGTCGGCCCGATACCGGCAAAAACAGCGGTGCCGGGTTCGATTTGAGCCGCTGCTGGCGCATGGCGTGGTGATCTAGCGGCCCGGCAAAACTGGTGAAGATGGAATACCAGTAGGTGTGGGTGTCGTCCACTGGCAGATGGATCTGGGTGATGGTCATCGTCTCGGAAAGCGGGATCACAAAGGTGTGCGGGAAGATGGAATTCGTCACCCGCACGTGGGTGAGTTCGCTGGTCATGGGGCGCAAGGCTGTGAGCCGCATGCCGAAATCGGTCGGCTCCACTTGTATCTCGGGTTGGTTGAACTCGCGCATGATGCGCGACATCGGCCAACGCTCTCCATTCACGTCACCGGCCGAGCCCGAGCGGAACTGCCGCCCGGCCTTGTTGTCACCTGTTGCATCCAGCGATTCGTCGTCAAAAAACACGTGCAAAAACGAGGGGTGCGCCGGGTCGATGCCCACCTCTACCGCCTGCAGCCAGTTGCAGTTCCACATCCCCTTGAAGGCGAAGCTGTGCGAGGCAGGGGCCTTGAAACAATCAAAGTCGGGGAAGGGTGGTGGGATTGAGTTCTCTGGGCCGAGCCACGCGAACAACACGCCTGCCTTTTCAACCAAGGGATAGCTGCGCTGGTGGATGCCGTCGCAGAACTTGCGCCCTCTGGGCAGCAACGGTTCAGCCGGGGTTTCAAGGCATTGGCCGCTGGGCGCGAACTTCCAGCCGTGGAAAGGGCAGCGCAGGCCGCCACCCTGGACTTCGGATTCGCGTCGGCCAAATGACAAATCGGCACCACGGTGCGGGCAATCACGATCCAGCAGGCCAAATTTGCCGGGCTGGCCGTTTTGGGGAGCGTCTTTGAACAGCACCAATTCCTGTCCCAATACCCGCACGGCTTTGACGGGGCGGATGCCCATGGCCGGGTCCAAAGCAGGGTCAAATTCATCCAGCAGGGCAATGGGTTGCCAATAGTGGCGCATCAATTGGCCACACGGCGTACCGGGGCCAATTCGGGTGACGAGTTCATTGAGGTCGTTTCGCATAGCCCCATTTTGCGGTAAATCTGCCTTACTGGCGCTTCGGTGATACCGTTCTGGTTTTGTTGATGATTATTCGGAGGCCACTTGTCCAGCCCGCTTACTTTGCATGCTTTGCCGTTGTTCCCGCTGGGGTCGGTGCTGTTCCCCGGTGGCCATTTGCCGCTGCGTATATTTGAGGTGCGGTATCTGGACATGATCCGCAAATGCCATAAAACCGGTGCACCGTTCGGGGTGGTGTCACTCACGGCCGGCAACGAAGTGCAAAAACCGGGCGTGGCGCAAGCCGGGCCGACGGCTGACGCCCCAGCCGATCCAGCGGTTGCACCAGTCGCATCATCGGCCAAACCACCCACGGGCTCACCGGGTGCTTTTGCGCCCGAGAGCTTTCAGCTGATTGGCACCCTCGCGGTGATTGAAGAATTTTCTGTGCCGCAGGCCGGTTTTATGCTGATCCGCTGTCGGGGCATGCAGCGGTTTCGCATTGATCGGCAAGAGCGCTTGAACTATGGCCTGTGGGTGGCCGACGTGACGCATATCGCGGATGATGTGGCCATGCCCATCCCGCCGGATCTGCAACGCGTGGCCGACGCGCTGGGCAAGGTGATCGCCACGCTGCAAACCCGTCAGGTGCCCGAAGCGCAATGGCCGTTTAGGGCACCGTATCAACTGGAGGATTGCGCCTGGGTGGCCAACCGCTGGTGTGAGCTGCTACCCCTGCCGCCAGCCCAAAAACAGCAACTCATGGCGCTGGACAACCCGCTGGTGCGGCTGGAACTGGTGAGCGATATGCTGGTGAATAGCGGGATTGTGGGGTGATTTCATCTTCGTTGACAGGCCCGGTACACCGAGGAATTTGAAATGGAATGTAGTGATCGCTGTGGCGCTTCGCAATGGCCCGCTCAATCCCTAAGGCAATCCGGGCACTGACCGCGCAGGTCACCGGTGGCGGGAACGAGTTGGCGACTTGCCGGTAAAAAGCTGTTGGCCACCGACACTGGCCCCGAGTTTGAGAAAGCTCATCGTTAAGGGCGGCATAAGCACTGCATAGTCTTACAGAAAAAAATGTCTTGCCAGGGGCCTGTGCGCCGGAAAATGTTCTGCGCAATGGAAGTAATTTAAAGCCATCGGTTTCACATTATTTCGCCAACGCCACAAACGCATCCCACTCCAAAACCTTCATACCTGCGCCTGGGGTGAACAGGTTGTTCGCCATCGCCGCGCCGAGTTTCTCGACCGCAATGCCCCGGTATTTGCGTAAAGGCCCTCCCAACAGGGGCTGGAGTTTGGGCCAAACTGCCAAGGTGATGCCCTGCAGCACGCCGTACCGGTTGGTCGGGGTGAGGATCATCGACGGCTGGAACAGGCTGAGGCGCTCAAATTTCATTGCCGCCAGCGCCTGATTCAGTTCACCTTTGATACGCAAATAAAACGACGGCGATTGGGGGTTGGAAGCCACGGCGCTGAGCAGTTCAAAATGCTTCACACCGGCCGTTTTGCAGGCTGTGGCAAAAGCCAGCACGGCTGTTTTGTCGACACGGATAAATTCCTCATCGCTCACCTTGCTGGATTCCCCCACGCCGAAGGTACAAATGGCGGCATCGTGCCCGGCCAGCAGGTGTTGATAACTGGCGGGGTCGAACACATTGACGATGTGCTGCTGTGTTTTGGGCGATTTCAGGCCCGGAAGGTTGCGCCTGACAAGCAAAGTGAGCCGTTCTACTTGAGGGTGGTTGGTGAGCGTTTTCAGTGCGGCCCCGCCGACTGCGCCGCTGGCACCGAGCATCAGGATGGAAACCGGCTGGCCGGTTGGTTGGGTATGGGTCATGCCACCATTGAAACACGGGAACGCGCCGGTTGACACGATGGCGACTGATAGGCGCGGCCGGTGCAGCGCACGCGCCTAGAATATTTTGGCCCTGCGGCATCACCTGCGGGGTTTTACTTTGGCCCCAGGACATCGCCATGAGCCCGACATCTGCACCTTCAAAAAAAACCGCCGCTGCCAAAGCGCCCCGCCTGGCATTTTTGCAATCCAGTTGGCACAGCGACATCGTCACCCAGGGGCGCGATGCGTTTTTGGCGGAAATCAAGCGTCAAGGCCTGTCGCCCAAAATGGTGGACGTTCTGGAAGTGCCTGGTGCTTTTGAGCTGCCCTTGCTGGCACAAAAAATGGCCCGCTCGGGCCGATATGCGGCGGTGGTAGCCTGCGGTTTTGTGGTGAATGGCGGCATTTACCGCCATGAGTTTGTGGCAGACGCGGTGGTCAGCGGCTTGATGCAGGTGCAACTCGATACGGGTGTGCCGGTGTTCTCTGTGGTGCTGACACCGTTGAATTTCCACGAATCCAAAGAACACCACAAATACTTTTTGGACCACTTTGTTGTCAAGGGTGGCGAAGCGGCCCGCGCCTGTATGCAAACGCTGGCAGCGCATGCCAAGGCCGACGCACTGTTGGCCTGATGGCATCAATGCACCCGATGGCCTGAGCGGCTGGGCCTCGCGCAATTCGGTATATTGCGCCCATGAAACTCTACAGCTACTTTCGTTCCAGTGCTTCCTTTCGGGTGCGGATTGCACTCAACCTCAAAGGCCTGGCGTATGAATATGTCCCCGTGCACATTGCCAAGGGTGACCACAGGAAGGCAGATTTTTCGGCACTTTCGGCTGACAACCTGGTGCCGCTGCTGGAGGTAGGCGGCCAGCGGCTGTCGCAGTCTCTGGCCATCATTGAGTACCTGGACGAAACGCATCCCCAGGTGAGGCTGGTGCCCGAAGGTGCCGTGGCGCGCGCTCAGGTGCGTGCCTTGGCCCAGTCCATCGCCTGTGAAATTCACCCGCTCAACAACCTGCGGGTGTTGAAATACCTGACCAAAACCATGGGTGTGGATGAAGAGGCCAAAAACACCTGGTACCGCCATTGGGTGCGCGAGGGCCTGGAAAGTTTTGAAAGGCAACTGGCCCCTGTTCAAGGTGGTGAAGGAACTGCTAGCTATTGTTTTGGAAGCGCACCGGGGCTGGCTGACTGTTGCCTGGTGCCGCAAATCTTCAACGCCCAGCGTTTCAAAACCAATCTGGATGGTTTGCCACGCACGATGGCGGCGTTTGACGCCTGCATGAAGCTGGATGCATTTGTGCAAGCACAGCCGTCCAACTGCCCTGATGCAGAGCCTTGAGCCGCCCCTCAACGAACATGAACGCCGACTGGATCACGCCAGGCTGGCCAGTCCCCCCCTGGATTGGCGCGGTGTGCAGCACCCGGATGGGTGGGGTTTCCCAAGTGCCATTTGAGCAATTGAATTTGGGCGACCACGTTGGCGACGCTGCGGGCGATGTGGTAGCCAATCGTTCCAACTTTGCCCGGCAAATCGGTGTTAAACCCATTTTTTTGAACCAGATGCATCAGTACGATGTGGTCCACCTGACCAATGGCACACCCGATGGCACGGTAGCGGATGCCTGCGTTACGCGTCAACCCGGCGTGGCCTGCACCATCATGGTGGCTGATTGCTTGCCGGTGTTGTGGGCCAACCTTGCAGGTACTGTGGTAGCAGCCGCACACGCGGGTTGGCGCGGCTTGGCCGGCGTGGCCACGGGTTCTGGCCCGGTTGGCGTGCTGGAAACCTGCTTCTTTGAGTTCATCACGCTGGCATTGGGTGAGGGCGAACAAAACAACCGGGCTGCCATTGCCCGCGATACCCTGGTCTGGCTGGGGCCCTGCATTGGCTCAGCGGCTTTCGAAGTGGGTGACGAGGTTCGGCAAGCGTTTGTGGGCCCCAATCCGGCAACCGCGGCCTTTTTTGCACCCCAGGGGCAGGGCAAGTGGCTGGCCGATTTACAGGGCCTGACACGGCAACGTTTGCAGGCCTTGGGCGTGACGCAAATTTTTGGCAACAATGGCAGCCCGGCCTGGTGCACCGTGGCCAATCCGTCACGCTTCTTTTCGCACCGGCGTGATGCGCTTGCCTTGGGCGGAAGTGGCCGAATGGCCGCCAGCATCTGGCTCGAATGAGCCTGTCGCTGCGGCTGAAGCCGCCACAGGCTGGCCAGGGTTTTGTTCCCAATCGCCTTCCCGGGCTGGGGCACCGCTCGCGGCGGCTTGCTGGTGCTGCCCCATCTCCTGCATCTCTTTAATCTCCCTCGCCTTGATGGCCCGCTTGCGTGCAGGCGTCCCCATGAGGTAAACCACCAGTAGCACAGGTACCAAGCCATAGAGTACAAACGTGACTACTGCGCCAAGCACAGAACCTGTGCTGTTGGTGGCTTCGGCCACAGCCATCATGAAGGCTACATATAGCCAAGCAATCGGTACGATATACATATGCTTATTTGAAAGATGTCATTTGCGTGAAAGAAAAATCGGCGATACTAGGGTTTATACCAGTTCGACGGTTTTGCGTTCGAAAAATCTGGCTAAAAACCATTCCGCAACAACGAGTGCGCGAGGAGACAACATGAATCAGCATACCCCTGAATTTTGGGCGAAATCTGCCCAAGAACTGCAACAGACTTTTGCCGACAGCTGGGGCAAGGCCTTGCAGTCTTTCCAGACAACTGATCTGGGCCCATTACGTACCGCCGCTGAAAAAATGATGGGCGCTGCGGGGCTGGGAACGAGCACGGGTGCTGCGCCAGGCAGTTTGCCGAGTTTGCGGTTTGCACCCGAAAAGCTGCAGGCTTTGCAGCAGCAATACCTGCAAGATGCAACAGACCTGTGGACCCACAGCCTAAGTGGCACGGCCAAACAAGCGGACAAGCGATTTGCTTCTGATGCCTGGGCGGGCAACCCGCTGGCTGCCATGACGGCATCAACCTACCTGTTGAACGCCCGCACCCTGATGGGTTTGGCCGATGCAGT
>JANOWY010000238.1:0-10222 GCA_031418135.1 Rhodoferax sp. | reverse complement strand
TCCCGACCCATGTGGAAGAAGCCAGCGCGGTCTTTCGGGACGATGACGAGCTGAACGTACCTGGCAAATCAGTTGAAGTCCAGGTGCTCGAGGCCTTTGTGGCGCAGCACTACATCGATATCGCCGTGCCCCCGTCATTGATCACCGGCGAACGCATCAGCCGTGCCCTGGTTGCGGCGCTAACGCTGCAATCAGGCGTGAAAGTCAGCGCTGTGCATCAACCGCGTGAACAACGCCGCGCCTGGCTGGACATGGCCCAAACCAACGCCGATCTTCAGTTGGCCCGTTTGTTGTCTGAAGAAGGCTCACAGCAGGCCCGCACGCGTGCCCTGGCAGAGGCGCTGGACATGACGCTGGATGCCTTGCCCGTTGCGGCCAGCGGCGCAGGGCAAAACCCGCTGGATGAGCTGCGCGTAGAGTGTTTTGACATCTCCCACACCGCCGGTGAAAACACCCAGGCTTCGTGCGTTGTGTTTCATCACCACAAAATGCAAAACGCCGAGTACCGCCGGTACAACATTGACGACATCACACCCGGCGACGACTATGCCGCCATGCGCCAAGTATTGCTGCGCCGGTATGGCAAGTTGGCTGAGGCCCTGGCCCAGGCAAAAACCACCGGCAGCGTGCCCGCCGGAACCGGCAAGCTACCCCATCTGGTGCTGGTGGATGGCGGCAAGGGCCAGGTCTCGCAGGCGCGCGACGTATTTGAAAGCCTGGGGTTGGACGTGTCGCTGATCGTGGGTGTCGAAAAAGGGGAGGGCCGCAAGGTGGGCCTGGAAGAACTGGTGTTCGCCGACGGGCGCGAAAAGGTCTATTTGGGCAAGGACTCCGCCGCGCTGATGCTGGTGGCGCAAATCCGCGACGAAGCGCACCGTTTCGCCATCACCGGTATGCGGGCGGCGCGTGCCAAGGTGCGGGTGGGTGGCAGCAAGCTGGAAGATATTGCGGGCATTGGGCCAAAGCGACGCGCCAAACTGTTGCAACGGTTTGGCGGTGCCCGTGGCGTGGGTCTGGCCAGTGCACAAGACATCGCTACCGTCGATGGCATTTCAAAAGAACTGGCCGAAGAGATTTATCGGGCCTTGCATTGACGGGTTGCTGCGGCGGGCGTGCCACAATAAAGCCATGTTTTTGACCATTCCAACCCTCATGACCTGGGCCCGCATTTTTGCGATTCCCCTGATCCTGGCCGTGTTCTATGTGGGTTTGGCACCCGCCACGCAAAACCTGGTTGCGACAGTGCTGTTCGTTGTGTTTGCCCTGACCGACTGGCTGGATGGTTACCTGGCCCGCAAACTCAATCAAACCTCTGCTTTTGGCGCGTTTCTGGACCCGGTAGCCGACAAATTTTTGGTGTGCGCCAGCGTGCTGGTGCTGGTGCACTTGCAACGCGCAGATGTTTTTGTGGCGCTCATCATCATCGGGCGCGAGATCGCGATTTCAGCCTTGCGCGAATGGATGGCGCAGATCGGTGCCTCGCGCAGCGTCGCGGTCCACATGATCGGCAAACTCAAAACGGTGGTTCAGATGGTGGCTATTCCGTTTTTGCTGTTTGATGGCCGCTTGTTTGGGCTCATTGACACGCACCTCTGGGGTACCTGGCTGATCTGGATTGCCGCCATACTCACCGTTTGGTCAATGATTTATTACCTGCAGAAGGCGTTGCCCGAAATTCGGGCCCGCGTTAAAAAGTAAATTGAAACGTCATTCAAAAATGAACAGAGCCGGGGCCGCGGGCAGGTGAATTCTGAGCGTCAAAATGCCTTGATCAAGGCCATGCCGGTGGTGTTCGTGATGATCTGGAGCACCGGTTTTATCGTGGCCCGGTATGGCATGCCCCATTCACCGCCAATGAAGTTCCTGGTGGCCCGGTTCTTATTGTCAATGCTGTGCTTTTTATCCTGGATCTGGTTGGCCCGCGTCAAGTGGCCGCTGGGTCGCCGTCAGTGGCAGCACTTGGCGGTTACCGGCGTTTTGATGCAGGCTTTTTACCTCGGTGGTGTTTGGTCGGCCATCAAGCTGGGCATGGGGTCGGGCCTGTCATCCCTGATTGTCGGTTTGCAGCCGGTGTTAACCGCTTTTTGGCTGGCTGGTACGGGTACGGCGGTGACACGCCGGCAGTGGTGGGGTTTGCTGCTGGGTCTGCTGGGCTTGGTGATGGTGGTGTCGCGCAAATTTGGCGTGGGTGGCGAGGCCGATTGGCTGAACCTGTCCATCGCCTTGCTGGCATTGGCTGGCATCACCATCGGCACCTTGTACCAAAAACGATATGTAGCGCCCTGTGATGTGCGAACGGCCAGTTTTGTTCAACTGGGGGCCGCATTTTTGGTGACGCTGCCCTTGGCCATGCTGGAAACCGAAGCAATGCAATGGAACCTGCAACTGGCGAGTGCCATGGCTTGGTCCGTGCTGGCGTTGACACTGGGCGGCAGTTCATTGCTGTACCTGCTGATCCAACGTGGTGCTGCCGCCGCGGTCACGAGCTTGATGTACATGGTGCCGCCGGTGACGGCGGTGATCGCCTGGCTGTTATTTGACGAGACGATTACCGTGGTCACGGTATTGGGCACGCTGATCACAGCTGTGGGTGTCAGCCTGGTGGTGCGAAGCCCGAAGGGTGACGCTGTTGGTTAATTTGCGTAACTTTGAGGAAATATTGACATGAGCAAAAAACGCATTGCCGTGATTCCCGGTGATGGAATCGGCAAAGAGACCATGCCCGAAGGGGTACGCGTGATGGAGGTTGCTGCCAGCAAGTTCGGCATTGATCTGCAGTTTGACCACTTCGACTTTTCAAGCTGGGACTATTTCGAAAAACACGGCAAGATGATGCCCGACAACTGGAAGGAATTGGTGGGTGGTCACGATGCCATCTACTTCGGCGCCGTGGGTTGGCCTGACAAAATTGCCGATCACACCTCTCTATGGGGTTCACTGCTTTTGTTCCGCCGCGAATTTGACCAGTATGTGAACTTACGCCCGGCGCGGCTTATGCCCGGCATCATTGCCCCTGTGGTGCGGCGAGACGGCTCGGCCCGCCTGCCAGGCGAAATCGACATGTACATTGTGCGTGAAAACACCGAAGGCGAATACTCCAGTATTGGCGGGCGCATGTATCCCGGAACGGAGCGTGAAATCGTGATGCAAGAAACCGTGATGTCGAGGTTTGGTGTCGACCGTATCTTGAAGTTTGCTTTTGATTTGGCCCAGTCGCGTCCCAAAAAGCACTTGACCAGCGCTACCAAATCCAATGGCATTGCGATCACCATGCCTTATTGGGACGAACGGGTCGCAGAAATGGCCAGACGGTATCCGGACATTCGGCAAGACAAGTTCCACATCGACATTCTGACCGCCCATTTTGTCCAGCGCCCCGATTTTTTCGATGTGGTGGTGGCCAGCAACTTGTTTGGCGATATTTTGAGCGACCTGGGTCCGGCCTGTACCGGCACCATTGGCATTGCGCCCAGCGCCAATTTGAACCCCGAGCGCAAGTTCCCCTCCCTGTTCGAACCCGTGCACGGCTCGGCACCCGATATTGCCGGCAAGGGAATCGCCAACCCGATTGGCCAGATCTGGTGTGGCGCGATGATGCTGGAATTTCTGGGCTACAAAGCTGCGCATGATGCAGTTTTGGCGGCGATTGAAAAGGTACTCACACCCGGCAGCGGTGCGCCGCGTACGGCAGACATCGGTGGCAATGCCGGGACGGAGGATGTTGGCAAAGCCATTGCTTCAGCGCTTTAGGGTAGGCGCTGGCCGGGTTGTCAAGTGGCGGGCCGGATTTTTGACCGGAATTTGACGAATAATTTTCCACTGCGCAGTCTAAAAATTGCTGCAAACCCGGGGCATTTGCACAAATGATTCAGTCTAGAATCCACCCTCGCCGCAGATTTGACCGTTTTGGAAATGTCTGCACGAAAAGACCAAACCCGCTTTCTGAAGCCGCCCGGTGCGCCATCCGCGCTGCCAAGCAAATGGGTCAATAATGAGACAACCTGTAAACGCCTCCTATAAGGCTTCCTCCAAGAAAAGGGGTTCCAAGTGAACAAAACAGAACTGATTGAGCACATTGCCAAACACGCCGATATTTCAAAGGCAGCTGCGACCCGCTCGCTCGAATCGGCGATCAGCGCCATCAAGATCACGCTGAAAAAGAGCGGAACGGTGTCTTTGGTAGGTTTCGGCACCTTTACCGTGGGAAAACGTGCGGCCCGTATCGGCCGTAATCCACGCACCGGCGCTGCGATTAAAATCAAGGCTGCCAAGGTGCCAAAGTTCCGTCCGGGCAAGGCATTGAAAGATGCCCTGAACTGACATGACTGGAATTGAATAGCGTGTGGGGTGCTTAGCTCAGTTGGTAGAGCGGCGCCCTTACAAGGCGTAGGTCGGCGGTTCGAGACCGTCAGCACCCACCACACCAGCGAAGGCGAACCGGCGGTTCGCCTTTTTTGTTGATTGGCCCGTAAGGCGCGAATGGCCTGATGGGTTGGCCCGGTTAGCCCTGTTAGTCAGAATAGAGCAAAGGTATTTCCATGTTTGAATTCGTCCGCAAGCACACCAAGATCATGATGTTCCTGATGTTCTTGTTGATCATCCCGTCTTTTATTCTTTTCGGAATTGACGGATACACCAAATTTCGCGAGAAGGGTGACGCGGTTGCCCGTGTGGGTGATCGTGAAATCACACAGCAAGAATGGGACAACGCGCACAAGAACCAGATCGAGCGCATCCGTGCCCAAATGCCAACGATCGATGTCAAGATGCTGGACTCACCCGAGGCCAAATATGCGACGCTGGAGCGCCTTGTGCGAGACCAAGTGCTGAACCAGGCGGTAGACAAGTTCCACTTGCAGGCCAGTGATTCCCGTTTGGCCCGTGAATTGCAGCAGGATCAGACGATTGCGTCGTTACGCAAGGCGGATGGTGCGATTGACATGGAGCGTTACCGCCAGTTGGCGGCCGGCCAAGGGTTGACACCGGAGGGCTTTGAAGCGCGCGTCCGCCGGGATTTGTCTGTCAGGCAAGTTGAACAGGCCATTCAGTCGACAGGGTTTGCTGGTGCCGGCCAGGCGGATGTGTCGCTCAATGCTTTCTTTGGCAAGCGGGATATTCAATTTGTCTTGTTTGCGCCTTCGGCTTACCAAGGCAAGGTGGCGCCTACCGATGCCGAACTTCAGGCCTTTTACAAAGACAACCAGGCTCTCTTCAAAGCGCAGGAGACAGCTGACATCGAATACCTGGTGCTTGATCTGGAGGGGATCAAAAAAACCATTTCGCTCAATGAGAGCGACTTGAGGACTTACTACGAG
Organism: Rhodoferax sp.; assembly: GCA_031418135.1. Classification (GTDB taxonomy): domain Bacteria; phylum Pseudomonadota; class Gammaproteobacteria; order Burkholderiales; family Burkholderiaceae_C; genus JANYCG01. The sequence goes on along the minus strand of JANOWY010000238.1, from coordinate 4,907 downwards.
CAGAACCTTGCACGCCTTGCCGGTGCCGAAGAGCGGCGGGCCAGCCATATTCTGATCAACGCCCCCAAGGGTGGCAGTGCCGATGAGAAGGCCAAAGCCCGTGCCAAGGCAGTGGCCTTGCGCGAAACCCTGCTCAAGACACCCGATGCGTTTGCCGAGTTGGCCAAAAAGAACTCGCAAGATCCGGGGTCTGCCGAACGCGGCGGTGATCTCGATTTTTTCTCGCGTGGTTCCATGGTCAGACCCTTTGAAGATGCGGCCTATGCGTTGAAAAAGGGTGACATCAGTGACGTGGTGGAATCCGACTTTGGTTTTCACATCATTCGGTTGACCGATATCAAAGAGGCCAAAACAAAATCGTTTGAAGAGTCACGCGCCACGCTGGAGGCAGACCTGAAAACCCAACAAGCCAAAACCAAATATGCAGAACTGGCGGATCAGTTCACCAACGGTGTGTATGAGCAAGCGGACAGCCTCAAGCCCACGGCTGACAAGCTTAAACTCCCGTTGCAAACAGCCATGGGTGTGACCCGCAAAGGCCCGATGGGTGCCGCACCAGGCGTGCCTGCGCTGGGGCCGCTGACGAACGCCAAGTTGCTGGCGGCCTTGTTTGGTTCCGATTCACTGGAGAAAAAGCGCAACACCGAGGCCGTCGAAACGGCGGTTAATCAAATGGTCTCAGCCCGGGTTGTAAAGCACCAGCCAGCGGCAACCCGGCCGTTCGCCGAGGTGGGTGCCCAAGTGCGGGAGCGCCTGATTGCGCAACGGGCGCTGGAACTGGCCAAAAAAGACAGCGCTGAAAAAATTGCCACCTGGAAAACCAACTTGTCCGCAGCCAATTTCCCGGCTCCAGTCACAGTTTCGCGTGACCAAACTGCCAATGTGCCGGTGCAGGTGGTTGAAGCAGTGCTGAAGGCACAAACCACTCAATTGCCGACATTGGTGATCGTTGACTTGGGCACGCAAGGTTCCGCTGTGGCCAAAATTAATGCGGTCGTGGGACGTGCCAAGCCCGATGACGCGGTGGCTCTGCAAGAACGGCAACAATATTCTGCCGGATGGAGTGCAGCTGAAAGCCAAGCCTATTTCAATGGGCTAAAAGAAAAATTCAAAGCCAGCATTTTGGTTAAAAAACCACCTCGGTCCAGCCTTGCGGAAATCGCGACGGCGGGTTCATAAGAGGCCGCGTTATAATTCATCCCTTGCGGTGGCTGTAGCTCAGTTGGTAGAGTCCAGGATTGTGATTCCTGTTGTCGTGGGTTCGAGCCCCATCAGCCACCCCAAGTTTCAATGAAAAAGCCCGCTGTTGCTTAGATAGTGGGCTTTTTCATTGGGAATCGATAAAATCTGTCGTCGTGACTTCAGAATTACAAGTTATTTTCGGGCTGTTGCTGGTGATCGGTTTGCCGTTTTTGGTGGCCGTGATTTGGCAAATCAGGCGCCATCAGCTGGCCCGCAGGGCGGCCCGTGACATGAAGCGTGGCAACAAAATTTACAGTGAATGGCGGCGAAATGGCAAGCCGCCCAAGCCTGACTAATCGTCCGTAAATGCTGGGTTCCAGCCTGCATAAGCTCGCAAGCACTAGATCGGCACTTGATGGGTGTTTGACTGGCGCTTGATTAGAGCCAAGCCACCCCTTCACTCTTATTGAAAATCAGCCCAGCCCGCCATCGGGCTTGCCGGCAATTACCGCTACTTCGTCCAAACTGAATCCAGCAAACTGGAGCACCTCTTGGGTGTGCTGGCCCAAGGTGGGTGCCGGATCGGGTGCCGAGCAGGGGGTTGCTGAATAACGGGTAGGTGTGCGCATGGTGTGTATTTTCCCTTCACTGGGGTGGTCGATTTCGGGAAAGAAGCCTACTGCTGCCAAATGCGGGTCTTGCAGCAGTTCTTCGGGCGAATTGATCGGCATGTTGGGAATGTCTGCTGCATCCAGCAGGGCCCGCCATTGCTGGGTCGTGCGGGTCAGCATGATGTCGGCGACCTGGCCGTATACCCAATCAATGTTCGCAGAGCGTTCGGTGTGCGAGGCAAAGCGCGGATCCAGGGCCAATGTCGGTGGCGCACTAATTGCCGAAAAAAAGCTGCGCCAATGCTTGTCGTTGTAGATCAACACACATAAGTAGCTGTCTTGTGTTTGGTAGGGTCGGCGGTTGGGCGTGATGAGGCGTCCGTAGCCCCCTTCACCCACCGACGGTATGAAGCTGTGCCCGGCCATGTGGTCACCCAACACAAACTGGGTCAACGCTTCAAACATCGGCACTTCAACAGTTTGACCCAAGCCGGTTTTTTCCCGCGCATACAGCGCGGCTGTGATGGCATAAACGGTGTGCAAGCCAGTTACCCGGTCTGCCAACGTGACCGGCGCATAACCCGGCTCGGGTCCGCGGTATTGTTGCATCAGCCAGGGCAGGCCAACCGCACCCTGGATCAGGTCGTCATAGGCGGGTTTGGCCGCATAGGGGCCATCTTGACCAAAGCCGACGCAGCTCACATAGATGATTTTGGGGTTGTGCTTTTTAATGGTTTCGTAATCCAGTCCCAGGCGTTTCATGGCCAGGGGCCGAATGTTGGAAACCATCACATCGGCGGTTTCGGCCAGGCGCAGCAGCGCGACGATGGCGGCTGGTTGCTTCAAATCGAGCACAACGCTTTTTTTGCCGCTGTTAACGTGCAGGTAAATATGGCCCATGCCGGGGTTGCGCATGGGCCCCACGTTGCGCACATTGTCGCCTTCAGGGGGCTCAATCTTGATAACCTCGGCACCCAGTGCTGCCAGTGTTTGGGTGGCAGAGGGGCCCATCAATACGGCTGTCAGGTCAAGTATCTTGACACCAGCCAGGGGGCCTGCGACCGGGTGGGGCTGGATGTCGGCGCGCGGTGCGATGCCGTTGGGGGGTTGATCAGATTCGAAGTTATGCGTCATGTTGGAAAGGGTTTGTAAACAGGCCAGGCCAGGCCATTGCCTTGACCTGAGATCGTAGGTGATTCAACGGTTGACCTGCTGCTACGTGTAATCCCTAGCGTTTATTTCCGCTGGAGGGGCAAAAACCAGTCGTCTCAAAGGCATGATTAAGCGTTCTTTATTTTTGAACCTGTCTGGAAGTTGCAAAGGAGTTTTTTATGCGTCGTGATATTTTTCTGAAGTCCCTGGCTGCATTGGCCGCCAGTGGTGTGTTTCCATTGACCGCCCAAGCGGCGGTCAACATCAAAATGATGATTCCAGCCAATCCGGGTGGCGGCTGGGACACCACCGGCCGTGCTTTGGCGCGCGCGATGCAGGATGCCAAAGTGGCAGATACGGTCAATTTTGAAAACAAGGGTGGTGCTGCCGGAGCCTTGGGGCTGGCGCAATTCATTAATTCTGCCAAGGGTGATGGCAGTGCCATGATGGTGATGGGTGCAGTCATGCTGGGTGGCATCATCACCAGCAAATCCAAAACTGATTTGTCAACCCTGACCCCGTTGGCCCGTTTGACCAGCGAATACAACGTGTTTGTGTTGCCCGCCAATTCACCTTTCAAAACCATGAAAGATGTGGTCGAGCAGCTCAAGAAAGACCCCGGCAGCGTGAAATGGGGCGGCGGTTCGCGCGGTTCCACTGAGCATATTGCAGCAGCGATGATTGCCCGGGAGGTGGGCGTCGATGCCGCCAAGATCAACTATGTGGCTTTCAGGGGCGGCGGTGAAGCCGTGGCGGCAATATTGGGCGGCAATGTCACAGTCGGTGGCAGCGGCTACAGCGAGTTTTCCGAACATATCACCAGCGGAAAAATGCGTGCCATTGGCGTGACTTCCAGTGCCCGGCTCAAGGGTATTGACGTGCCGACACTGAAAGAGCAGGGCATCAATGTCGAAATCGGCAACTGGCGTGGTGTGTACGGCGCTTCAGGCATCACACCGGCCCAGCGTAAAGTGCTGGTTGATTCCGTGGTCAAGGCTACCAAATCCAAGGCTTGGTCCGAAGCCCTGGAGAAAAACGGCTGGACGCCGGCCGTTTTGACCGGTGCTGATTTCGATAAATTCGTTGATGATGACTTTGCGTCCTTGCGCGCCACCATGGTCAAATCCGGCATGATTTAAAGTGAGAAAAGGACCCCTGCTTTCGGTGTGGCTGACGGCGGGGCAGCGGCAGATTGTTTTTTGCGCCGTTAACCGTCAATGCCTGCCGGCACAGTATTGATTCAAACTCAGGAGTTCCCAGATGGCAGATAACCCCGTTTCCCCCCATTCAACCGCAAAGCAGCGCACTGTGTTGTTGCAGACTGCGGTTGGTGTCGGTGTCTTACTGATTGCGGTTGGTTTGGCGGTTGGTGCGGTTTCAATCCCGTCGGCTGCGGGTTATGCAGGTGTTGGCCCCAATTTTCTGCCGTGGCTGGTCGCTGTGGCATTGGCCGTCTGTGGCGGGTTCTTGGTCTACGAAGCCCGAACCGGCGGTTTCAGGCAAATGGGCGATGAGGCCGACGGTGAAACAGGAAAGGAATCAGCCGCACACCAGCCGAATTGGAGCGGTTTTGCCTGGATGTCCGCCGGGCTGCTGCTCAATGCGCTCCTGATCACCACCATTGGCTTCATCTTCAGTTGCACCCTGTGTTTTGTGCTGGCGGCCCAGGGCTTGCGGCGCTCTGGCCTGGCAGATGCCAGCCCGGCAACCTGGGGCAAAGACATCTTGACGGGCCTGTGCATCTCGGCCCCGGTTTTTTGGCTGTTCACCCAATTTCTGGCAATCAACCTGCCGGGCCTCACAGGAACGGGGTGGCTGTGATGGAAATCTGGAACTCACTGATGCAGGGTTTTGCCACAGCGGGCACCCCGGTCAACCTGTTGTGGGCTTTGGTTGGTTGTGCGCTGGGTACAGCTGTTGGCGTGTTGCCAGGCATCGGGCCGGCCACGGCCGTGGCCATGC
>JANOWY010000237.1:0-9138 GCA_031418135.1 Rhodoferax sp. | reverse complement strand
ACACGCCGACGATCATCATCAGGTTGGCGGGTGAATCCATGCGTAGCCAGGCAGTGTCTACCTTGCTCATGCGTTCGCCGGAGAGGCCCAAGGTGCCGCCTACCGCGTTGCTGACGTTTTTGCGCACGTTGCCTGCGGCCGAGCCCGCTGCTTGAGCTACTGATTCAGCGGTCACTTGCACCGATTTACGCACCGAAGGCCGGCGTTTGGTTTGGCCTGATGCTGCATCCATCGCGCCAACGGCTTCCTGGGTTTGCGGTGCCGCAGAGTCGGCCTTGTGTTTGACAATTTTGGTGACCATGGTTGCTCCGGTTTTATCATTTTCAGTGCCTGTGCGGCACTGGGGTGTTTGCCCTATTTTGGCGGCAATTGGGGTTGAAATGAGGCGGGAACCGACGGAATCCAATTAAGATGATGTCACATCCCGTTTTGACTACCCCTGAGGAGAAACCATGGCCGACCTGAAATCCAAATTCGAAGCCGCCGCTGCCGCGTCCAAAAACCTGACCGAGCGCCCAGACAACGCCACCCTGCTGAAGATTTACGCCCTGTACAAACAAGGTGCCCAGGGCGACAACGCCGACAAAAAGCCGGGGTTTGCCGACATGGTGGGCCGCGCCAAGTGGGATGCCTGGAACAGCCTCAAAGGCACGGCGCAGGCCGATGCGCAACAGCAATACATTGACCTGATCGATTCGCTGAGCTAAGCCAGTCGCAGCGTCAGCCCCAGCAGGGGCGCGCTGGGGCCCTGCGTGGTGGTGGCCCGTTGCCGGTCTATTGCAGGCTTGTTAAAGACACGCCAAACGCCAATGACCCCTCATTTTTTGGCGGCTTTTTTGGCAGGCGCTTTGGCGATCGTTTTGAGGTCGGCTTTTGGTGCCGATTTGGCAGGCGATTTGGTCGCCGGTTTAACGGCAAGTTGAGCAGCCGCTTTGGCCGAAACCGCCTCGGCCAACATGGCGTCCAGGTTTTTGGTAATTTCGGTCTCAATGCGGCCTTTGAAGGCCCCCAGCAAGAACCCGAGTTTGGCGCGCAGTTCAAATTGGCTGGCTGTCACATGCAGCGTCCCATCTGCACCTGAACGGGTAAAAAGCACCTGATCGGCCTGTTTGCCTTCTTCGTAAGTACATTGCATTTGCAAACCCTCTTCGGCCTGCTCGGCCCAGCGGTAGGCAATTTTGCGGGCAGCGGGCAGGCCCAGGCTGTGTTGTCTGACGATGTGAATATCGGCCACCGGTCGGCTCCTTGGGGTTGGGTGTGAAACAGGGCAACAAAAGCAATTAAAAAAACGGCGGGTACTGCACCGTCAAGGCAAATAGCGCTTCAACTGGGCATGGCGTTCGGCCTTGGGCAAATCGGCCAGCCGCTGCACCTCATCATAAAACGCCTGCCAGGCCTGGCCCGATTTACCGGCGGAATGTTGTGTTTTTTGGTGCAAAAACAGCGCTTCAAAGGCCGGCACCCAATCGTCATAAGCCGCTTGGGCACCCAGGCTGGCATTGTTGACCCGCGCCACCCATTGGTCATACCCGGCCACCTGACGCTGAAACTGGGCCTCAGGCAAACCGCTGGCTTGCTGCCACTGCGAACGGGTTTGCCGATAAGCCGCGCGAAAGTCATCCAGGACGCCTTGCTTTGCGGCCAGTTGCCGCGTTACCAGTGCCTCGGTTGCCTGTGGTTGGCTTGCCGGTGATGGGCTGGTTTGCTGCGGGGCAGGCTTGGCTTCATCAATCGGTTCGTTGTAGATTTTTTGCAAGCTGGCCCGCGCCGCAGAAGTCAGTGCCCTGAATTGCACGCGGCGCAGGCGGGCCCGGTCGTCGTCGGCCTTGGCCGCGCCAGACGGCAGGCGGGCCAGCCAAAGGTCTGCGCCCATGCGCTCTACTGCGGTAGCGAAAGATTCGTTGAACGCAGTGTCGCCTTTGGCGTAAACCACTTGGTGGGTCATCTCGTGGATGAGCAAGCGCGCCAGTTCCCCTTCCGGGTAATGGATGAAGGTGTTCAACAACGGGTCGCCCCCGGCCCAGTTGAGCCAACCCAGGGTGGAATAGGCCGGCACGCCGTAAACGCTAACCTCCAACCCGTCGGCCTGCAGGTTTGTGGCCAGCGCCCGGGCCGCCTGTTCATCAAAATACCCGCGATACCCCACACAACCCGCCACCGGGAAACACCAGGTTTTGAGGGTGAGTGACAGGGCCGGTGCCGCCACCACGTTCCACACCACGGCACTGCGTTTCAGGTCGGCGTAACGGGTGTAACTGGCGTTGTTGGGCAATTGCAGCTCGGCCACGGCAAACCGGCGGATGGCCTGGGTGAGTTCCAGCCGGGTTTTGAGCGCCTGCGGTGTGGTTTCGTCGGCCACCCACTGGTGGACGGGTTTGGTCGCCGCCATCATTGAAATATGCCCGTTGACCGATTGCAGGTAATACCCTAGGTCGGCGCACCCGGTCAGCAAGGCAAACAAAGGCAACACCAGCGTCGCGAGCCTAAGCCGGGTGAATGTGTGTTGCGGGGCAGCCATTGGTTCGAGTTTAAGCAATTCAAGCGCTGCCAGACACCGCAGTACCGGCCAATGCGCACCAGGAGCCTGGGCGGCAGTAGACATCGACGTGAATCCGGTGTTCATTGCACATTGCCTGGGACGGGTTGACAATCGCTTACCCCGTCCATTGACTCAACCCTTGTTTCGCCATGAACTTTCGCTCCCTGCTGCCTTCCGTGTTGCGGGCCTTTTGCTGGACCCTGGTGGCCCTGTGCTGCCTGCCCGCTCAAGCCGCCCGTGTCGTCGCGGTGCAAGGCGAGGTCTTGATACAGCGGGGCGACACCGTCTTGCCGGCCAAGCTTGGCGCACGTTTGCAGGAGGGCGATGAGTTCGTGAGCGACGGTGAGGGCGAAGCGCTGGTGCGGTTTGACGACGGTGCCCGCCTGGCATTGAGGGCGCATTCCCGCCTGGCGATGAAAACCCTGCAACTCAAGGGCCCGGTAACGGGGCGGCAAAAGGCCATCAAGCTCATCAAGGGCGGCCTGCGTTACATCTCCAGCAAAAGCAGCCGCCGAACCGAGGTGGCGTTTGAAACCAGCACCACCACGGTGGGCATTCGCGGCACCGACATTGAAATCGCCGTTTCGGAAGAGCCAGTGGGCAATGACCCGGCCGGCACCTACCTGAAGGTCAATTCAGGCAGTGCCGTGATGGTGGCGATTGACGGCACCCAGGTCGCGGTAGACCCCGGGCAAGAAGCCTTTGGCGGTGAACCCGAGCTGGTGCCGCGCGGCTCCAACGCCAAACCCCGCCCGGCGGCCCGCCGTGTGGAAACCGGCACCACCGGGGTGTTTCGCGGTGGATTGCTGGACAAACTGATGAAATAGTTGGCTCTGGAACGACACGCAAGAGGCAGCCCAAGGCGGCTGCGTCCGTGTCCCTGCCACGGTTGAAGGGCCGTTCGCCTTGCCAATACGGCGGGCGCAGCTCTTCCTGCTCATGCAAGCTCAACGAACCTCACCCGCGGCGCGGGACACGTACGCAGCCGCCCTGGGTGTTGCGGCGCTGCTCGTCGCCAAGTAAAACAAATTCACCCCAGCAGAGGAACAAAAAACGCCAAGCCATCAATCCCTCCAGACCCATTTTTAAAAATGTTAATGAGAACGATTCGCATTTGCATGTAAACTTAAGCCTCCACACACATGTTTACAGCACCATGAAGCAACGCTCCCCCTTCGCCGACACCGACCGCCTCTTGCCCCTGGGTGCCATCTTGCTGGCCGGTTCCTTGTCAGCCATGGCGCAGCAAGCACCCGCAGATGCCGATAGAACCCTGCGCCCGGTCGAGGTGCACGAAAAAGCGGAAGCGCCGCTGGGCAAAGATTCGGTGCGCGCCACTACCAGCACCATTGGCAAAGGCAACCAGGAACTGCGCAATATCCCGCAATCCATCACCGTGGTGACTGAAAAACTCATTGACGACCGCAACCTGGACACCATCAAAGACGTTCTGAAAAACACCGCTGGCGTGACCTTCCAGGCGGCCGAAGGCGGCGAGGAAGACATTCGCCTGCGCGGCTTCTCGCTGGCCACCACGGGCGACATCTTTATTGACGGCATGCGCGACCCGGCCTTTTACGACCGCGACACTTTCAACAACGACCGCGTCGAGCTGCTGCGTGGCTCGGCCTCTATGCTGTTTGGCCGGGGATCCACTGGCGGTGCCGTCAACCAGGTGAGCAAAACGCCACGCCTCATCACCGAACATGAGGTGACCACCACTCTGGGCAGCTACAACTACAAACGCGTCACCGGGGACTTCAACATCAAAACCGGCGAAAGCGCGGCGCTGCGCCTGAACGCCATGGCCACCAAGGCCGACAACAACGGCGCGGGCTCTAGCGTTGATAAAAAAGGCCTGGCTGCCGCCTACAGCTGGGGCATCGGTGAAAAAGACGAATTCATGGCCAGCCTGTATACGCTGGACAACAAAAACGGCATCAACTACGGCCTGCCATGGCTTGCCCCCACGGCCGGAGCCACCCTGCCCGGCTCCACCGTGCCAGACAACCGTTTGCTGCCGGGCGTGAACCCCAGTGCCTATTACGGTCTGGCCAGCGACCGCAATAACGGCACCGCCAATTGGCTGGCGTTTAAACACATCCACCGGTTTGACCAGGACAGCGAGCTGCAAACCCAGGTGCGCCAGGGCCGCTTCACCCGCGACCAGCATGCCAGCACCATCCGGTTTGCCGGAACCCAACCGGTGGTGGCCGGCACAGCGGCGCAGCAGGTGGCCATCAACGCCACCTTGGCAGCAGATGCCGCTGCCGGGCGCGCCTATAACGCGGCCACCGTGTCGCTGGCCAACCTGAATGCCAACACGCTGATCAACCGGGGCAACGCGCTGAAAATCCAGGACGTCGACACCTCCCACCTGCAAAGTGATTTCACCAACAAGTTCAGCGCGCTGGGGCTTAAGCATGAAATCGTGGCCGGCTACGATTTTGCGAAAGAACAAAAAACCGTCTACGCCGAACGCACTGCCGCCCAAGGTAGGGTAACACTCGACAAACCTCAGGCCACCTTCGGCAACCCCAACAACACCGCCAGCGTGAACGAAGACAGCCGCGTGCAGCGCCCCGGCAATGATTACCAAGCGATTGGTTACGGCGTGTACGCGCAAGACCTGATCCAGGTGGCCAAAGACTGGAAGCTGCTGCTGGGCGCACGTTACGACAACATGCGCGGCAGCTACAGCACCTATGCCATACCCGCCGCCGCCAGCCCGGTAGCCACCACCGCCTACAACCAGGACATCTCTGCCCTGAGCCACCGCCTTGGCGTGTTGTACCAGCCCGATCCGCTGCAGTCTTACCACGTCAGCTACGGCACCTCGTTCAACACCTCGGGTGACGCGTATTCGTACAATGCGCAAAGCGCCAACACACCGCCCGAAAGCAGCGTGAACATCGAGGTTGGTGCCAAGATCGACAGCGCCGACAAACAGTTCACCACGCGTTACGCCCTGTTCCACTCGGTGAAATCGAACGAGCGCAATACCGACCCCGACAGCGCCGCCACCCGACTGCTGCTCTCCGGCCAACGCCACGCCACCGGGTTTGAATTCGACATCACCGGCAAGCTAAGCAAACAGTGGGAAATTTATGGCTCCTACATGTGGATGCCGGATGCCGCTGTAGATGTGGCCGCGCCCTGCCCGCCCGCGCCTGCCGCGTGCGTGCAAAACACCCCCGGCAACCGCGTCGGCGACCGCCCCGGCCTCTCACCCGTGCACAGCGGCACCGTTTGGAGCACCTATCAGCTCACGCCCCAGTTCCGTTTTGGTGGAGGTGTCAACTTCAGAAGTGCCCAATCGCCGCAAAACCAGGCCTGGGAAGCCCCCGCCTACAGCACCATCGACCTGATGGCCGAGTACAAGTTTGACAGCCGTTGGAGCCTGAAAGTCAACCTGAACAATGCGGCCGATTTGTATTACGCGGCAGACCTGTACCAAGGCCATTACGTTCCGGGTGCCGGGCGCACCTTGGCCGTCAGCCTGAGCGCCAAGTTCTGAAACGGACGAGCACCATGCTGCTGACACTAGAAGACATCCTCAGCCAAGACGAACTCGCCCAAGCCCGCAAACTGCTGGTCGGCGTGAACTGGGCAGACGGCAAACCCGGCGCGGGCGAACAGGCCCGGCAAGTCAAAAACAACGAGCAATTGCCGCATGACTGCACAGCCGCACGAGCCATCCGGCAGATGGTGCTGCAGGGGCTGGAGCGCTGCCCGGCTTTCTTTTCTGCCACCCTGCCCAAACGCATCTTCCCGCCCCGGCTGAACCGCTATAGCGGTGCCACCAATGCCTATGGCAACCACATCGACGGGGCAGTGCGTTACATGCCCGAATCGGGCCAGCGCGTGCGCACCGACATCTCGTGCACCCTGTTCCTGAACGACCCTGGCGACTACCAAGGCGGCGAACTGTGCCTGGCCGATACCTATGGCGAACAGTCCGTCAAACTGCCGGCTGGGCATTTGCTGATCTACCCCGGCACCAGCTTGCACCAAGTCAAACCGGTGACCAGCGGGGAACGCCTGGCGTGTTTTTTCTGGATCGAAAGCATGGTGCGCAGCGATGAGCAGCGCCGCTTGCTGTACGAGCTGGACATGAACCTGCTGGCGCTGCGCCAACAGCATGGAGAATCGACAGAAACCACCGCGCTGACCGGCACTTACCATAACCTGCTGCGCATGTGGGCAGATACCTGATGGCGGGGGCTGCAAGTCTCTGTTGAAACGCCTGTTTTTTGTTTATTTATTTACATTTTTTACGAACTATAATTTAAATATATATCATATTTAATATAATTAAAATAGCAATAAATTCAACTTTATTATGAACAAAAGGCATTTTTATTAGAGTTTGCTTTTTTAAAATAGATAAACACGTATTTTACCTGCATGTTGAAGCCCTGTTAATCCCCCGCTTTGCCAAGCCTGACTTCCATTTTGTGACCTGAGCCGCGCCGCATGCCTTCCCGCAACACCTTGATCGCCATCGCCGTCGTGGGTTTCCACCTGCTCGCCGTATGGGCCTTGCAAACCGGCCTGCTGCGCCGTGCCGCAGAAATCATCGTGCCGGCTCAGATATTGAGCGAATTCATTGAGCCAGTTGCGCCCAAAGTGGTACCGCCTCCTCCTCCACCTCCCCCACCCTTGGTCAAACAACCCGTCGCCAAACAGGCCGTGGCACCGCCAGCACCGCAGCCCGTCGCCATTGCAGACCCCACCCCGGCACCCAATGCGCCGGTAGGCATCACCACGCCCCAGCCGCCACCTCCACCCGTGGCCGCTGCGGTGGTCACCACACCTGCCCCCGCGCCTGCAGCGCCACCCGCGCCGCCGCCCCCGCCTAAAGTCGAAGCACCGGTTAGTGACGCCGACTACCTGCAAAACCCCAAGCCGCCTTACCCCGGCATGAGCAAGCGCCTCAATGAACAAGGCAGTGTGCTGGTTCGTGTGCTGGTGGGTACCGACGGCAAGGTTCAAGACATCACCATCAAACAAAGCAGCGGCTTTGAACGGCTGGACCAGTCCGCCTTGCAAAGTGTGGCACGGTGGCGGTTCGTCCCTGGCAAACGCGGCGGCGTGCCCGAAGCAATGTGGCACATCGTGCCGATTATTTTCAAGCTTGATTAGCCTGAAACTTTTCCCATTTCTGTACCGATAGGAGCATTTCCATGGAATCCCAATTTGGCCTGGCCAACCTGTGGTCGCAAGGCGACCTCATCACCCGTGGCGTGGCGCTGCTGCTCTTGGGCATGTCGCTGGCCTCCTGGATGGTCATCATCATCAAGTCGCTCGATTTGCTGCGTTACAAAAAACAAATCGCCAAAGCCGCCAACTTCTGGAACCAGCCCGATTTCGATGCGGCTGTGCAAAACCTCGGGCCCGCCGAAAAACCAGGCGCGCCCGGCAACCCCTTCACCCAGCTCGCCGTGCAAGGCCGCGAAGCCACCACGCACCACCAAAACAGCAAAGCCCAGCTGCACCATGCGCTGGACGTGAGCGATTGGGTGACGCGCTGCCTGCAAAACGAAATTGACGAGTTCACCGCGCGTATTCAAAGCGGGCTGGCCATCCTGGCCTCGGTCGGCTCTACCGCGCCGTTTGTCGGGCTGTTTGGCACGGTTTGGGGCATCTACCACGCGCTCTTGAGCATCGGCATGTCGGGCCAAAGCACCATCGACAAGGTGGCCGGCCCGATTGGCGAGGCCCTCATCATGACCGCCCTGGGCCTGGCCGTGGCCATACCTGCCGTGCTGGGCTACAACGCCCTGGTGCGCGGCAACAAATCGGTGCTGGGCAAACTGAACCGCTTCGCCCACGATTTGCATGCGTATTTTGTGACCGGGGCACGGGTGACGGGCACGCCGGTTTCCAGCGGCAAATAAGCGAAGGAGAAGAACCCATGGCTTTTGGCACCCAAGACAACACCGACGAGGTGATGAACGAGATCAACATGACGCCCCTGGTGGACGTGATGTTGGTGCTGCTCATCATTTTCATCATCACCATCCCGGTGATGAAACACGCCGTCAACGTCGATTTGCCCCGCGCCACCAACGTGCCGCAAGATGCCAAGCCGCAAACCGTGCGGCTGTCGGTCGATGCCAAAGGTGTTTACTACTGGAACGAAGCGCCCATTGACGATGCGCAGCTACCCGCGCTGCTGAAAGAGCAGGCCGCCAAAAACCCGCAGCCTGATGTGCACATTCGGGGCGACAAAGACGTGCGTTACGAGCGCGTGGCGCAAGTGATGGCGGCGGCGCAGCAGGCTGGGTTGAAGAAAATCGGGTTTATTACTGAACCCAAGAACTGAGTGCGGATCGGGTTGGTTCTGGGGCCAGTTGGGGTTCTTCGGGTCTCTTCGGGTCTTATGAGGTCTTTTGGGGCCAAAAAACCTAAGGCAGATGCCGCGACGCGTTTTTTTGAGCAACCTGCGCTGGCCGGACTGGCCCCCTGTCGCTGGGCCTCATGGTGCGGATTCGCGTCACCTGGCGGTGACACTCCCGCAGAAATCGGCCCATCGACAGAGGGCCAGTCCGGCCTTATAGAAATAGACCGGATGCCTGGACGGACACCTCCGAATG
>JANOWY010000236.1:0-2164 GCA_031418135.1 Rhodoferax sp. | reverse complement strand
AGGTGACGATCTGGGTGTCTTTGTCAAACATGGCGCTTTGAAAACGCGCATACGGACACATGTGTTTGCACACCTGCTCACGCATGAACCCTGCGTTGCCGTAGGTGGCCAGGCCGTAGAACCCGACCCAGAACATCTCCCACGGCCCCATACCCAGATGCTGCACCTCAGCAGCAAGGTCACGGATGGGAGTGAAATAACCGACGAACGTGAAGCCTGTCCACAGCGCCAAAGCCAGCCAAATCACATGTTTCAACCCCTTGCGGCCAACTTTCTCGAGCGACAGGGGCCCGGCATCAAGCCGCATGCGGGCCGAGCGGTCGCCTTCGGTTTTGCGCTCAATCCACAAAAAGATTTCCGTGTAAACCGTTTGCGGGCAGGCATATCCACACCACAGGCGCCCCGCCACCGCTGTAAACAGAAAGAGAGACAGCGCCGAGATGATGAGCAGCCCCGTGAGATAAATGAAGTCTTGCGGGTACAGTACCAAGTCGAAGATGTAAAACCGGCGGGCGCCCAAGTCAAACAGCACCATTTGCCGTTGGCCCCACTGTAGCCAGGGCAGTCCGTAAAACACCAGCTGCGTGATGAACACGATCACCCAGCGCCATTTGGCAAATCGCCCCGAAACGCTGCGCGGATAGATTTTTTCGCCGGAATAGAGGGAAACCCATTCCTCGTCAGCCCCCGCGCCACCGGCGGGGCCAACCGGCGTGATCGGAATCACGCGGCGTGTTGTAGTGTCAACCGGGTTCAAATTCACTGATGCCTATCGGTTGGACAGGCCCCAAACATAAGCCGTCAACACCTTGATCTGACCTTCAGACATTTTGTCGGCCTGGGCTGGCATGAGGTTGACTTTGCCGTTGTTCACCATGGCCGCAATATTGGCCTCACCATAACCGTGCAGCCAAATGTCATCGGACAAATTGGGTGCGCCCAAAGCGACATTTCCTTTGCCTGTGCTGCCATGGCAAGCCGCACACACGGTGAATTTTGGTTTGCCCAGCGCCGCCCGCAGCGAATCATGCGGGCTTCCCGAAAGGCTCAACACATAGTTGGCCAGGTTTTTCACATCGTCAGGCGTGCCCACCGCAGCAGCCAGAGGTGGCATGTTGCCGGCCCGGCCTTTGGTAATGGATTCCCGGATTTGGGCAGGCTCGCCGCCATACAGCCAGTCTTTGTCAGCCAGGTTGGGAATGCCTTTGGAACCCCCCGCGTCTGACCCGTGGCACTGGGCGCAATTGTTCATGAACAGCCGCTCCCCGACTGCCCTGGCCTGGGCATCCTTGGCCAACGCTTGCGGTTCCATGGCATCAAAACGTGCATATAGCGGCGCAATTTGGGCATTGATTTGCGCCGCCTCCTGCGTGTGCTCCTGATCGGAAGTCCAGCCCAACGTGCCTTTGAAAGTACCCAGACCAGGGTACAACACGAGGTAACCTAGGGAGAACACGACCGTCAAGACAAACAGGCCCGCCCACCAGCGTGGCAGCGGATTGTTCATCTCCACAATGTCCTCGTCCCACACGTGGCCGGTGGTGTTGTCTGCCCGCTGGGTAACGCGGGCCTTGCTGGTGCCCCACAGCAGCCACAGGCAGGCCAGAATCCCGATCAGGGTAATGGCCGCGATGTAGATGGACCAGAAGCCGTTGGTGAAATCGCTCATTTTTTTGCGTCCAGTGTTGAGGGGTCAGTCCGTCTCGAACGGAAGTTCTGCGGCCTGTTTGAAATCAGCCGCTTTGTCGGCCGACCAGGCCCAGCCGACTATGCCGATATACAGTGCAAAGCTGACCAGTAGGACGGCTTCCCGAATGGTGTTGATGTCCAGTTCCATGGAGTTTCCCCGTGCAGATTCGGTTGGTTGGTAAAGGGCTATTGCGACAGGTCGTTGCGCAAGGCGCGACTATTTGAGTGCCAGCCCCAGACTTTGCAGGTAGGCGATCAACGCGTCCATTTCCGTCTTGCCCTGCACATCGCGGCTTGCAGCGGCGATTTGTTCATCGGTGTACGGAACACCCACGGTGCGCAAGGCTTTCATGTGGTTGGGCATGGCGGCGGCATCGACCAGATCCCGGTCGAGCCATGGATAGGCGGGCATGTTGGATTCCGGCACCAGGTCGCGCGGGTTGATCAGGTGATCGCGATGCCATTGGTCGCTGTA
>JANOWY010000235.1:0-3030 GCA_031418135.1 Rhodoferax sp. | reverse complement strand
TTGACCCCTATGAACCCGTTTTTGGCCTGGTGGCCGAGCTTGATGCCCAGTTGGTCGGCACCGTGCATTACCTCTACCACCGCAGCACCACTCAAATCGCCCCGAACTGTTATTTGCAGGACCTGTTCACCCTTGAATCCGCCCGCGGGCAGGGTGTAGGCCGGGCCCTGATCAACGCCGTGTACGACGCGGCCCGCCGCGATGGCTCACCGCGGGTCTACTGGCAAACCCATGAGACCAACGCGCCAGGGCGTTTGCTGTACGACCAGGTTGCGCAGCACCTGGGGTTTATCGTTTACAACAAGTGGGTGTGAAGGGCGTTACAACAGGCTGGCCAACAGGCTGGCCACATGCATCGCCTGGCGCTGCGCGCCATCCTGTATTTGATGGCGGCAACTGGTGCCGTCGGCCACCACAATGGCATCGGGCTGCTGGCGCACGGCGGGTAGCAGGCTTAATTCCGCCATCTGCATCGACACCTCAAAATGGGCCGCTTCATAACCAAAGCTGCCGGCCATGCCGCAGCAACTCGATTCGATCAGCGTGGGGCTGCTGCCCGGAATCTGCCTGAGCACCTCCAGTATCGGGTTCACCGCCCCAAACGCCTTTTGGTGGCAATGGCCATGCAACAAAATCGGTTGCGCCACCGGCTTCAGTTTGGTTTTGAGTGCATCGAGCTGGCCCGCCTGGAGCTCACGCGCCAGAAATTCTTCAAACAGCAAGGCTTGGTCTGCCACCGTCTGGGCTTTTTCACCCAAACCCATCACCAGGGCTTCATCCCGCAAAGTCAACAAACACGAAGGCTCCAGTCCCACAATGGGAATGCCTTGTTGGGCCAATGGCAGCAAGTTGTCAATCAGTTCGCTGGCCTTTGCCTTGGCTTCATCCACCATGCCGCTGGCCAGGTAGGTGCGGCCACAACACAAAGCCTTGCCATCCGGCTGCAATTTGCTGGCGATGTAGACGGTGTAACCCAGTTCGGTAAAAACCTTCAGCGCGTCTGCTGCAATGTGCGATTCAAAATAACCATTGAACGTATCGACAAACAACACCACGGGTTTGGCCGCCACCCGCAGCGCTTCACGGGTGACGCCCATCTGCGGCGTATTGAAAAAATGCCTGGTTTGCCATTGCGGCAAGCTGCGCTGAGCCGAAAAACCCAGCAGTCTTTCACTCAACGCCGCCAAGCCGGGCAGCTTGTCGCGCAAATTCAGCAACGGGGCCAGGCGACTCGCCCAACGCGCGTAATCGGGCAAATGGGCAACCAACCGGTCTCTCAGGGTAAAGCCATGTTTGGCCTTGTAGTGGTGCAAAAACTCGACCTTCATCTTGGCCATGTCCACACCGGTTGGGCAATCGCGTTTGCAGCCTTTGCAGCTGACACACAGGGCCAGCGCTTCCTTGACTTCCTCGCTGGCCATGGCATCGGCCGACTGCAAGCCCTCAATTTGCCCACTGAGCGCCAGCCGCAAGGTGTTGGCCCGTCCGCGTGTCAAATGCTTCTCGTCGCGCGTCACGCGGTAGCTGGGGCACATGGTGCCGGCATCGAACTTGCGGCAGTGGCCGTTGTTGTTGCACATCTCCACCGCTTTGGCAAAACCCTGGGCTGGGTCGCCGCCGGTGCCAGGTGCAGAAGTTTGCTCGGTCACCGGGTCGTTTTGCACGTCCCAGGCACGCCAATCCAGAGCTGTTTGAATAGGAATGACCTTATACGAAGGCGGGAAGCGCATCAGCGTGGTGTCGTCCATGCGCGGCGGGTTCACCATGCGGTTGGGGCACAGCAGGTTCAGCGGATCCATCATGTGTTTGATCTGGGCAAACGCTTCGGTGACACGCGGGCCAAACTGCCACTCAATCCATTCACCGCGGCACAAACCATCGCCGTGCTCACCGCTGTAGGCCCCTTTGAACTGACGTACCAAGGCGCTGGCTTCTTCGGCAATCGCGCGCATTTTGGCGGCACCCACGCTGTTGCCGTTGGCATCACCCCGGCGCATATCCAGTATGGGCCGCACATGAAGCGTGCCCACGGAGGCATGGGCGTACCACGTGCCGCGCGAGCCGTGCCGGGCAAACACCTGCGTGAGGGCATCTGTGTAATCTGCCAGGTGTTCCAGCGGCACGGCGCAATCTTCAATAAAACTGACCGGTTTGCCGTCGCCCTTGAGGCTCATCATGATGTTCAGGCCGGCCTTGCGCACTTCCCAGAGGTTCTTCTGCGCACCTTCGTCGGGCATCTCGACCACACTGCCGGGCAGACCCATATCACCCATCAGTTCGACCAGTTGTTTGAGCTTGGGCAACAAGGCCGCTTTGTCATTGCCCGCAAACTCCACCAACAAGATGGCCTCGGGTTTCCCGATCAAGGCCTTTTGCATGGTGGGCGCAAAGGCCGGGTTTTGCAAAGCCAGTTCGATCATGGTGCGGTCAACCAGCTCTACGGCTGTCAACGAACCGCCTTGCTGATCCGACAACTTCACCAGGTGTTGCGCCGATGCCATGGCCTTCTGAAAACTTGAAAAATTAACCACCCCCAGCACTTTGTGGCGCGGCAATTCGCTCAAACGCAGGGTGAGTGATTGGGTTAGCGCCAATGTTCCTTCACTGCCAACCAACAAATGCGCCAGGTTGACCGAGCCATCTTCTGCATAGGGGCGCTCACTTTGCGGCCGGAAAATGTCCAGGTTGTAGCCCCCGACACGGCGCAGCACTTTGGGCCAGGCAGCGTCAATCTCGGCACTGTGGGCGGCGCATAACGCGCGCACACCTTCGCCAATCTCTTTGGCGCGGCCCGTGGCAAGCTCAAAACGCCCCATGTTGATCAGGCTGCCATCTGACAGCCAGGCTTTGGCACCCGTTACGTTGTGGACCATGTTGCCATAAGCCACGGAACGGCTGCCACACGAGTTGTTGCCCGCCATGCCGCCCAACGTCGCCTGGGCACTGGTTGAGACATCAACCGGGTACCACAGGCCATGGGGCTTCAACGCGGCGTTCAGATGATCCAGCACCAAGCCGGGCTCGACCTCA
>JANOWY010000234.1:0-6192 GCA_031418135.1 Rhodoferax sp. | reverse complement strand
GACCTTGCTGTATTGCTGGATCAGCCGAAAAATCAGCTCGCCCTCGCGCCCCGCGTCACAGGCGTTGATAAAGGCGTTGACATCTTTGCGCTTGGCCTGTTTGACGATGGCGTTCAACCGGGTTTTGGTTTTGTCATGCGGCTTGAGGTCGAAATGCGGCGGAATGACCGGCAGGTGGGCAAAACTCCATTTGCCGCGTTTGACATCAAATTCTTCCGGCGCAGCGATTTCGACCAGATGGCCCACTGCACTGGTGACGATATAGGTGTCGTTCTCAAAGTGCTCATCGTGTTTTTCAAACTTGCCCGCCGTCGGTGTGAGTGAACGCACGATGTCCTGCGCCACCGAAGGTTTTTCAGCGATTACCAGTGTTTTCATAGATCCCATTCAATCCCAAAAAGCCGTGACTACAATTCAGTCCCTCGCGGGTGCGTGCGTGCGCGCACCTGCACGCACGCCTGTGAGCGCACGCACGCACCTGCGTACACGCGCGCTCACACGCACAATTCACCATACCAAAATTTTCGGCAAAATTTTTGCGGCTTCAAAAAGCCAAGCCCCAACCGGTTGGCAAATCAACGTTTTCCCCTATTTTCAGGACATCCACGTGAGCAAAAAACCAGCCCCAGGCGACAACCGACGTATCCAGACCCGCCGCTCCGGCGTGCATGGCAATGGCGTTTTCGCCGTGAAAGATATTGCCGAAGGTGAAATCATCATTGAATATGTCGGCGAAATCATCACCTGGAAGGAAGCCCAGCGCCGCCACCCGCATGACCCGACCGACCCCAACCATACGTTTTATTTTCACATCGACGAAAAACACGTGATTGACGCGTTGTTCGGCGGCAACTCCTCGCGCTGGATTAACCATGCCTGCAACCCCAACTGCGAAGCCGACGAAGAAGGCGGCCGCGTTTTCATCAAGGCGCTGCGCAATATCCAGGCTGGCGAGGAGCTGAACTACGATTACGGTCTGATCATCGACGAGCGCTACACCCCCAAACTCAAGGCGGAATACCCCTGTTGGTGCGGCGCCAAAAACTGCCGTGGCACGCTGCTGGCTCCCAAACGCAAGCGCTAAGCCAACATGCTTTGGGGTGCGGAAGCCATTTGGGAGGCGGTGGTTACGGGGTTGCCGGGCTTCACCATCGAGATACTCCCGCAGATCGATTCCACCAATTCGGAGTTGATGCGCCGCGCCAGGGCCGGTTCGGTCGAGCCAACCCTGCTGGTTGCAGAGCATCAAACCGGAGGGCGTGGGCGCTTGGGGCGCACTTGGCATGACGCAGGAGCAAGCGGCAAGCCGACCGCATTGATGTTCTCGCTGGGCTTGCCGTTGACACCGGCCGATTGGTCGGGGTTGTCGCTGGCTGTGGGATTGTCCGTGGTGCAGTCCTTGCATCCGGATTTGCGTCTCAAATGGCCCAATGATGTTTGGCATGCGCAACGCAAAATGGCCGGTATTCTGATCGAAACGGTTGCGCTGCCTGCGTCACTTGTGGCTGCAGGCCGGTATGTGGTGGTAGGAGTTGGCATCAACCTGGTGGCACCGGCTGTAGATGGCATGGAAACCGCGCCAGCAGGTTTGGCAGAGGTACTGCCGGGCATCGATGCCGGCCAGGCGCTGGCCCGCCTGATTCCGCCCATGGTGGCGCAGATCAAACGGTTTGAGGCCCACGGATTCAGCGCATTTCAAACGGCCTATGCCCAGCGCGACGGTTTGTTGGGCTTGCAGGTGAATCTGAGCGATGGCCAAAGCGGTTGCGCCAGGGGTGTGGATGAAACCGGCGCGCTGCTGGTGCATACTTCCGGGGGCGTGCAAAAAGTCACCAGTTCGCAAGTGAGTGTGCGGCCAGCCTGTAACCCAAACTGATTCTTCAATGCGGTTCATCCTTTTGCTCCTCCTGTTGGCCAATGGTGCGTTTTTCGCTTGGTCACAGGGCTTCCTGAAGGAATATGGTTTTGTGCCGCCTATGGTGGGTGAGCCGCAGCGCCTGAGCCAGCAAATTCGGCCAGAGGCGATCCGCCTGTTGCGCCCTGATGAAGTACGGCGGCTGGAGGCCACAGCATCGGCACGCGCTGCCGAATGCTTGCAGGCCGGGCCGCTGGATGAGGCCCAGGCCCAGGCCGTGCGCCAAGCCTTGCAGACGGCGTTGCCCTCCAACGCGTGGGAGCTAATGATGACTGAGGAGCCCGCCCGCTGGATTGTCTACATGGGCAAATATGCCAATGCCCAGGCGCTGGTGGCCAAGCGGGCTGAGCTGGCCGCGAAGAACCTCAAATTTGAAGCGCTGGGCAACCCGGCCCTGGAGCCGGGTATCTCCTTGGGTGGTTTTGCCAGCCAGCAAGAAGCCGACGCGGCATTGGTGGCCATGAGCCAGCGCGGCGTGCGCACTGCCAAGGTCGTGCAGGAGAAAGCCGAATCGCGCGCCTGGTTGCTCAGGCTTTCCGCCGTAGATGACGCGATGAAACCGCAAATAGACGAACTCAGGCCCTTGTTGGCGGGGAAGGCGTTGCGCGGCTGTCGATGAGGAAAAGCTGGCCCCCACGCTCCACCGCTTTGTGGGTCGCGGCCCTACGCCGTTAGAGCACTTGTCGCCGGTTGGCAAACTCAATGGTGAACCGGGCGCCGCGAGGTGTTTGGCCCGGCCGGGCATCCGAGATCACCAAATGTGCTTGGTGTTGCCCGGCAATTTCCTTGACGATCGAGAGGCC
Source organism: Rhodoferax sp. (assembly GCA_031418135.1). Classification (GTDB taxonomy): domain Bacteria; phylum Pseudomonadota; class Gammaproteobacteria; order Burkholderiales; family Burkholderiaceae_C; genus JANYCG01. The sequence continues at coordinate 3,474 of JANOWY010000234.1, read as the reverse complement.
CAGGCCGGAACCATCGGTTTCGGTGCCCAACACCCGGTAAAAAGGCTCCAGCACCATTTCGCGTTCATGCACCGGAATGCCAGGGCCTGAATCCTCGACCTGAATTTGCAAAGCGCTGCTGCCTGCAGCAAGTGGCAAAACCAGGACGCGAACCGTCACCACACCAGGCTTGGCGCTGCTGGACGGGGTGTAGTTGATCGCGTTGTCGATCAGGTTTCGAACCATCTCCTGCAGCAAGGTGGGGTTGCCTTGCAACCGGGTATTGGCGTTATTGGAGGGGCCTTCAAAACCCAGGTCAATGTGTTTGTCCAGCGCCCGCGGCACGCAGTCTTGAATCACTTCACTGCAAATGCTGACCAAATCGCAGGTCACATGAGCGACGGTATTGCCACTGGCTTCGGCGCGGGCCAGCGCCAACAACTGGTTTACCGTGTGGGTCGCGCGGATGCTGCTGCGGCCAATTTGCCGCAGCGATTTTTTCAGCTCCTGTGTGTCGGTACCTTCGCGCAGCGCCAGGTCAGCCTGCATGCGTAACCCAGCCAGCGGCGTTTTGAGCTGGTGGGCGGCATCGGCCAAGAACCGCTTTTGGGTGGTGATCGAATCCTTCAGCCGCATCAACAAGTCATTCACCGATGCCGCCATGGGGGCAACTTCCAGCGGAATCTCCTGGATGTCCAGCGGGCTCATGTCGTCACTGCGCCGGGCACGGATGCGTGCCTCCAGCTGATGCAGGGGTTTGATGGCCTGTGCCAGCGCCAGCCAGATCAAAAAGACGGCCAGTGGCAGGATGACGAACTGCGGCAACATCACACCCTTGATGATCTCAGTGGCCAGAATGGAGCGTTTTTCCAGGGTTTCAGCCACTTGCACCAGACCCAATTGCGGTTTGTTCGGATCTGCTTTGACCCAGGTGTAGGCAACCTTGATGTCAGTGCCTTTGAGCACGTCATCACGCAGGCGCACGTCACCGGCCACCATCACTTCGCCTTCGGGCGGCAACGGCAAATCGCGCTCCCCGCTGACAAACTCGCCGCGCAGGCCCAGCACCTGGTAATAAATGGTGTCCTGGTCGTCGGCACGCAGCAGTTCACGTGCGGGCTGTGGCAGATTGAACTGCATACGCCCGCCTTGCAGGGTGACCAACTGCGCCAGCGCGCTGACGTTGTATTCCAGCGCCCGATCGAACGGCTTGCCGGCAATACCTTGCGCCACCAGCCAGGTCAGGATCAAACTCACCGGCCATAACAACAGCAATGGGGTGAGCATCCAATCCAGGATTTCACCAAACAGCGATCGCTGTTCCCGGTGGAAGAGCTTAAACGCCAATTAACTGGCCCCCACGGTCGCCCACTGCGTGTGGGTCCCTGCCCCCCGAGGGGGCCGCATTTTCGCTTGTGGAGGCCCGGCGCGAAAACCTCCCCCCCACAGTCGCACACTGCGTGTGGCTTCCTGCCCCCCGAGGGGGCCGCATTTCGCCTTGGGAACGGCCCGGCGGCGAAACTGGGGCTGTTTTTTGCTCAACAGTGTTTATTCCGCGATTTTTTCTAAGCAATAACCCAGGCCACGCACGGTGGCGATGCGCACCGGGCCTTTTTCGATTTTTTTGCGCAGTCGGTGGATGTAGACCTCGATGGCGTTGTTGCTGACCTCATCGCCCCACTCGCACAGGCGCTCCACTAATTGGTCTTTGCTGACCAGCCGACCGGCGCGTTGCAGCAGCACTTCGAGCAGGCCCAGTTCACGTGCCGAGAGGTCGACCATCTTGCCTTCTAGTGTTGCCACCCGTCCAATCTGGTCGTAATGCAGGGGCCCGTGTTTGATCATGTTGTTGGAAGCGCCCGAACCTCGGCGCATCAAGGCCCGGGCCCGTGCTTCGAGCTCCTGCAGGCTGAACGGCTTGGCCATGTAGTCGTCGGCCCCGAGATCCAGGCCTTTGACGCGCTGGTCTACGCTGTCAGCGGCCGTCAAAATCAAAACCGGCATCACGGAACCGCGGGCGCGCAGGCGCTTGAGCACTTCGAGCCCGTGCAATTTGGGCAAGCCCAGGTCCAGGATCAGCAGGTCGAACTCGGTGTTGGTCATCAGCGCGGTATCGGCTTGTGAACCATCGGGCACATGGTCTACCGCTGCGCCGCTGCTGCGCAAGGCCCGCATCAAGCCGTCGGCCAGCACTTGGTCGTCCTCAGCAATCAATACACGCATGGTTTGTCTCCTGTGCTTTTTGTTGTGTTGCCGGAAGTTACCCCAACGTTACCCTACGTAGGCTTCCAGGCCAATCGCGATCACGGTTGCGATTTCCGTGCCGACACTCTGGCGCAATTCTGCCTCAGTGTGGGCGACTGCATCTTCAAAAGCCTTGAGCCATATTAAACCCAGCGGGGTGAAGGCCACCCATTTGGCGCGGGCATCGCGTGAGTCAACCGTGCGACGCACCAGCGCCCAGGCCTCGCATTGATCGACCAGCTTGCCCATGGCCTGTTTGGTCATGCCGGCGCTGGTGGCCAGGTCAGTGAGCCGCGTGCCTGGCAACGGCAGGTGGCGGGTGATGTGGATGTGCGCAGCGCCGACCTGGTGCCGTCGCGCCAGGTTGGCCAAAGCCAGTGGCACGTTTTCGTCCTGTGCCATGCGCTCGAGCACCCGGTCGTCAAAACGTTGCAGGGCGCGACCCATGAGGTACCCCAGGTGTGCTTTGCGCCAGCGATCATCGCGGGGCAAAACCGGTTCAGTTGGAGGCAAATTTAGCATGATTTAATAGTAAATCAAACTGACTAAAAATACTGTTTACCAATTTCAATAAGTTACGTTAAGATACTGTTCAAGCATCCAGCCTGTTGATAAAAGCAGATGCTGAACCAACCTCTTTCTTTCTCTCTACAACCATAACCCAATGACCAAAAAGGATATTTCCATGGACGCACAAGTCAAAGGCACCAGCCTCGTCGCCAATTCCGAAAAAGCCAAAGCCCTGCAAGCGGCTTTGTTGCAGATTGAAAAACAATTTGGCAAGGGCACCATCATGCGCCTGGGTGAAGGCGAGGTGATTGAAGACATCCAGGTGGTTTCCACTGGTTCGCTGGGGCTGGACATCGCCTTGGGCGTGGGTGGCCTGCCACGCGGCCGGGTGGTCGAAATTTATGGCCCGGAGTCTTCTGGCAAAACCACGCTGACCCTGCAGGTCATTGCGGAAATGCAAAAACTGGCTGGCACCTGCGCCTTTGTGGATGCCGAACACGCGCTGGACATCCAGTACGCCCAAAAACTCGGTGTGAATTTGCAGGAGCTGCTGATCAGCCAGCCCGATACCGGCGAGCAGGCGCTGGAGATTGTGGACAGCCTGGTGCGTTCGGGCGCGGTTGACCTGATCGTGATCGACTCCGTCGCGGCGCTCACCCCCAAAGCCGAGCTGGAAGGCGAAATGGGCGATTCGCTGCCCGGCCTGCAGGCCCGGCTGATGAGCCAGGCGCTGCGCAAACT
>JANOWY010000233.1:0-1761 GCA_031418135.1 Rhodoferax sp. | reverse complement strand
AGCTGGAGCGAACTGGCGCGAGACGGCCTGCGGCACCAAACCCTAGCTGACGGTGGCGCAGCCCCGCAGCCGCTCTCCTTCATTCAATCGCAGTTGGCAGACAGCAGCGGCCCCATCATCGCAGCCACCGATTACGTGCGCGCCGTGCCAGAGAGCGTGCGTGCCTACGTGCCGGCGGGCCGCCCATTTATCACCCTGGGCACCGACGGTTTTGGTCGCAGCGACACCCGTGCGGCCTTGCGCCAATTTTTCGGGGTCGATGCAGCCAGCATTGCGCGTGCGGCCCGGCTGGCCTGCGCCCGTTAGACCTTGCAAATAAAAGCCTGCGTGCGCCACCGAACCGATTGTCTCTCCGGTTGCGGCCTATCATCAGAGCGAATCGGGCTAGACGCCGCAACTTAAACGTCGCACATCATGGTGGTTCGGCCCCATCAATCACCAGGCCCCACCGATATGACCATGAACGCCGAACAGCCCGCACCGAACGGCCTGCACATCCGTGTGGGTTTCGAAATGGCCTACGACTGCCCCGCCCCCACACCGATGATTCTGGCGCTGAGCATTCATCACTCGCGTGCGCCGCACCTGGTGCGTCCGGATGTGCTGGTCACCAGCCCGCAGGTTCCCGTTGTGGCTTACCGCGATCTTTTTGGCAATTGGTGCAGCCGCATTGTGGCCCCGGCGGGGCGTTTGGTGCTGAGCACGGATGCGCTGCTGGTGGATTCAGGCGTGGCCGACACCGTGGCCCCCTGGGTTACCCAGACGGCTGTGCAAGATTTACCTGAATCAACCTTGGTCTACCTGTTGGGCAGCCGTTATTGCGAGACCGACCAGCTGTCTGAAATCGCCTGGCAGCTGTTCGGCGCGGGCCCAACGGGCTGGGGGCGGGTGCAGGCCATCTGCGACTTTGTCCACCAGCGCATCCAGTTTGGCTACCACCACGCCCGCCGTACCCGCACCGCGTGGGAGGCCTTCAACGAAGGCCAGGGGGTGTGCCGGGATTACGCCCACCTGGCGATTGCGCTGTGCCGCTGCATGAACATTCCGGCGCGGTATTGCACCGGTTACCTAGGTGACATCCGGATTCCGCCGATCCCCGGCCCGATGGATTTTGCCGGCTGGTTCGAAGCCTTTCTGGGTGACAGCTGGTACACCTTTGATGCGCGCAACAACACGCCCCGCATTGGCCGCGTTTTGATGGCCCGGGGGCGCGACGCCTGCGATGTGGCGCTGGCCAGCACTTTCGGGGTGAACACGCTGGTGAGCTTCAAGGTTTGGGCCGATGAAGTGGCCGCTGTGTTTAGCTGACTGGCGCAAGTTCACAAGGTCGCCACGAGGGATTCGGTAAGCGCTGTTTGCAACTCGGCCCACGGCGCACCGCCCGCGTCAACGAAGCGCTGGTTCACCTCCAGCTCAATGCCCACATATCGGTCATCGGGGAAGCGTTTTCTCAGCAGCGCGGTCAGGCCGTCGCCGCGGCCCAGGTAAGGGTAATTGCGTCGCAAGCGCAGCTCGGGCGCAAGCGCTGCAAAGCATTTCAGCCATGCCGCCGCAAAGGTTTTTTCACCCGTGCGCCGGGGGTCATACAGCCAGGCCACATCGGCCCGCCGCGCGACACCGTTCAGGACGGGTGTGAAACTGTGCGAGGCGATATGGATCACCCGGTGCCCCGCCGCAATGTGGCCTGCAATGGCAGCTTCCACAGCATCACGGTGAGGTTGGTAGTGGCTGTGGATGATTTGCCGGCGCTGCGCAGGTGGC
>JANOWY010000232.1:0-5344 GCA_031418135.1 Rhodoferax sp. | reverse complement strand
GGCCCGGTTTGGGGCCTTGGGTGGCGATGCGCCGCCCCGCCAGAGCCCTGCCCAACACCTTCCACAGCAGCAGGTAAACCAGCGCTGCGGCGATGAAATAGCGCAAAAAATCGACCATCACGATGCCGACGAAGATGCCCGGCAACTGCGGGGCCAGTTCTGAAAACGTCATAAATTCCTGCCTTTCCTGGGGTGTAGGGCTTCAAATCCCCGCACAGCATGCGCGGGCTCAATGAAGTTCAGGAATGGTAGGAATTGCGGCGTTTTTCCTCTCGCCGAAATGTCGGCACAGTTGGCCGATTTGTTGCAAGGGCTGGCTACATTCTGGCTGCAGGGCTGCAATCGACTCTTTTTCAGGGCACCGGCGCTTTTTGGGTGCGCCAATCAGAGGGTGTTACGCCCTTGATCTGCTTGAAGGCCCGGTTGAACGGACCGATGGAGCCATAACCCACATCCAGCGCGATGCTCAAGATGGGCAAATCCTGGCGGAGCAGGCGCTGGGCGGCTTCGTCAATCCGGTAGTGGTGCAAAAAATCGTTGAAGTTGCGGTAGCCCAGTTGCAGGTTGATGGCCTCGCGCAGTTGCGCCGGAGTGCATTCCACCTGCCCGGCCAACTGCGCCAGCGTCAGGCCCTCGTGCGCATAGGCGCGCCCTTCGCCCATGGCACGCAGCAGGCGTTCGCGCAGCGCGGCCTTGCGGTTCAGTGCGGGCGGCGACGGTGTCAGGCCGGGGAGCGGGCTGGGCTTTGGCGACTGAGCGTGATGGGATGGATGGGGTAAATTGACCTGCCCCGGCTGAACTGGCTGATCCAGCTGCAGAGGCCGCGAACCCAACCATTCATCCAACGTGTGGCGCGCGCTAGCCAAGGCAACCAGGCCCGACAGCAGCACAATACCCGCAAGGTTGAGCACTTCCAGCCAACGCGGCGCCGCACTTTGCACAAACACCAGCTCGAATCCCAGTACCAGCAGCACGTAAACGCCCAGACTGCCGGCAACCCATGTGCGCAACAGCCGCCGGGCCGACACCAGATCGCTGCGCCAGTCTTTCACCACAGTCCACAAAGTGGTCATGACAAAACTGATCATCACCACTTTATGCAACACGTTAACAGGCAGGCCACCCACACCGGCAACGACCAGCGCTCCCAGCGCCAAGGTCAATGCCAGGCCCAGCCCAACTGTGAAAGACGCGGCAAAGCGGTCGTCAAACACCACCCGCATGGCCAGCCACAACAGGGGTGCGGTCATCAGGCACAACGCCAGGGCGGGTAGCTTCCAGCCCCAACTGAAGCTGGCAAAGTCGGGCCGCGAACACAGCAGGTAAGCCAGCACAGAGGCCAAGAATGCCGCCAGCGCCCAACGGTGCAGGCGCGGCAAGTTGCTGCCCGCCAGGTGTGCCAACTGGAACACCAGCAATGCCGCCGCCGCACCGCGCAGCAGCAAGTCAATCGAGGCGAGAGTCAAGGCCATTGCCGTTGTGCCCTTGTAGGGCTAAGGAGCCGTGCCGGAATGGGAACCATATCCACCGTGGGCGGGTGGCCGCAGCCGCCAAGCCGGTCGTGCACCCAAACCCACCGCAGCGCCCACCACCCAAAACACCATCGACACACCTACTACCGCGCCCAGCGTGCCAAAAAAAATCGGCATCACCACGCTGGCCCCGTTGATCGCCATCAGGCGCAGGCCCAGTGCTTCGCCCTGCCGGGCTTCTGGCGTAATTTGGTGCAGGGTGCTCATCACCATGGGTTGCACGGACCCCAAACCCAGCCCCAACAAAACCGAGCAAAAACCCATCGCCAAGGGTGTTTTCAGAAACGGGTACACCGCAAAAAGGCCGGCCGTGAGCAACATGGCCCCTGACAAAACGGCCCATTCGCGGATCCGGCTGGCAAACATCGGCATGAGCACCCGCACCAGCGTGGCCGACATGGCAAAAGCCCCCAAAATAGTGCCGATAACCGACGCGCTGAAGCCATTTGTATGACCGATCACGGGTACAACAAAAGTGTGCACGTCCCAGCAGGAGGCCAACAACAGGTTGATGAGCATCAGGCGGCGCATCAGCGGGTCGGCCAGCAAATCCCAGGCTTTTTTGGGCGGCGCGTTGGCCGGGGTAATCACTGGTGGCATTTCTACAGTGTGGCGCACCCAAAACCAGGTGGCCAGGGGCAAGCAGGCCAGAAACAAAAATGCACCACGAAACCCGTTCAAATCGGCCGGCTGGCCGCCCATCCACACACCCACATGGTCGATGAGCAAACCCGCTGCTACCGGGCCGATGAAGTTGGAAACCGCAGGCCCCACCGACAGCCAACTGAACACGGTTTTGAGTTCCACCGGATCGCGCGCCGCACGGCCCACATGGCGTTGCATCGAGATGGAAGCCACGCCCGTAGCACCACCGGTCATCATGGCGCTCAAACACAACACCGGGAATAGCGGAAACAGCGCGGCCAAAGCCGTGCCACCCACAGCGGCCACCACCGCAAAACCGACCGGCCTTTTCAAACCATTGCGGTCGGCAAACCGGCCCGCTGGCAACGACAAAAAAACCTGTGTCAGCGCAAACAAGGCCAGTAAAAAACCCACCGCCGCCGGGCTGAAGCCTTCGCGCAGCGCCAGCAGGGGTGCCGCCATGCGCAGGCCGGCCATGCTGGCGTGCAGGCAGATGTGGCCGGCAATCAGGCGGGCCAACACGAAACCCGTTGGCACAGAAGCTGCTGAACGTTCAAGCGGGTTGCTCATCTGCGCCTGGGTGATAAAGAAAAAATTTCAAGCGGTAAACCGTGCGGCACAAGGTGAAAGTTTTCAGCACCAGGACACCAACGCCATCAACCTTCGTCTGCCTCGCGGTCGGCGATTTTGTCCAGTGGCAGCAAGGCCTGCGATTGCGCATCGGGCAGCGCATCGACCTTGCGCAAGGCGCGGTCCATCGCGCGGCCACGTTGCTCGGCGCTGTCTATCGTGTTCAGCACCGTTTGCGCCTGGGTTTTAACCTTGGCCAACACATCGCCACACTTGCCGAATTCGGTTTTGACGGCGCCCAGCACCTGCCACACCTCGCTGCTTCGCTTCTCCAGCGCGAGGGTTCTGAAGCCCATTTGCAGGCTGCTCAACATGGCCAGCAGCGTGGTGGGCCCGGCCAGGGTGATGCGGTGGTCGCGCTGCAGGGCTTCCATCAGGCCAGGGCGGCGCAGCACTTCGGCGTACAGGCCTTCCGAGGGCAAGAACAAAATGGCGAAATCGGTGGTGAACGGCGCCTCAATGTATTTTTCGGCGATGGATTTGGCCTCGAGCCGGATGCGCCCTTCCAGCGCTTTGCCAGCGGCTTCGGCTGCGGGTGCATCGGCGCGGCCTTGCGCATCGAGCAGGCGCTCGTAATCTTCGTTGGGGAATTTCGCGTCGATGGGCAACCACAGCGGTTGGCCGCTGTCGGATTTGCCAGGCAGCTTGATGGCGAAATCGACCACGTTTTTGTTGTTGGGCCGGGTGGCGACTTGTGCGGCGTATTGATCGGGTACAAAAACCTGTTCCAACAGCGCGGCCAGTTGCGCTTCGCCAAACATGCCGCGGGTTTTGACATTGGTGAGCAAATGCTTCAAATCACCCACGCCCTGCGCCAGGGTTTGCATTTCACCCAGGCCTTTATGCACTTGCTCCAGCCTGTCGGCCACTTGTTTGAAGCTTTCGCCCAAGCGGGTTTGCAGCGTGGCTTGCAGTTTTTCATCCACCGTTGCCCGCATTTCTTCCAGCTTGGCGGCGTTGGTGGTTTGCAACTGGGCGAGTTGTTTCTCCAGCGTTTCGCGCACTTCATTCAAGCGCCGAGCATTGGCTTCAGACAGGCCCGAGATTTGTGCATTTAACGTATCTGAAAGGCTTTTTTGCAAAGCGGCCAGTTGTTGCCCAAAGCCGCTGATTTGCACGTTGAGCGTGTCGGTCAAACTCTTTTGCAACAAGGCGAGTTGCTGGCCAAAGGCGTCGATCTGGGTGTTTTGCGTTCGGGTGGCTTCTGCGCCTTGGGCCACCAGGGTTTGCTGAAAATTGGCAAAGGTTTGCGTGAGTTCTTGCCGGCCGCCGCGGGCCGAGTTGTCAATGGCCAGGCGCAACTCACGCTCGACCCGATCGACTCGCTCATCGCTGCGCTCATGGGTGGCTTTCAACGCGGCCTGCGAGGCGGTCATCTGGCTTAACACCAGCATGGTGGCCTGATGCTGCTCCAGCCGTTCTTGGCGATCGGCTGTTGCATCGCCCGAACGGCGATGGGCAAGCCACAATAACCACACCAACCCCAGCAGCGCGAACAGGCTTAAGAGGGCCAGCAGGCCCATCTTCAAACCGGCCCAACTGGCGGTATCAGGCAAAGGCGTAATCCCGTGCGCCGATACGCGCTTTCGCGGCCAGGTATTCGCGCTTGATGCGGGCCACGTACTCGGCGGTGGTCATCACCTGCTCCATCACGCTGATGCCCTGGCCACAACCCCAAATGTCTTTCCAGGCTTTGGCTTTGGCGCCGTCACCCGTGGCGAAATTCATGGTTTTTACGTCGCCCTGGGGCAAGTTGTCGGGGTCCATACCGGCGTTGCGGATGCTGGGGGCCAGGTAATTGCCGTGCACGCCGGTGAACAGGCTGCTGTAGACAATGTCGTCCGAATTGGCATCCACCACGGCCTGTTTGTGGGCATCGGTGGCGCGGGCTTCTTCGGTGGCTATGAAGGCCGAGCCGATGTAGCCAAAATCGGCCCCCATGGCTTGGGCAGCCAGCACGGCATCACCCGTGGCGATGGAACCCGACAAGGCAATTGGGCCGTCGAACCAAGCGCGAATCTCTTGCACCAGGGCAAACGGGCTTTTGACGCCCGCGTGGCCACCGGCACCGGCTGCCACTGCAATCAGGCCATCGGCGCCTTTTTCAATCGCCTTGCGGGCATGTTTGTTGTTGATGACGTCATGCAGCACCACACCGCCATAGCTGTGGGCTGCGGCGTTGATGTCTTCGCGCGCGCCAAGGCTGGTGATGATGATGGGCACCTTGTACTTCACACACATGGCCAGGTCGTGCGCCAGACGGTCGTTGCTTTTGTGCACGATCTGGTTGATGGCAAACGGCGCAGCCGGGGTGGCTGGGTGGGCTTCGTTCCAGGCGGCCAGGGTTTCGGTGATCTCGATCAGCCACTGCTCTAGCTGTTCAGCCGGGCGGGCGTTGAGCGCGGGCATGGAACCGACCACGCCGGCAATGCACTGGGCAATGACCAGCTTGGGGGTACTGATGATAAACAGGGGGGCACCGATGATGGGCAGGGGAAGGCTATTCAAAACGCCGGGCAACTTGGACATTCAGTCTC
>JANOWY010000231.1:0-3627 GCA_031418135.1 Rhodoferax sp. | reverse complement strand
TAGGCCGATGCGCCGGGTATCGCCAGCAAGGCGGCGGAGACCAAGCCACCGGCGGATCCTTCGATCACGCCTACGGTCTCGCCACGCCGACGCAAAGCGTCTGAAATGCAAGCGGCAAGTGAGGTCAGCGGAGCGAGAATGCCCGGATCAGACATGTTGAGCCTTTCGATTGGAACGGATCATCATTGTGAATGAATGGCGCCAGTGGCTTGGCGTACGTATCAGCTTGGGACGGCTAACTGTGCAGTGTGCCTGGTGCGCCGTTGGATGACCCGTGTTCAGCAGGGTGTGGGTTTCCTTCTTGCGCGAGGAATTCAACCAAAAGGGTGCAAAACAACGCAGCGCGTTCCAAATGCAAAGCGTGGGCACAAGCGGGCAATACGGCTAGCGAAGCCCCAGGGATACCGCGCCACAGCATTTCAATTTGGGACCAACTGTAGGTGCGGTCGCGCTCTCCCCAAATGACCAAGGTGGCCTGCTCAATCCGGCCCAGCTGCGCGCGCCCGTCCCAGGACTCCATGGCGCTCAGACCCGCACTGGCGGCCTGTTCGCTGGCCTGGGTAGCGAGCGCAGCCAATGCTTCAAATGCCGGTGAAGCCTCGCGGTCGAGCAACCACGTGGCGCAAATTCGCCGGGCCGTGCGGTGTACGCCGTCTTCTCGCAAACGCTCACGCGACCGCGCCATGGTCTCAAAACGACCTGGAATACAACCCAGTGGACCGGTGGCATACAGCACCAGTTTTTTCACCCGATGAGATGCCAGCCTTGTGATTTCTTGCACCACCATGCCACCCATGGAATGCCCCAACAAATGGAAGCGCTCAATGCCCAGGTGATCCAGCGTGGCCAGTACGTTGCGGGCATGGTCAGCCATATCGGTGGGGGCAGCCAGTTGACTGGCCTTGCCGTATCCAGCCAGATCCAGCGTCACCACTTCAAAATACTGACTCAGCAAGGGCAACTGAGCGTCCCACTGGCTGGAGCCCCCCAAATAACCATGCACCAGAACCAGCGGATTGCCAGCGCCTTCCCGCTGAAAAGGCAACAAGAGCGGCGGATTCATTTGGCTTTTTCTGACTGCCACCAAGCCACGCAGCATCGGGCCAGCGCCGCCGTGCTGTCAACACAATGAATACGGAGGGTTGACTTTATGGCGTCAAGCGCCAAAGGGGTTTCAGTGCAGGCCAAAACCACTGCACGTGCGCCTTGATTCAGGAGCGCCTGTACGGCTTGCTCAATGAGTTGCCCGCCGCGCAAGGTATCGCCAGCCTTGACATACTCGATACCGGGCGAAACCAAGGTATTCATCGCAGTGTCATCTGGCAACAGAACTGTGTAACCCGAACGAGCAAGTGCCGGGTCAAAAATTTGTGCAGCAAGTGTGGCGCGCGTGGCGATGATGCCAATCGTTGACCCCGCCTCAGCAATTTGCGACAGCTCATTGACACTCGCATCCACAATGCTCAAAAAAGGAACGCTACATCCCTCCAGCAAATCGGCATACCAAAAATGTGCAGTGTTGCAGGGCATGGCCAAAGCCACGGCGCCAGCAGAAATCAGGCGATCTCGTCCGGCCAGCAACTCAGGCAACGGTGATCGACCTTGCGCAAGGATCGCCGCTGGTCGCGGTGCAATGCGCGGGTCAGACTGAATCAGCAATGGCACGTGATCGGCATCGCCGTTGGCGTGCGTTTCAGAAATAACCTTGCTGAAGAAATCAACGGTTGCCAACGGACCCATGCCGCCTAAAACACCAATCATGATCGCGACCCCTTCGAATGCCTGTCAGTGAACGGCCATCAAGTAGCCACCGGCCATAACCGCCAAGCCCAGTGTGACCAAAAAAATCATGGCCACAGGCCTCCAACCAAGCTGGGTGACCTCTTTCAAAGAGGTTTTCAAACCGACGCCCGCTATGGCAAGCACCAAAAATGCTTGCGACAGATCCGACGCGCCAGACTGCATGCGGACCGGCACCCAACCCGTACTGTTGATCAGCATCAATGCAACAAAAGCAACTGTAAACCAGGGCAGCAGTGGTGTTTTTGAGGCAACACCGGCACCGGCAGATCCCGGTGTGCCAGTGATGCGCGCCCGCACCACCAAGGATACAGCGACCAACACGGGCATCAATAAAGCCACCCGCATCAGTTTGGTGATGGTGGCCGCATCGCCCGCTTCTTGCGAGAGGCTGTAGCCCGCGCCGACAACCTGCGCAACATCATGAATGGTTGCCCCTATGAACTTGCCCGCCGTTACCGAATCAAAACCCATCCAGCGGGTGATGAGCGGATAAACCACCATGGCCATGGTCGACAGGGTGGTGACGCCCACTACCGTCAAGGCGGTGTCGCGCTCAAGGTGGGCGCTTTTGGGCAATACGCTCGAGATAGCCAAGGCTGCCGATGCCCCACAGATGGCGGTAGCGCCCCCTATCAGCACACCCAGGCTACTTTCAACTTTCAACAGCCGGGCAAGCAGCAATCCAAGGGCAATCGTCAAACCCACGGCCACCATCAAGGCAATCACGGTTTGCCAGCCCAAAGTGGCAACATGGTGAATCGTGAGCCGCAAACCGAGCAATGCCACACCAAGCCGCAGCACCGTGCTGGACGCAAACTGTATGCCTGCCGAGCAGCGTTTGTCTTCACTGACAAAATGCAAGGCCAGCCCGAGCAGCAACGCAAACAGCAACATGGAGCCTTTGTAATGGCTGCCCAGAAACGCGGCGGCCATGGCGACCAAGGCGGTCACCATCAAGCCGGGGACAAGCGTTTTTGTAAACGCCAGCGCTGCATCTGGCGCACGCATCTTCATCAAGACAGGCTTCAAAGCGGCTTCAAACCGCTAAATGCGTCCATGTAGCCGTATAGCGCCACCGCCCCGCCGGTGTGCAGGAAGACAACGTTCTCGCCCTTCTTGAAATGACCCTTGCGGCACAAGTCAATGAGGCCGGCCATGCCTTTGCCCGAATAAACCGGATCCAGCAAAATGCCTTCCAGGCGCGCCATCATGGTCAACGCTTCAATCATCCCGGGTGTGGGAACGCCATATCCCCCGCCGACATAGTCGCAGTTGGCCCTGACGCTTTCACGACTCACGCTACCAGGCACGCCCAACAGATCTGCGGTTTTGACCGCGAGGTTGTAAACGCTGGTTTCTTGGGCTTCTTTGGGTGCACGTACGCCAATGCCCAGCACCGGAATCTGGCTGCGCGTGCCCTCAAAACCGGCAACCAAACCCGCCTGCGTTCCAGCACTTCCCGTGGCATGAACCACGCAACTGACGTTCAACCCTTGGTTGTTGAACTGGTCGGTTAACTCCAACGCGCACACCACATAACCCAGGGCACCGATCGGGTTGGAGCCGCCGCCAGGGATGATGTAGGGCTTTTGACCTTTGGCGCGCAACTCCTCTGCGAGCTTGGCCATGGCGGCATTCATGTCAGTGCCGCCAGGCACTTCCTGCACATTGGCGCCATACAGGTGATCGAGAAAAACGTTACCCGACTGTTTGTAATTCTCAACCTTGGAACCCGTGCGGTCCTCCAGCAAAATCTCGCACTTCATGCCCATCTTGGCGGCAATGGCTACCGTCTGGCGTGCGTGGTTGGACTGAGTGGCGCCC
>JANOWY010000230.1:0-1532 GCA_031418135.1 Rhodoferax sp. | reverse complement strand
GCGCATGGTGGGCCACCTGCAAATCGCGCGTGCCCTGCGTGTCGGCACGATTTCGGCGGCGCGCCCGGTTTGCCCGGCAAAGGTCATGTGGTCAGCGTCCTGCAGCACCAGATGCGCCTTGCGGCCCATGCCTACCCCTTTGGGCAAGGCGCCGTACACCTGAAAGCGCCGCTCGGGCGTGTTGCCCACACCCACCACGTCGCTGTCCAGCGTGCCGGTGATGGAGAGCACCGGCCGCACGATCGGTTCGAACGAACGGCGCGCCAGCATCTGCAAAGGCACAGCGGGTGAAAACGCGGCAAACGCGGCCAGGCGCGGTTCGTCCAGCCCGCCATAACCGGGGAAGCGCTGGCCCGCCATGCCCAGCGTGGTTTGCGCCCCGAACGAATGGCCGCTCATGCCCACCTGTGTGGGCCGTACCAGCGCCCAGCGCCCCGTGCCCGCCGTCTGGCGCCGCCCCAGTTCGTCCAGCACCACCACCACATCTTGCAGGCGGGCGATGAACTGCTCGGCATTGGCCACTGACTGCAGCCCTTTCTGATCCTGAAAGCTCGAAGCCGCCGCCCGCACCGCCGCCAAATCGCTGCCGGGGTGCTGCACGTGCAACACCACCAACCCCGCCGCAGCCCAAGCCGCACCCCACACCGCCCCACCGTCCGTGGTGCCGCCCAAGCCGTGCGAAAAAATAACAACCGGGCGAACACCGGCAAACTGCGTGGCATCGGGCCATCGGATCTTGACGGGGATGGCGCGGTTGCGGGCGGGGTCGGGCCATACTTCATCGGTGACAACCGCAGTCACTTCTTGCGCCTGTGCAGTCAGGTGCGTGAAGGGAAGTACGCTTGAGAGCAGGGCCTGAACACAGGTGCGGCGGTGGAGGGTCATGGTGCAGATTGTGGCTGAAGTGGCGTTTTGCGAAGGGCCTCGCCTAGAATGGTTTGCACCTCAAAAACCATGGTTACCCCCAAAAACCTTAGCGAAGACGACACCAGCGCCAAATTAATCACGCCCGCTTTGTACCGGGCTGGTTGGGAAGAGGCGGCCATTCGCCGTCAGGTGGCTTTCACGGCAGGCCGCATCATCGTGCGGGGCAAGCTGGTCACCCGTGGCAAGGCCAAGCGGGCCGATTACGTGCTGTACATCGGCCACTTCCCCATCGCACTGATTGAAGCCAAACATAACTTCAAGGCCGTGGGCGACGGTATGCAGCAGGCATTGGATTACGCCGCCACGCTCGACATACCCTTTGTCTTTTCCAGCAACGGCAAGGGTTTTGTACTGCATGACCGAACCGGCACATCGGTTCAACTCGAAACCACGCTGGGTCTGGATGCCTTTCCCAGCGCGAGCGAACTGTGGAGCCGCTATTTGGCTTGGCGTGGCCTCACACCGGCACAAGAGCAGGTCGTCAAGCAGCAGTATTTTGATGACGGCAGCGGCAAAGAGCCGCGTTATTACCAGCGCAATGCTGTCAATGCTGCGGTGGAAGCCATTGTCAAAGGCCAAAACCGTGTTCTGCTGGTCATGGCCAC
>JANOWY010000229.1:0-1513 GCA_031418135.1 Rhodoferax sp. | reverse complement strand
AGGAAGCGGGGCAATAAAAAGCCAATGAGTACTAGCGTGGGTTGGCTGCGTTGGCCCGCCCCGGTGGTGATTTCACCCAGCGGATCGGCTGCGCTTTAACGGGCCGGGCGCTGGCACCATGTTGAACCAGGGCTTTGTCGAACGCCACACCGGCTTCGTCTTTCAACGCGGCTTCACGCACCTGGGCGATCGCCTCTGCACGCGCCTGGTGGGAGCTGAACGGCGCGGCAACCGCCAGGTGGTGAATAACGTGCAACAGGTTTTCTTTGGCGCGTTCATTGGTCGCGCCATACCCCTTGATGAGGCGGCCACACAAGGCCAGTTCATGGCCAAGCTGCCAGTTCTTTTGCGTGCCTTCAATCACCGCCTGCAGCCACTGGTCGATCATGGCCTGCTCGTTGGCAAACCGGCTACCCCTGACCCGCAACCACTTCAGGCTGGCCAATAGCCGCAGCGACAACATGCCCAACACCGAGTGGGTGCCCACTTTGAGCGGCATCGCCCAGGGCAATTTGCTTTGCGCCACACGGCGTTTGTCCCAATTCAGCACCCGGTTGGCCAAACCGGGGGGCAACAGGGCGGCAAATTCAGGTGCACCCGGTTTGAAGTGGTCATACAGTTTGAGCAAATCGTCTGGCTTGGCTTTCACCTCGCCCACCACGCGCGTCCAGCGGCTGGCACGGCTCTTCAGGTCGGCCACCCGAACGATGTCGTCGAAGGCCATCCACAAGGCCAGCCAGCGGATCATTTCGTGCGTCGTGGCGCTGGCGTTTGCGGCCGTGGGGTCAGCCGCTTTTTCAGCTGCCAGAACTTTTTGCAGGCGCTGCAGGTAGAGGCCCGCGTAATCCTGGCCCTGGTAATCCACCATGCGCGCCATCCCCAGGCTCAGCAGCGCATGGGAGGTTGTGGGAAAAGCTGCAGCCACGGAAGGTGCTAGCGGTTGCGCATGGGCCAGCGCCGGTTCGGTAATGGCCAGCGAGTTCTCCAGCACACGCAGTTGTTGGCGCTGCTGGTTGACAGCCTCATACCCCAGGTTGAAGCCGCGCAGGCTGGCCTGCGCGCGGGTGTTGCCCGCAGGGCCTTCATCCAGCACCGCTTCAAAATCCGCTTTGGCAAACGGCAACGCACCACTGCCCGCGATGCACCCCAGCATGGTGGCGCTAACCACCGTGCCCGCTTCCCGCGTCAGCCGGGCCATGTCGATAACGTGGTGGGCGCGGCTGTTGTCTTGCACCAGTTTGAGCAGTTGGGTGTCGTCGCGCCTGCCGTCGCCCATCTCCATTTTTTCAAGCGTTGTCAAAGCCCGGGCCGACGACGTGATGACCCATGTTCGGTCGTTGGAGGGCAGGCCGTTGGTGATCTGGCGTGCGGTTTCGAGCAATTCGCTGGAGACCAATACGTCGAGCCTGCCGGGTAGCGGATTCAGCCCGAATACCGGGCGTTTGCCACCCAGCTCGGCGAGGGGCACGGGAAATACTTCAAGGTAATAAGTTGTGGCACCCGTGCGCTGTGC
>JANOWY010000228.1:0-3026 GCA_031418135.1 Rhodoferax sp. | reverse complement strand
AATTTGTGTGGACGTAAAGGCACTGCCCACCGTGCCCGCCACAGCAGGGGAAACCGGCAACACGGGGGTGCTGGTGATGACTGGCACTCCCGCCGAGGCGACGTTGATCACGACGGGCAGGTTGTAGGTGCCCGTCGAGGTGACCGCCCGCAGGCTCACGTTGAAGGTGCCGCTCACGCCGGGGGTTCCCGTGATTTGCCCCAGCACAGTGTTGAAGTTCAGCCCCGTGGGCAGGCTGCCCGAGGTGAGCGCGTAACTCGTCGCCGCCACCACCGTGCTCAGCTGATAGGTCGCCATCGCCACCCCTTGCGTCAGGTTCAACGTGCCTGCGCTGGTGATGCCGTCAATGGTGAACGGCACTTGCAAGGTTGGTCCGTTGCCTGCCGCGTTGTTAGCGACGAAGACCGTGTTCACAACACCCGGGGCCGTGGGCAGCCCAGTGATCAAGCCAGAGGGACTGAGCGACAAGCCAGCAGGCAAGCTGCTGCCGCCATTCACGGCGAACCCCAGCACGGGCGGATTGGTCGCCAGCATTTGAAGGCTGCTCATGGCCTGCCCGGATGCCAGTATGATCCCCGCCACCGTTGGTGTCGTAATGGTGGGGACAAGCACCGGATTCATGTTGAACGTAACGTCTTGCTCCGAAAAACTAAATGCATTGGTGGCCCTGAAACGCAAGAGGTAGATGCCGCTTGCCAATGTGTTGGCCGATGCAGTTACAGCGCCAGTTGTTGGATTGACGGCCATGCCGGTTGGCAATGCGGCGCTAGTGGGCGCCACGGTGAAGGTATTCACCGGATTGGATGCCGTCAACGTGTGGTTCAGCGTTTGTGCCACTGTCTGGGTGACACTGGCTGAGCTCGTGAACGACGGGGGTGCATTCGGGTTTATGCGGATGGTGCGGGCCAAACTACCCTGCCCTCCACTGTTGTTCCAGTTGGCGGTCATATTGATGGCGAAATCGCCGCTAACGCCAGGTACGCCAGAGATTACGCCCTGCGTATTCGCGCCTGAGCCAGTCGTACTGCTCAGCAAATTGGAAGGTAATCCGGTCGCACCAAAGGTTGGTGTCACATTCGACGGGTTGCTCGCGGAAATCAAAATGTTGTTGGGCAAGGTTTGACCGACGGTACCCACAACAGTTGGCGCGCCGGGAACGGAAGACAACGCAACCGCATTGACAGTCGGCGATAAAGTGGGTGGCCCAGCCGAAGCAACTGTCAGGTTCAAGTTCTGCACCACCGTGCCCAAAGTCGTCGGCACCGTCAGCTGCGCGACAAACGCACCCGATACCGTTGGCGTACCAATGATCTTCCCGACATTCGGGTTCAACGTGCCAATGCTCAAGCCAGGTGGCAGACCAGTGGCGGTATTGGTGCCATTGGGCGTACCGTTGGTCGAGATAGTGAACGGGGTCATCGCCTGGCCCTGGGTAACGTTCAGGGTATTGAGGCTGGTGCCAGTGAGACCTTTGATCTGAATCGTGATGGTTTGCGATACGTTGACAGTCGCACCATTGACGGTTGCGGGAACCGTTACCGTGATGGGGTAGCTGCCCGCAGTGCCGATACCCGGCGTGCCAGAAATCAAACCTGCAGTGTCCATGTTGACACCTGTCGGCAAAGCGCCCGTTTTGGTGATGTTTCCCGTGTACGAACCATTAATCGTGATTTGATGCGAATAACCCGCAACCCCTGCTGTACCCACCGGTGGCGTCGTACTGCTACTCACGCCGATCACCTTCAAATTGACTCGGGCAGTTACACCACTCGGAGAGGCCGGGTTACTGACCGTGTAGTCAAACCGGGCGACACCAAAGTACCCGGCATTGGGGGTAAACGTAACGTTGTAGGCATATGAAGCCGGGCTGGTCGTTACGCGGCTGGCAATCGCTGAAACACTGCCATTTGTTGCACCTGATGTGGTCACACCCCCGGAATCCGGCGCAACGCCGCTCGTGCCGTTGGTTGGCAAAAGAGAATAGAGATTGATCAGGCCCGCTCCAACTGCAACCTCGCGGGGGGTCAGGGTCGACACAGTGGTGGGCGCAGGCGGGATGTACTGACCAATATAGAGGGCCAGCCGATGCGCTTGAGTGGCAGTCAAAAGCGCTGCAGCGGCATTTCCGGCCTGGCCCACCATCAACCCGCCATTGAAAGCGTCAATCAGCTTCTGCGAGTTGTTCGACGCCTGCGGATGTCCCGAGCTCTGACCATCAGCAGGAGCAGGAAAGGTAGGTGTCGCGGCGTAATGGCAAGATTCACATTTCCTATTTAATGTGATTCCGAACTGATTGACCGCTTGATAGATATTTTGCCCAAGCAATACTGTGCTCTGTGCAAAAACTGGTTGAATGCCCGCTACCGCCACGAGCGCAACCAAGACAAAGCGATTTAGCCAGCGGGTGATTAGGGTAGTCACTCTACAAGTGTATCTTTTTGTAGTACGCCGTCCAAGCCTCAAAAAATCGGCAGGCGTTGCCAATGTGGCAAATGAGTCAAATTTCACAGGAGCCAGATGCTGGCAACAGTTAGAGCTGAAATTTGGCCTGTCCGGAGGGGATCGAACCCCCGACCCTCAGCTTAGAAGGCTGATGCTCTATCCAACTGAGCTACGGACAGAAACAGGAGAGTTGAATTGAATGGTCGGGGCGAAAGGATTCGAACCTTCGACCCTCTGGTCCCAAACCAGATGCGCTACCAGGCTGCGCTACGCCCCGACTGGCCCATATTCTACCTGCATTGCATCAGCGTCCGAAGGTGGGGTTAGCAAATAGACCAAAAATATTTTCACAGCGAAACCATCATGCAAACAATCAAATAAAAGTTAATAAAATAATTGCATATTTAGATATGTTATATATAGCATTTATAAACATTATTTATATATTAATTGACCAAAATACATATTTTAAAACCTTTTGAGAGCTTTCCGCCCGTAAGCCAAGCGTGGGATGCTGCCTCAGCCGCGCCCGGGCTGCTGGCCGCGGGTGGTTCGCTGGATGTGCAGAGCCTGTGCAAAGCCTA
>JANOWY010000227.1:0-6522 GCA_031418135.1 Rhodoferax sp. | reverse complement strand
TTCGCTGGTGTTCAAAAAGCTGCGCGTGGTGCGTATGGTGGACGCCAAACGCAACACGCTGGTGTACCTGACGTATTCAGACCGCCTGATTGAAGGTTCGCCCCAAAACAGCGTGACCGCCGTGCCGGTGCCAGCGGGCACGGTGATTCCGCTCAAAAAGTAGCCAGGCCAATTGCGCCGGCCCTTGCGCCACTAACAGCGCAAGCGGCTGGTGACCCTAAGAATTTGCGGCGGCCGGCGTGGTTGAGGCCACAGGCACGACAGGCAAGGGAGCGGGCGCTGCGGGGGCGGCCAATGCCTTCTTCCCCCGCAGCTTGGCAAGCACCCGCTTGAACAGGTGCTCCAAGTCATCAATGTAAGTGAATACGGCGGGTACCACCAGCAGGCTTAACAGCGTGGAGGTGATCAGTCCGCCAATCACGGCTACCGCCATGGGGCTGCGGAAGCTGGAATCGGCCTCTCCCCAGCCGAAGGCGATGGGCATCATGCCGGCGCCCATGGCCAGGGTGGTCATGATGATGGGGCGGGCGCGTTTGTGGCAGGCGTCCAATAGTGCTTCCAGCCGCGTCATGCCGTGGTCGCGGCGGGCGACGATGGCGTATTCGACCAGCAAAATCGAATTTTTGGTGGCCACGCCCATCAGCATGATGAGGCCGATGAGTGACGGCATTGAAAAGCTCTTGTCGGCCACCAGCAGGCCGACAAATGCGCCGCCCAAGGCCAGTGGCAGGGCACACAAGATGGTGACCGGGTGCAGAAAATCTTTGAACAAAAGCACCAGCACGATGTAGATGCACAACACGCCGGTCAGCATGGCCAGGCCGAAGCTGGCAAAAAGCTCACCCATCACCTCGGCGTCGCCTACTTCCACCACCTTCACGCTGGGGGGCAATGATTTGATGGCGGGCAGGGCCTTGACCAGCTCGGTTACGTCGCCCAGCGGCAGGCCGGAGAGCTCGATCTCAAAGTTCACATTGCGGGTACGGTCGTAGCGGTCAATCACCGCCGGGCCGCCGGTCATCTCCAGTGTGGCCACCTGGGCCAGCATCACCGGGCCGCGCACGCCGGGCACGGCCAGGCGCTCCAGCACACTCAGGTCTTTGCGGGCGTCTTCTTGCAGCCGCACCACAATCGGCACCTGGCGCTGCGCCAGGTTGAGCTTGGGCAGCGCGATGTCGTAATCACCGGCGGTGGCAATGCGCAGGGTTTCGGCAATTGCGGCGGTGCTCACGCCCTGGTCTGCCGCTGCGGCGATGTTCGGGCGCACGGCTATTTCAGGGCGGATCAGGCTGGCGGTGGAGGCCACGCTGCCCAGGCCGGGGATCGTGCGCAGGTCTTTCTCGACCGCTTGCGCGGCGCTGGCCAGCGCCAGTGGGTCTGAGCCGGTGAGCACCAGGATGTATTTTTCACCGGAACCGCCCAGGCCAACCTTGCTGCGCACGCCGGGCAGGGGCTCCAGCGCCTTGCGGATGTTGGCTTCAACCATCTGTTTGCGCGGCCGCACGCCGCGCTCCGACAAGATGATGGTGAGTGAAGCCTTGCGCGCCTCAGCCGCGCCCTGCGGGGCAAACGGGTCACCGCCCACGCTGCCGCCGCCAATCGTGGTGTAAACGCTTTTCACGTGTTCCACCTTGACCAACATGCCGCGTGCGGCCTCGGCTGCGGCAATGGTTTGCGTGAGCGTGGAGCCCGGCGGCAGTTCCAGGTAAACCTGGGTTTGCGAGTTGTCGTCGGCCGGCACAAAACCGGTGGGCAAGAGCGGAATTAGCATGATGGAACCGACAAAAAACGCGCCGGCCGCAATCGAGGTGATGAAGCGGTGGCTGACGCACCAGCGGGCCATCTTCATGTACCAGGTGAGCCAATTCGGGTCTTTGTAAGCGGTAACGATCGGTTTGAGAATGTAGGCCGACATCATGGGGGTGAGCATGCGCGCCACGATGAGCGAAGCGCCGACCGCCAGCGAGGCCGTCCAGCCGAACTGCTTGAAGAACTTGCCGGCGATGCCGCTCATGAAGGCGGTGGGCAAAAACACGGCGATCAGGGTGAAGGTGGTGGCGATGACGGCCAGGCCAATTTCATCGGCGGCTTCCATTGCCGCCTGGAACGGCGATTTGCCCATGCACAGGTG
Source organism: Rhodoferax sp. (assembly GCA_031418135.1). Taxonomy (GTDB): domain Bacteria; phylum Pseudomonadota; class Gammaproteobacteria; order Burkholderiales; family Burkholderiaceae_C; genus JANYCG01. The sequence goes on along the minus strand of JANOWY010000227.1, from coordinate 4,391 downwards.
GCGCACGATGTTTTCCACTTCCACAATCGCGTCGTCTACCAAAATGCCGATCACCAGCGAGAGCGCCAACAGCGTCACCACATTGACCGAAAAGCCCAGGTAATGCATGCCGATGAAAGCCGGAATCGCCGACATAGGCAGCGCGACAGACGACACAAACGTGGCGCGCCAGTCGCGCAGAAACAGCCAGACCACCAGCACCGCCAGCGCTGCGCCTTCATACAGCAGGGCCATGGAGCCGTCGAATTCTTCTTCCACCGGTTTGACAAAGTTGAAGGCTTCGGTGAGCACGATATCGGGGTGCTGCGCCTTCAGTTCGACCAGCGCTTTTTGCACCGCCGCACCCACTGTGACTTCGCTCTCGCCCCGGCTGCGCGAGACTTCAAAACCGACCACCGGCTTGCCGTTCAAGAGCGCGGCAGAGCGCTGTTCGGCGGTGGTGTCAGTCACTGTGGCCACTTGGTCGAGACGGATCTTGCGGCCATCGTTCAGGCTCAATTGCAGCTTGCCCAGTTCTGCTGCTGTTTGCACCGTGGCCAGGGTGCGCACCGGCTGTTCGCCGCCGCCCACGTCGGTGCGGCCACCGGCGCTGTCTTGCTGCACATTGCGCAGCTGGCGCGAGATGTCGGTGACGGTGGCGTTCAGCGCCTGTAGCTTGAGCGGGTCCAGCGCAACCCGCACTTCGCGCGAAACGCCACCCACGCGGGCTACGCCACCCACGCCACGCACGGCCAGCAGTTTTTTGGCGACTTCGTTGTCAACAAACCAGGAGAGCGCTTCGTCGTCGAGCGTTTTGGAGGCGATGGTGAAGGCCAGCACCGGCAAGCCCGCCATATCGAGTTTGGCGATGATCGGGTCGCGCACATCGCCAGGTAGGTCACTGCGCACGCGCGAGACGGCCGAGCGCACGTCGTCTACGGCTTCTTGCACAGGTTTCTCCAGGCGGAACTCGGCGGTGAGGGTGACCGCACCATCTTGTACCTTGGTGTAGATGTGTTTCAGCCCCTGCACGGTGGCGATGGAGTTTTCAAGCTTGCGGGCGACTTCGGTTTCCATCTGCGCGGGGGCGGCCCCCGGCAGCGCGGCGGTTACCGTGACGGTGGGCAAGTCGATGTCGGGGAAGTTCTGTATCTTCATGGCGTTGAAGGAGTACAGACCGGCAAGGGTGAGCAAAACAAACAGCATCACCGAGGGAATCGGGTTGCGTATGGACCAGGCGCTTACATTCATGATTCAGCCTATCTGAGCGATCTGGGGGGTTATTTGGAGGCAGCCGGGGTTGCTGCCGTGGCTTTTGCGGGGCCAGCAATTGGGGTTGTTCCAGGCGCGGCAGCGATGCGAACCAGGTCGCCATCGTTCAGAAAACCTGCACCTACCGCGACCACTTTTGCATCCGTGGCGAGTTTGCTCAGAATCTCAACCCGGTCACCCACGGTGCGGCCAATTTGCACTTTGAGCTGGCTGACGCGGTTGTCGGAACCCACCGGGTAAACATAGGCAAAACCGTCGCGCATCACGATGGCGGATTGCGGCAGTGTGACGCCATTGGTTTGCCCGAGTTCGAAGTTGCCGGTAGCAAAAAGCCCTGGTTTGACATTCTGGCTGCTCACATCGCCCAAACTCACATACACCAGCGCGTTGCGGGTTTGCGCGTCCACAGTCGGGGCGATCAGGCGTACTTTGCCTTTGATGACCGCCCCGCCGTTGATTTGTACTTGCACCCCCGTACCCACGGCAATGCGGGCTAGTTCGGCGGCGGTTACTTCGGCGCGCCATTCCAGGCGGCCTTGGCGGATCAGGCGGAACATGTCGCCGCCGCCGATGCTGCCCAGTGAAGCCATGCGGGCCGAAATAATGCCCGAATCAGGTGCCAAAACGCGGGTGTTTTTAAGCCGGACTTGTTGCGAGGCAATTTGTGCCTTGGCAGTTTGCACGCGGGCCTTGGCCGATAACTCGGCGTTGAGCAACTGGCTGACTTGTTGGGCGCTTAACGCCCCGGTGGCCTGAATGGCACGGGCGCGGTCGGCATCTTGTGCGGCAGCGGTGGCGCCCACCTCGGCTTCGGCCAGCGCGGCGCGGGCTTGGGCGATGTCGGCTTCAATACCTTCCGAGGCAAAAACCGCCAGCAGTTGGCCCTTCTGCACGCGGTCACCCACGTCAGCCCGCAGCTCCGATAGCCGCAGGCCTTGCGCTTCGCTGCCAATCGCCGCCTCTTGCCAAGCAGCGATGCTGCCATTGGCGCTAAGTTTCAAGGGCAGGGTGCTGGCTTGCGGCTGGGTGAGCGTCACCGTCAGGGCGGGCTTGGGAGCTGTCTTTTTATCGTCTGCAGCAAAAACAGTTTGAATATTTAGCAATATTGTTGATGTAATTATTGTACTAGCAGCTACTATAAATGTAGTGTTTTTGTTTGAAATATATTTCATAATATGGTAAATGACAAAATAAATGGTTTTTAATGCAGTGCATCATCCGGGTCGCGGGGCTGTATTTCAGGCCTGTTTTCAGGGCTGTGTTTCAGGGCGTTCCCAGCCCCCGCCGATCGCGCGATACAGCGCCACCCAGGCCAATTGCCGGTCACGCTGCAAGCCCAGCCGGCTGACATCGGCAGCCATCGCCATGCGGCGGGTTTCTTCCACCTCGACCTGGCTGGCAAAACCGTTTTTCTGACGCGTCTCGGTGGCCAGCAAGGCGGCGCGCCAGGCTTTGGCGGCTGCTTCGGTGGGGGCGCTGCGACTGGCAGTGGCCTGTAGGTTGACCAAGGCGTCTTCCACCTCGCGCACGGCGGCACGAACCCGGCTTTGGTAAACGGCAGCGGCCTCATCGTAGCGGGCCTTGGCGGCCTCCACATTGGCAGCGCGGCGGCCGCCGTCATATAAGGGCAAAGACAAAGCCAGCGGGCCAATCGACCAGGTGGTGAGGTCGGCGCTGACCGCACCGGTGTTGACATTCAGCGCACCGATGGAGCCGCTCAGGCTCAGGCGCGGGTACTGCTGGGCCTGGCTGCCGGCGAGGTCCTGGCTGGCGGCGGCAACGTCCCGCTGGGCGGCGAACAAGTCTGGCCGCTGGTTGAGTGCCTGGGCTGGAATACGGCCTACGGCCACCGGGGCTTCGGTCGCCGTTGTGGCCGCAGCGAGTTTTTGCTTCAGCCCGGTCTCGGGTAGCCCGGTGAGCGCCACCAGCGCCTTGATCCCGCTTTCACATTGGGCCGCCACCGACACCGCCTGATTGGCCGCCTCAGCAGCTACGGCATCGACTAGCGCTTGCTGCCCGGTGGCGGTAAAGCCCGCCCTGGTTGTGATGCCGGTCAACCGGGCTGTTTCAGCTTTGGAGGCCGCGTCTTGCCGGGTCAGCGCCAGTTGCACCGTGCAGGCGCGGTATGCGATGTACTGGTTGGCCACTTCAGCCGCCACGGAAACACGGGCATCATGCCAATTGGCCTGGGCGCTGGCCAGTCTCTCGGCGGCGGCGCTGTTGGCGGCGCGGTTGGCACCAAAGAGGTCAATCTCCCAGCCTGCCATCAGGCCCGCTTGAACCGTATTGCTGGGGGGTGTTGTCGGAAAAGTGGCCGCTTGTGCACGGCTGATGCTGGCCGACGCGTCCAGCGTGGGGCCGCTGGCAGCCTGGGTGCTGCGCGCGCTGGCGCGGGCCTGCGCGATGCGCGAGCTGGCCATGGCCAGCGAGGGGCTCACGTTCTGTGCGGCTTCGATCAGTTCCAGCTGCACGGCATCACCCTGGCGCAGCCACCAACTGCGCAGGTCGACCAATTGGCCGTTGTGGGGCAAGGGGGCCTGCCAGGCGGCAGCGGCCACTGCGGCCAGCGCCGGGGCGGGCGGCGCAGCCTCTTGAGAGGACGGCAGGCCGGCGCAAGCTGACACCAGCAGCGCGGCAAAGGGAGCCAGAAACTGGGCCAAATAGGGCGGCGAATTCATGAACACGTTTCCTTGGGTTAAACCGAGATTGACCTTGATGTCACTTTTGACGCGGATGTCTTTGGGGGGGCGGCAAGGGCCCGGCGGTCCGCCTCGGCACGCACCATGGCCTGGGCAAAATCGGCCAGCCGCTGCACAGTTTTGTCGATGGCGGCCGGGGTTTTGACCAGGCGCGGGGCGATGGTATCGATCAGCTCGCGGCCCACAAACATGTGCAATGACAGCGCAGCGATGGCAAAAGTAAGCCGGTGAATTTCATCATCGGGCCGGGCCAAGCCCAGGTGGCGGCATAAAACCGCAGCCAAAGCCAGGTGCGAGGGTTTGATCTCGTTTTGCAGCTCTTCTTCCCACAGGCCGGTGGGTTCAATCATTTCCCGAAAATGCAGGCGCATGCATTGCTGCAGCAACTCGCTTTGTTTCAAGGGGGCCAGAAAGTCGGTGTAAAACGCCTCCAGCGCCTGG
>JANOWY010000226.1:0-2212 GCA_031418135.1 Rhodoferax sp. | reverse complement strand
GTGGGTGGTCAGCAGGCCTTTGTCGTTCCACACCAATTGTTCGGTGGTGAGCCAACCCATGCCCTGGATGAAGCCGCCTTCGATCTGGCCGATGTCGATGGCGGGGTTGATGCTGCGGCCCACGTCGTGCAGGATGTCGACCTTGAGCACGCGGCTCTCGCCCGTGAGGGTGTCAATGGCCACCTGGGTGCAGGCGGCGCCGTAGGCGAAATAGTAAAACGGCCGCCCGGTGAGGGTGGTTTTGTCGTAATGGATTTTGGGCGTGCGGTAAAAGCCATCGCTCCACAGCTGGATGCGGTTGGCGTAGGCCATGGCGACCACGTCGCTGAAGTTGCGGGTTGATTGTGGCGTGGTGATGAGCCCGTTTTCAAACTGCACGGCGCCTGCGCCACAGTTGTCCAGCCCGCTCACAAAGGCCGCCAGGTTGTCGCGCACGTTGCGGGCGGCAAACTGGGCGGCGCGGCCATTCAGGTCGGTGCCGGCTGAAGCGGCGGTGGCCGAGGCATTGGGGATTTTGCTGGTGTCGCTGGCAGATATCAGCACCCGCTCATACGGTACGCCCAGCTCATCGGCAACGATTTGGCAAACCTTGGTATGCAGCCCCTGGCCCATCTCGGTACCACCGTGGTTCACCTGCACGCTGCCGTCGGTGTACACATGCACCAGTGCGCCCGCCTGGTTAAACAGGGTGGCGGTGAAGCTGATGCCGAATTTGATGGGCGTGAGGGCGATGCCTTTTTTGATGATGTCGTGGGTGCGGTTCCAGTTGGCGACGGCTTCGCGCTCGCGCTGGTAGTCGGCACTGGTTTCCAGTTGGGTGATGAGCGGTTCCAGGATGTTGTCTTCCACCTTCATCTGGTAATGGGTGGTGTTGCGCGTCGTCAGCTCATACAGGTTGCGCTTGCGCACCGCCAGCGGGTCGAGCTTCAAGGCCCGGGCAACGTCGCCCATGATGGCTTCAATCACCACCATGCCCTGTGGCCCGCCAAACCCCCTGAACGCGGTGTGGCTTTGGGTGTTGAGCTTGCAGCGGTACGAGGCAATCTCTACGTCTTCCAGAAAATAAGCGTTGTCGGCGTGGAAGACAGCGCGGTCGGCTACCGGGCCGCTCAAATCGGCGCTGAAACCGCAGTTCACGGCCATGGCAATCTTCACACCACACAGGCGCCCGGTGTCATCGAACCCGGCCGTGTAGTCGTATTCAAACGGGTGGCGTTTGCCGGTGATCATGAAATCGTCATCGCGGTCCAGCCGCATTTTTACCGGGCATTTGAACTTTTGCGCGGCCACGGCAGCCCACACGGCCGCTTGCCCGGCTTGGGTTTCCTTGCCGCCAAAACCGCCACCCATGCGGCGGCATTCCACCTTGACGGCGTTGTTGTCAAGCCCCAGCGCGTGCGCCACCCAGTGCTGCACCTCGCTGGGGTGCTGGGTGCTGGAATGCACGACCCACTGGTTTTGCTCCATCGGCACGGCGTAGGCCACTTGCCCTTCCAGGTAAAAATGCTCCTGCCCGCCGACTTCCAGCGTGCCACTGAGGGTGTGTGGGGCGCGCTGCAGGGCCGCCTGTGCATCGCCACGCTTCACAAAAACCGGTGGCAGCACGTAGTTTTGCGTCTTCAGCGCTTCTTTCACGCTCAGCACGGCGGGCAAGGCGTCGATGGTCAACACCACTTTGCGTGCCGCCTTGCGTGCCGCATCCACCGTTTCGGCAATCACTAAACCCACCACCTGGCCGATGTGCTGCACCGAATCGATTGCAAAAATCGGTTCGTCGCCGATGAAGGAAGCCAGCATCTTGTGGCCCGGCACGTCATCGGCCAGCACCACGCCGCGCACACCGGGCATCGTCAGCGCAGGTCGGGCGTCGATGCCGCGCAGTGTGCCGTGGGCGATGTTCGACAGGATGGGCGCCGCGTGCAGGGTGCCGCTGATTTCCGGCATGTCGTCGATGTAGGTGGCGCGGCCCGCGACCTGGGCTGTAGCGCTCTCGTGGGGGATGGAGCGGCCTGCCGCGCCGCGCGCGGCATGCGCGGGTTTGCCGCTGGCTGGCGCTTGGTGGGAAGCTTGATGGGCTGCTTTAGGGGATGTCACGGCTTTCACAACAAGGCTCCTTCAGCTGCAGTAGCAGATTCCAGGTTCAGCCCGGTCTGGCCCTGGCTTTCCAGCCAGAAGCGTTGCAACAAATTGCCCAAAACGGTGCTGCGATAAC
>JANOWY010000225.1:0-2045 GCA_031418135.1 Rhodoferax sp. | reverse complement strand
CCGCCTGCACGCCTTGCACCGCGCTTTTTTGTGGGCGCTGGCGCAACGGCGCGGGCAGCAAGGTATAGATGCTGGGCCAGGTAGAGGGTTTTTGCGAACACTCGGTTCCGGCCGGTTTGTGCAACATGATGTAGGCGTGTTCGCAGTAATGCCAATCGACACCCTGCACCTTGAAGCGCAGGCCCTTCGGCTGGTAATCGGCAGCTGATTGCAATTGCCTGGCGGCCAGTTGGGCGTTTTCGGTGTCATACACGTCAACGTGGCCCTGCTGCACCAGCCCGGCACATACCCGGCGAGTGCCAAAGCCCTGTGAATACAAAATGTCTTGCAACTGCATGGCTCAATTGCCGGTGTGTGGTGCCACCGCGCTGGTCACAGGGCCCAGCACTTTATGCATGGCGTTGGCTGTTCGCGACATCTTGCTCAAACTGGTCCATGGCCAGATTGGTTTGCGCGTCTTGCGACCACACCGCCAGGTTGGCCGGTGGCAGGGTGACGGCGGCTGCGCCCATGGCCAGCAACTTCATCAGCACATCGGGCGTTTTGATGCTGGCCGCCAACAGCGCGGGGCCGATTACCTGGGTGTCGTCCTGCACCTGAACGCACGCCTGCACCAATGACCACACATCGCGCCCCTCAGCCGCCAGCCGCCCGACATACGGTGCCACAAAATCAACCTTGAGTGACTGCGCCCACAACAACTGCACTGGGCTGGCCAAGGCGGTGAGCAAAATCGACTGACCCTCTTGCTGCAATGCGCGTATGGCACCCAGCCAATCCAGATGGCAAGGCAACTTGAAGGTGAGGTGAACCCGCCCGGCCTCAGCCACCGGGCGCAGGGCAGCCAGCCACTGCAAAGCCTGCACCGGGTCGGGCGACGGCAGTTGCAGCATCAGCTCGGGCATGCCGTGGTCTGCCGCCGCCTGGGTGAGCTTGAGGTAGGTGGCCAGGTTCACCGCCAGGCCCGCCTGAAAGATCAACGTCGGGTTGGTGGTAACCCCCTGTATCGGCGGGCAGCCCGGCAAGGTTTTCCACGTGCTGACCTGCGCAGAATCAAGGTAAATTTTCATGCTTGAAAGGTACACCAAAATGGTCCCAAAATTCGCACCCACATGCTGTCGACCCATTTTTTCAGGCCGAATATGCGCCAGGGCGATGCGCCGATTTGTGCGGGAGTATCGCCCTCAGGCGATGCGAATCCGCACCATGAGGTGCAGCGCCATGGCGCATTGTCGGCCAGCGAGGTTGGCAAAAACACTGAATCTCCTGGCCAATGGCTGACATCGGCTAGCCATCGTTTGGCAAATATGCCAAAGGCTTCACCATTAGAACGAACATTTACAAAATCACGCCTTTGGCAAACAGCGCATTACCATACGCCGTGGCTTCGCCGGTTTGTACGATCAGGCTGACGTGGCGCACACGCTCGTAAAAGGCAAACCGTTCAACTGGCTCGACCTGTTCGGGCTGTAGGCCGTTAGAGCCCAACAATGCCACCAACTCTTGCTGCACTGGCGTGCGGTAGTCTGGCGCAGCCTTGCATACGTGCATATAGGCGGCCGGTTGGGTGACGAAATCATCCAGCGGAAACACCGACAACACGGCCTGGCTTACGCGCAACAGGCTTAAGCCAGGCAAACGCACCAACGGTTTACCGGCGGCTAAATGGTGCGCGGTGAAGTTGGCATCCACCACGGCTACCCATTCGCCATGGCCCATGGCGCACAGGTGCATCAACAATTCGGGGCTGAGAACCGGGTCAATTCCCTTGAGCATTACGCGGTCTCCAATACGGGTGCGGTGTTTTTGGCGTCCGGGTTGGCGGCTGCACCTGGCAGCTTGGCATGGGCCAAAGTCTGGGGTTCAATCGCCCCCGTGATCAGGCCCACGATCTCCTGCGGGTTCGATTCGCGCCGCAATACATTGCAGATGATGCGGCCTTGGCGGAACACCCAGATGCGATCCACCAAGTCAAACACCTGGCGCAGGTTGTGGCTGATCAAAATGAGCGGCACGCCGCGCGCTTTGAGGCCCTGAATGATCAG
>JANOWY010000224.1:0-2115 GCA_031418135.1 Rhodoferax sp. | reverse complement strand
CAAAGCGGTGCGAACTTCGGCCTGGGCGCGGGCCAGCGCCTCGGGGTGCTGGTGCAGCAAGTAGATCATCCACGCCAGCGTGTTGGCGGTGGTGTCTTCACCGGCCAGCAGCATGGTGAGCACATTGCCCGATACATCGGCATCGGTCAACGGGCTGCCGGGTTTGTCGCGCGCCACCATCATGGCCTCGATCATGTTCTCTGGCGCATCACGCAGGGCCGGGTTGGCCAGCAGGCGCTGGCGCGCGTCTTCAATAAAACCGTTCACCGCCTGCTGCAAAGCCAACAGGTGGGCATCTACCGCGCGGTCTGCGGGCAGCTTGAAATGCCGCCAGTAGGCGATGGGCGAGAGCACGCGCTTGAAGATGGTGGGCAAAATTTGGTCCAGGTGCTGCTGGATGACATCGTCACCCTTCTCCAGGGTGTTGATGTCGGCCCCGAAGGCCAGGCCTGAAATGACATCGACCGTGAAGCGCATCAGGTCGGCCTGCAAATCAATCGGCTCTTGGCGCGTCACGGCGCGTTGCCAGCGCCCGGCGAAGCGCTGCGTGACCTTCACCAATGAGGGGAAATACTTGCGGTTGTGGCCGGGGTCAAAACTGGCCATGATGAGAGGCCGCTGCCGCCGCCAATCATCACCATTGGCGGTAAAGATGCCATTGAAGCCAGCTTCAGCGGTAACCCGCACCAACCGCGCCGTGCGGCCAAATATTTCGGGCCGGGCCCGCAACGCCTGCGCGATGAGCGCCGGGTCTGCCACCACCACAATGGTATTGCCACCCAGGCTGATGCGGTACATGTTGCCGTAGGTGCGCTGCCAGGCCTCCAGCTGCAAATGGAACTGGCTGCGTTCGATGGACAAGGTGTTGCCGACCAACGGCCAACCGGGCGGGCCGGGTAACTCGGCGATGGTTTTGGGAGCCGGTTGCGGCTTGGAAGACACCGGCGGCGGCACGGCAAGTTCTGACATCGGACACCCTTTCTGCCACGCGCTGCAGAGGCGCGCGGGAAGGGCAGGATAGCCGATTTGCAGTGGAACCCGTCGCCTTTTTTGAGGGGTGGGTTAACCTCTGACCAGACGTTAAAATTCTATATATTATTGAATTTGAAAAATAGTAGTAATTAAAATAATCAAAATTGCTACATTTAATATATCTAATTGTACAATTATTTTCTCAACAATTATGTTTTATTTAAAACAAAGACCATTCAATTTAAATAATTGAGTATCTGCCCGCCCCCATAACTCGTCCCCACCGGCGCCGTGCCGCCCAACGTGGCCTTGATGGCACAGTATTTGAACTCGGGGATTTTGGCAAACGGGTCCAGCGCGGCGTTGGTCAGTTTGTTGATGGCGGCTTCGTAATAGCAGAAGGGCACAAAGATGGCACCGCGCGGTGAGGAATCGTCGGCGCGGGCGTACAGGGTGACTTCACCCCGGCGCGAAGCCAGGGTGATCACGTCGCCGGGCTGGCCGCCCAAGGCTTGCAGATCGAGCGGGTGCACCAAGGCCACCGGGTCTGGCTCGATGGCATCGAGCACGCTGGCGCGGCGCGTCATGCTGCCGGTGTGCCAATGCTCCAGCTGCCGCCCGGTGATCAGCACCATCGGGTAATCGGCATCGGGGCGCTCGTTGGCGGGGATGATGTCGGCGGGCATGAATTTGGCGCGGCCACTCTCGCGCGGGAAGTCTTCTACAAACACCACGCTCGTGCCGGGGTCGCCTTCCACCTTGCAGGGGTAGGTGACGGCGTGTTCGCGCTCCAGGCGCTCCCAGGTGATGCCTGCAATATTGGGCATGGTGAGGCGCATTTCGTCGAACACTTCGGCGACGGCTTTTTGGGCATTGCCGTTGCCGTAGTTCCAATTGAGCCCGACGCGGTTGGCGATTTGCTGGATGATCCACAAATCTTGCCGCGCGTCACCCGGCGGGTTGATGGCCTGGCGGCCCATTTGCACCAGACGGTCGGTGTTGGTGAAGCTACCGTCTTTCTCGGGGAAGGCGCTGGCGGGCAAAATCACATCCGCCAGATAAGCGGTTTCAGTCAGGAAGATGTCTTGCACCACCAGGTGTTCCAGGTGCGTCAGCGCGTGGCGGGCGTGGTTGGCATCGGGG
>JANOWY010000223.1:0-2924 GCA_031418135.1 Rhodoferax sp. | reverse complement strand
AGCGAAAACGATACGCACCTCAAGCGCGTGGTGTTCAGCGCCAAAATTTTGGCCCAGTGTGTTTTTGCTGATCCGGAATTGACGGTGGGTTTGCCAGCGCACGTGACGGCTGCCACTGGCATGGACGCACTCACCCACAACATCGAAAGTTATCTTTCGCCCGCCTACCACCCGCTGTGTGATGGCATCGCGCTCGAAGGCACACGTATCGCCGCAGCCGCCTTGTTGACAGCGGTCAAAGAGCCGGGCAATTTGCAAGCGCGCTCTGACATGATGATGGCCTCGATGATGGGGGCGATTGCTTTCCAGAAAGATTTGGGCGCGGTGCATTCTTGTGCCCACGCGCTGGGGGCTGTGTGTGACCTGCACCATGGCTTGGCCAATGCCCTGATGATCGACACAGTGATGGCCTGGAACTACGAAGCAGCGCCGGCGAAATTTGACGAGCTGGCGCACGTCTGCAAAATCGCGGGTGGCGGCAAAGGTTTTGTGTCGTGGCTCAAACAGCTCAAGGTGAGTGTTGGCATCACCGGCGGGTTGTCGGCCCATGGAGTCAAGGCCGACCATTTGCCGCGCCTGGTCGAGATTGCCACCGCCGACATGTGCCATCAAACCAATCCGCGTCCGTGTACGGCCGCAGATTTTGAGCGCTTGTTCGCCGCCGCGATGTAAACATGAGCAACAAACCCAAAATTGCCATCAGCGCCTGCTTCTTGCACCCCGATGAAAAACGGGCAGCCTTTGGCAAGAAGACGCTGCAATACGTCGAACAATCCATGTCGCACTGGGTGATGGCCAGCGGCGCCTTGCCAGTGATGGTGCCCCCGGTCACGGGCGACACGGCCAGAGGCCCCATCACGCTGGCTGACTATGCCCAATGGCTGGATGGTCTCATCATGCATGGCGGCGTGGATGTGTGGCCGGGCAGTTATGGTGAAACGCCCTTGCGTCCCGAATGGAGCGGCGACAAGATCCGTGACGACTACGAAATCGCTTTGGTGAAGGCCTTTGTCGCTGCCGGCAAGCCAGTGTTTGGCATCTGCCGTGGGCTGCAACTCATCAACGTGGCGTACGGTGGAACCTTGTACCAGGATATTTCCACCCAACGGCCCGCCGCCTTGCAACACCGTGATGGCGACCGGTACGAACACCTTTTCCACCAGCTGAAGCCCGTGCCCGAATCGAAATTGGCGAGCCTGCTGGCGGGCAGCGAGAGTTACAAAATCAACAGCATCCACCACCAGGGCATCAAGGATTTGGCGCCCGGTTTTTTGGCTGAGGCGCATTGCGCGGAAGACGGTGTGATCGAAGCGATTCGGCATACCGGGCCGGCCTACATCACCGCCGTGCAGTGGCACCCCGAGTTCCACGTGCACGCCACCGAGGTGCTGGACGACGGCCCGCTGATGCGCGAATTTTTGCAAGCGGCGGGTGCATCGCGGGCCAGCGCGGCGGTTTGCGCGACGGCCTGAGCTTGGGCGCCTGATGACCGGCGCCCGCTTCCCGTTGCTTGTTTGGCAATTTTCAATTTCCCAAGTCTCAATTTACCGGTCTCCAGACACAGTCAGCACGCCACCATGCCCACACTCGACATCTTCAACCCCGCCAACGGCACTTTGCTGACCCAACTGCGTGCCGACGATGCCGCCTCGGTGGCTGGCAAATACCTCGCTGCACGCCAAACCCAACCCGCGTGGGCGGCTACCCCCCTCGCGGCGCGCAAAAACTGCGTGGTGGGGTTCCGCGCTGCCGTGCTTGCACAGCTGAATGACCTGGCCATGGTGATGACGCTGGAAACCGGCAAACCCATCCAGATGTCACGCAACGAGCTGAATGGCTTGTTGGGCCGCATTGATTTCTTCTTGGCGGAAGTCGATGTGCAACTGGCGACGCAAACCGTTTTTGCCGAAGGCGGCATGACCGAGCAGATCCAGCACACGCCACTGGGCGTTGTGGCGAATATTTCAGCCTGGAACTACCCGTGGTTTGTGGGCTGCAACGTCATCTTGCCAGCCCTGCTGACCGGCAACGCCGTGTTGTACAAGCCCTCTGAATTCGCTGCCCAAACCGGGCTGGCCATCACCCGGCTGCTGCATGAGGCCGGTGTGCCGCAGGCCGTGATGACGTGCCTGACAGGCCGGGGCGACGTGGGAGCCGCGTTGCTGGCACAGCCGGTGGAAGGCATCTTTTTCACCGGCTCGGTGGCCACCGGAGTCAAGATTGCCCATGCGGCAGGGCAGCGCTTCATCAAGCTGCAACTTGAACTGGGCGGCAAAGACCCGACCTATGTGTGTGACGATGCCAACCCCCAAACGGCGGCGGAATCATTGGCCGATGGCGCGATGTACAACACCGGGCAAAGTTGTTGCTCGGTGGAGCGCATCTATGTGCATGAAAAATCGTACGACGCGTTTGTGGCCGCGTTTGTGGCCACCGTCAAAACCTTCAAAATCGGCTCCCCGCAAGACGATGCCACCTACATTGGGGCCATCACCCGCGCACAGCAGCTTGACGTGCTGGAGGCCCAGGTGGCCGATGCCACAGCCCAAGGTGCCAAGCTGCTGACGGGCGGCGGCCGCCTGCCCGGCCCCGGCAACTGGTTTGCCCCCACGGTTTTCAGCGACGTAAACCACAGCATGGCGCTGATGCGCGACGAGAGTTTTGGGCCCATCATTGGCATCCAGAAAGTCGCCAGCGATGAAGAAGCCGTCAAGCTGATGAACGACACCCGTTACGGCCTCACAGCCGGTGTGTATACCCCTGATGAGGCGCGTGCCAGGGCTTTGCTGGCACAGGTCAATGCCGGCAGCGTGTATTGGAACTGCTGCGACCGCGTCAGCCCGCGCCTGCCCTGGAGCGGTTATGGCGACTCGGGTGTCGGCCTCACCTTGTCGGCTGACGGCATCAAGACCTTCACCCGCACC
>JANOWY010000222.1:0-8074 GCA_031418135.1 Rhodoferax sp. | reverse complement strand
GGCCGCCATGTTGCCTTCATGCATCAGTTTGGACTTGAAGCTTTCGCTGACCACCAGAAGTTCGTACAAGCCCATTCGCCCCCGGAAGCCGGTCATGCGGCAATCCACACAGCCAACCGGCCGGTAAGGCTTGAAGCCGCCACTGATGTTCCAAGGCGAAACCACTTCGGCCAGCGATTCACGGGTGGTGACCGGGTCAGGCTCCTTGCATTGCTCACACAGGGTACGCACCAGGCGCTGCGCCAGCACGCCCAGCAAGGTGGCATTGATCAAATAGGAAGGAATACCCAACTCGAGCAAACGGGTCACCGCCGAGGGCGCGTCATTGGTGTGCAGGGTCGAGAACACCAAATGCCCGGTGAGCGCCGCTTGCACCGCCATCTCGGCGGTGGCCAGGTCGCGGATTTCGCCCACCATGATGATGTCCGGGTCCTGCCGCATCAGGGCCCGCAGGCCTTCAGCGAAACCGAAATCGAGCTGCGGCTGCACCTGGGTCTGGTTGAAGGCCGGTTCGATCATCTCGATCGGGTCTTCCACGGTGCTGACGTTCACCTCTTCGGTGGCGACGCGTTTCAGGGTGGAATACAGCGTGGTGGTTTTGCCCGAACCGGTGGGCCCGGTCACCAAAATGATGCCATGCGGGCGCTGCACCAGCGCCTCCCAGCGGGCGCTGTCATGGGCGTTAAAACCCAGCGCGTCGAGGTCTTTGACAGCGTTGTCGGGGTCAAAAATACGCATCACCATTTTTTCGCCGAAAGCGGTGGGCAAAGTGCTGATGCGCATCTCCACCTCATCGCCGCGCGGGTTGCGGGTTTTGATGCGGCCATCTTGCGGGCGGCGGCGCTCCACCACGTCCATGCGGCCCAAGAGCTTGATACGGGCCGTCATGGCGGTGAGCACGCCCATCGGCATTTGGTAGACCGGATGCAACACACCATCGATGCGGAAGCGGATAACGCCCTGCTCGCGCCGGGGCTCCAGGTGGATGTCGCTGGCGCGCTGGTCAAACGCGTATTGCCACAACCAATCGACCACCTGCACCACGCTTTGGTCATTGGCGTCGAGTTGCTTGTTGCTCTTGCCCAACTCCACCAGTTGCTCGAAACTGGCACCGCCGTTGTTGCCACCCGATTTGGCCGCCATTCGCACCGATTTGGCCAGGGTGAAAAACTCGGCGGTGAATTTGTGGATGTCTTGCGGGTTGGCCAACACCCGGCGCACACTGCGGCGGGATTGACGCTCTACTTCGGCGATCCAGTCGGTCACAAAGGGCTCGGCCGTGGCCACCACCACTTCCACCGCGGTAACTTGCACAGGCAAAATTTTGTGGCGCTCGGCGTAGGCGGCGCTCATCATGTCGGCCACTTTGCCTACATCGACCTTCAGCGGGTCTATCCGCAAATAATCCAGCTGGCTGCGCCGGGCCATCCACTGCACCAGGGCCTCGGCATCGAGTGGCTGCTGGTTGCTGGCGCGGCGCATCGACACGCTGGCCAGGCGCACGATGGGATGCTGCGAACTCTCGGCCTGAGAACACCGTGCCACCGTGCGGGCGGCCTCTTGTTCGGAGATGATGCCGTCGACATGCAGCCAGTGCACCAGGTGGCGCCAGTCAAGCGGGCCCGCGGGAATGGCTTGGAGGATGTTTTTGGCGGGCATGGTTCAGGCAGGTCAGTGGCAGGCCAGTTTAAGCGCCTTGGCTGGCGCGCATCAAGCCTTGGCAACCGGCTTCAACACCCGCGCCCATTGCGGGGCAGGCAAGCCCCAGCGCGCCTGGATGATGTCGGCCTGTTGCACCAGCACCGCGCGTTTGAACGCCACCGGCGTGCGGTGCGCCAACACCACCGTATTGCCTTCGCGGGTGGGTTTGAAGGCCCACAAACTTTCGGACCCAAAGGCTTGCGCCATCTTGGCCACGCTTTTGCCAAAACTGGAGGAACGGCCAAACAGGTTCACTGTCATGCAGCCACCCGGCGTGAGCGTGCGGCGGCAATCTGCGTAAAAGGCGGCGCTGTCAAGCACCGGGGCGGCGGCATCGTCGTCATACAAATCGACTTGCAGCGCATCGACGGTGCCCTGCCAATGGGGTTGGCGGATTTCTGCCGACGCATCACCCAAAACCACCCGAAAGCGGGCCGTTTCTGCGGGCAGCTTGAACCAGCCCCGGCAAGCATGCACCACCTGCGGGTTCAACTCAACCGCCGCGGTTTTCATCTTCAGCACCTTGTGGCAAAACCGGCTCAGTGAACCGGCACCCAGGCCCAATTGCAGCGCCTGCAGTTGGGTGATGTGCTCCAGATCTGCAAACAGCAGCCAGGCCATCATGCGCTGGATGTATTCGTGCACCAGCTGGTTAGGCGCGTCCAGGTTGATGCTGCCCTGAATCCACGGCGTGCCCAAATGCAAATGACGCAGCGCACCTTCATCCGAAAAATTGACTTCGGGCCACTGGGGAGCATTTTTTTTCAACGGGCGAGCCTTGGGCAGAGGTTAAAATGACGGATTAAACGTCTATATAAATATTTTAACCCAATATTTAATCTTATTTAAATCAAATTTACTTTAAAATAAGTATCATATTGTGCTTGTATTAACTGAACAATATGTCATTTTATTTTTCATTATATTTATTAAAATAGATATATGAATGTTTTAGACGCATATTGCACCTATTTCCAAAGGTAACCCCCATGAACATCGAAGTCATCTGGCAGTTTCTCACCACCCAAGGGGCCGATTTTGGCCTGAAAGTCGTCGGTGCCATCGCGGCCTGGATTGTCGGCCGCTGGCTCATTGGGCTGGCCCTGCGATTGATGGGCAAGGCGTTCCAGCGCGGCGGCAAGATCGACCCCACGCTGTCCAACTACCTCACCTCCATCATTTCGGTGGTGCTCAACATCATCCTGATTTTGGCGATTCTCGACATTTTTGGTGTCAAAACCACCTCGTTTGCCGCCCTGCTTGCCGGTTTGGGCCTGGCCATCGGCACCGCCTGGGGTGGTTTGCTGACGCACTTTGCGGCTGGGGTTTTCATGCAGGTGCTGCGCCCCTACAAGGTGGGTGATTTTGTCACCGTGGGCGGCGTCACCGGAACGGTGAAAGAACTTGGCCTGTTTGGCACCACCGTGGTAACCGGCGACAACGTAACCACCATTGTGGGCAACAACACGGTGTTTTCCGGCACCATCCAGAACTACAGCGCCCTGCCCACCCGCCGCGTGGACTGTGTGGCCAAAGTGGCCAATAGCGTTGACGTGAAAGATGCCATCGCCCGGTTGCGCCCTGCCGTCGCAGCCATTGCGAACGTGGCGGCCAGCCCGGCGCCGGAAATCGAAATTTTGCAGTTCACCCCCGAAGGCCCGCTGCTGGCCGTGCGCCCGCATGCCCACACCGACCACTACTGGCAGGTGTATTTCGACACCCACCATGTCATCGTCGAAACCTTCGGAGCGGCGGGGTACCCCACGCCGGAAACCCCGGTTGCGCCACGCAATCGTTAGGCGCCTGGGCTCAGCTGCCAATTCACCCCGCCCAGCACCACCGAAGCCGCTTCCGGGGTGACGGCGGTTGTTAACCCGCGCGCACGGGCGCGTTGCAACACATCCGCAACGTCACGAACAGCCACCTGCAAACCGGTCAGGCCCTGATTCTGCTGCGCAGATACTGGCGCGAAGGCCAGTGTGGCTGCGTTGTCCAATTGCAGGTGATCAAGGGGCGGGCCAACGTGGCGCGGCGTGGCAACGCCTGCTGTAATGGCTGGCATGGCCTGCCTTTGCAGCAATGTGGCCCAGCGTTGGCACAGCTCAAAGGCATCCGGGCTGGACACAGTAGCGCCCTGCAACACGGTACAGGCGCTGCTGTCGGGTGCCTCTTGCCAATGCGGGCCGGCAGGCCAATAGGGGCCGGTCAGCGCCTCATTGCCCTCTGAGTGGTTGATTTCAAGCAGCGCTCCGCCGGTATCACGCGGGTGCAATTGCAGGCCGGTGTAACCCGCCACCTGATGGAACGATGCTTCGCGGATGCCCAGGGCAGCGGCATGGCTGCGCCAGGGCGCGATGGCATTGGTATCCAGAATGACCATGTAACCACCGTCGCCACCCAGGCGCGCCAAATGACGTGTTGCGGCGGTGTTTTGGCCCGGCGGCCCCGGCAATGGCGCGACCACTTCGATGAAGCTGCTGCCGATACGCATCAGCGCGTTGTGCAAGCCAAAACGTTCCACACCCGGGTCGATATGGCAAACGTGCAGGCCCAGCACATCACACAGCGCTTCGACAACGGGCTCCAGATACTGCGCCACCAGGCAGATCTGGCGCAGGCGCAAGAAGGCGGCGGGGTTGGAAGCCATCAGCGGCCCGTGAAGGCAGGTGCCCGCTTTTCAACAAAATGCGCCACACCTTCCTTGAAGTCTTCAGACTGGAATGACTGCAGCATCTCGTGGTTGGCGATTTCCACGGCCTCACCGAGCGGCTGAAACTGCGCCTCAAACAACTGGCGCTTGATGATGCCCATCGAGCGCGGTGACGACAGGTGTGCCAGTTCGCTGGCGTAGGCCATTGCGGCTTCGGCAAAACCGGTGGCAGGCAGCAGTTTGACCAGGCCCATTTGGGCGGCTTCTGCGGCCGCGATGGTGCGGGCCGAGAGCAACAAATCCAGCGCCTGCATGGGCCCCACCAGGCGCGGCAACAGCCAGGAGATGCCATGCTCGGCGATCAGCCCGCGCCGGGCAAAAGCGGTGGTGAGTTTGGCACCATCCATCATCAGGCGGATATCGCAATACAGCGCAAAACACAGGCCAATGCCCGCTACGGGGCCGTTGATCACCGCAATCACGGGTTTGGCTATTCGCTGCACATAACCAAAACTGGCGGCGTAATTGGCTGCCATGCCATCTGCCGTTGCCTCGGGCGAGATGCCCGTAACGGGCGTGCGTTGCACCTCGCCCGATGAAATGCCCGTGAGCAGGTTCATGTCGGCTCCGGCGCAAAAACCGCGCCCGGCCCCGGTGACAACGATCACCCGCACCTGCGGGTCGGCAGCCGCGGCGTGCAGGGCCGTGCGCACCTCCTGGTCCATGGTGCGCGTCCAGGCATTGAGCTTGTCGGGCCGGTTCAGGGTGATCGTGGCAACGTGCTGCGCCACGGTATAGAGAATGTCGCTGTAACTGGAAGACATGGCTTTCCTTGAAGGGTGAAATCAGTGGATCAGCGGGCACCGCGCAGGCAGGAATGCATGTGCGGCACAGCGCATCGCGCAGGCCAATGAAAGGAAGATTCTGACAGCCTCAGACGGCCAAGAGTGTCTCGATGGCAACTACCAATTGCGCGGTCGCCCCTTGGTGCGCCTTGGCAAAGGCCAGTGCCACTTGTGCAGTGGCCTGTTGGCGCGGGCGATCCAGGGCCAGATCGAGGGCGCAGGTTATGCCTTGATCGAGCGAATCAACCCGCCGCGCAGCACCGGCCGCTACCGCCAACTCAGCGGCTTCGGCAAAATTGAAGGTGTGCGGCCCCATCACTACCGGGCAAGCGCAAGCGGCCGCCTCAATCAGGTTTTGGCCGCCCAGAGGCTCAAAACTGCCGCCCAGCAAGGCAACATCTGCCAAGCCGTAATACAGCGGCATTTCCCCCAGTGAATCGCCTAGCCACACCGTGGCTGCATCTGGCGGCGGTGCCGCGGGCAAACCGTGGCGCAGCGCAGTGGGGCCTTGGCCCCACTGGCTGCGGCGCGAAACACGAAAACCCAGCTTTTCGATGACGCCCGCCACTTCGTCAAAACGCTGCGGGTGGCGCGGCACGATCAGCCACTGTGCAACACTGGCCGCAGCACCGGCGGACTGCCCCTTGCGCTGCAATAGCGCCAGCAATTGCGCCTCTTCCCCCTCGCGCGAGCTGGCAAACAAGATCACCGGGCGACCCTGCGCCGCGCGCCAGCGCTGGCCCTGCGCCTGCTGGCCCGCATCGGGGGTCGCGTCAAATTTGATGTTGCCAAACACGCCCTGCACCGGGGCACCGATTTGCCGCAAGCGCTGCGCATCATCGGCCGTTTGCGCCCAAACGGCTGTGAGCGACCGGTAGGCCGGGCGGGCCAGCCAGGCCAGGGCCAACGATTTTTGCAATGATTTTTCGCTCATCCGCGCGTTCGCCAACACCAGCGGGATTTTTTGCGCCTGGCACTGCGCCGCCATATTAGGCCAGATTTCGGTTTCCATAAGGATGCCCATGGCGGGCTTGAAATGCGCCAAAAAACGGCGTACGGCACCCGGCGTATCCCACGGCTGCCAGACCTGCACGTCGCCCGGTTGCAGCCATTTGGCACCCTCTTCGCGGCCGGTCGCGGTGCCGTTTGTCAGCAGCAGGCGCAGGCCGGGGCGCTGCTGGCGCAAGGCGGCGACCAGCACGTGGGCCGCGCGGGTTTCGCCCAGCGAGACGGCATGCACCCACACCAGCGGGTTGCCAGAGCCAGGCATTTGGCCTGGCGTTGCGCCTGGCAAATGCGGATAGTGGCCAAACCGCTCATCCACATGCAAGGCATAACCCGGCTCGTTGGCCGCGCGGCTGCGCAATTTGACGCGCATCAGCGGTTGGGCCAGCCCCATGAAGGCCGAATACAGCGCGCGAATTAGCATGCCGTCAGGATGCCAAGCCCGCTGGCAGGGGCATGCCCTGCGACAGCGACGCTGGCTGCACGAATCCGGAGAAATCGGCAGTATTTGCGGCAGGAGTGACGGTTGCCGCGCGCATGCGCAGCCAGGCCTCCCAAACGGTCTGCACGTCGGGGGCGGCCTCCCCGCCCACCGCGCACTGGTGGGGCTGCCCCACCGGGCCAGCCCGCCAGGCGCGCGGCTGGCTGAAGATCTGCACATGCGGCAGGCCCAAAGCCACTGCCAGATGGGAGAGGCCGGAATCCACCCCTATCACGCCTGCGCAGCCTGCCATGTGATCCAAGACTTGTGCCAATGAAAGACGCGGCCACACCAGCACCTGGCCGCCCGCCATCGGCGCGGCCTGCATGATATTGGAGGTGAAACCGGTTTTCTGGTGCGTTGAAACCGATTCGCCCTGCGCACTGCTGTCGGCCAACGCCAGCCTGATGCGCTCACACAGTGCCAGCTCCTGCTGGTTCGATTGAGGCAAGGCAATCTGGTAACCCTGCTCAATCAGGCGGCGGCCCAGGCCAATCCAGCGCTCAGCCGGCCATTCGTTATCGGGCCGCGTCGTACCGTGGACCAACACCACCGTTTTGGAAACCTTGCCAACCGGGGTTTGCAACCCGTACACCGCAGGGCCCCGCAATTCATAACCCAGCGCCAGCGCGGCCAGCGACCGGTAACGGGCCACTGCGTGAATGCGCTGCGCCATCGGGATGGGTTTGTCCACCAAAAAGCGCACCGGCCATTCGTAACTGCAGGCGTCGCTGCCATTGGCGTAACTGGCGCGAAATCCGCCCGGTGCCAGCCGGGCCTGGCGGGCCACCAGCACCGACTTGATCAGGCCCTGAAAATCAATCACCGTGTCATAAACCTGCGCTTGTAATACGGCGGCAAAAGCCGCCCGTTCCTGCCGCGTGGCTGGATGAAACCGCGCCTTGCGCCAACGCCGTTCGGCGACGGCAAAAACGTGGTGAACACCTTGCACCCGCTCGACCAGCGGTGCAAATGCCTCTTCAACCACCCAGTCAATCTGGGCCTTTGGATGCGCCCGCAAAATGTCAGCCACCACCGGCATGGTCTGGATCACATCCCCCAAGGACGACAGTTTGACCACTAAGATTTTCATGCCCCCACGCTCTCCCACTTCGTGTAGTCGCTGCCCCCCATGGGGGCTAATTTCCCTAGGGGCGGCCCGTCGGGAAACTTCGCCCCCACGCTCTCCCACTTCGTGTAGTCGCTGCCCCCCATGGGGGCTAATTTCCCTAGGGGCGGCCCGTCGGGAAATTGCCGCTTCATCTCTACCACGCCGTTTTAATGGGCTGAAGCTTCAAACTTGGCATCGGCCTTGACGCGGCGCAACAGGGCCAACATGTCAGCTTCAATGCGGTGCATGGCGGCTTCTGTTTGGCCTTCAAACCGCAGCAC
>JANOWY010000221.1:0-15866 GCA_031418135.1 Rhodoferax sp. | reverse complement strand
GAATTGCCACCGCGAAAATCGGTCACGTACCAGCCCGAGCCCTTGAGCTGAAACCCGGCGGCAGTAAGCTGTTTTTGAAACTGGGATTTTCCACAAACCGGGCATTCAGTCAGCACGGGATCAGACATTTTTTGCAAAACGTCTTTCGCATGGCCGCAGGCTTGACATTTGTAGGCGTAAATGGGCATGGTATTGAAGAAAATCGGAAGGGGTGCCGTCGCCTCCTTGGCGGCGTGCAAAGCCCTCGATTATAAAGCGCCGGGTGTATCCAGCCTGCGCCAAAACCTCAAAAGAGGCGTATCCGCACCACCAGTTGGAGCAACACCAAGCCGACCGCGAAGCCCAGACCACCGTAGATCAGCCCTTGCAGCAAGCGGTTGGTGCGTTTTTGCTCGATCAGTAGCTCTTCAAGGTGCCGCTGCTGGCCGTTGGGGCGATTTTTCAGAAAGTCGTGCAGCAAGCGGGGCAACTCAGGCAACAAGGTAGCGTAACGGGGTGCCTGGTCTTTGAGTTGGTTCAACAGCTTTTGCGGGCCCACTTGCTCCAGCATCCACTTTTCCAGAAAGGGTTTGGCACTGTTCCATAAATCCAGCTCCGGATCCAGTTGTCGGCCCAAGCCCTCCACATTAAGGAGCGTTTTTTGCAACAAAACGAGCTGAGGCTGGATTTCAACCTGAAACCGCCGCGAGGTCTGGAACAGCCGCAATAGCACCATGCCCAATGAAATTTCTTTCAGGGGTCGGTCGAAATAGGGCTCACATACAGCCCGGATGGCACTTTCAAGTTCGTCGATCCGTGTGCTAGCTGGCACCCAACCGGATTCAACGTGCAGTTCGGCCACCCGTTTGTAGTCGCGCCTGAAAAACGCCGTAAAGTTTTGCGCAAGGTATTCTTTGTCGATTTCGGTCAGGGTTCCGACAATGCCGAAATCGAGCGAAATATACCGCCCGAATGTGTCGGGTGCCACACTCACTTGGATGTTGCCGGGGTGCATGTCGGCATGGAAAAAACCGTCTCGAAATACCTGTGTGAAAAACAGCGTGACACCGTCACGGGCCAGTTTGGGGATATCAACGCCGGCTTCGCGCAGTGCGGCGGTGTGGCTGATCGGGATTCCGACCATGCGCTCCATCACGATGACATCGCTTGTGCAATAGTCCCAGTACATCTCGGGAATCAGCACCAAATCAAGCCCTGCCATATTGCGGCGCAACTGGGCGGCGCTAGCCGCTTCGCGCACAAGATCGAGTTCATCGTGCAGGTATTTGTCGAATTCTGCGACTACTTCCCTTGGCTTGAGACGTTTGCCATCGTTGGACAAGCCATCGACCCATCCGGCCATCATGCGCATCAGGCCCAAATCTTTTTCAATCGCCGCCAACATGCCGGGCCGTAAAACCTTGACCGCAACGTCTTTTTCCTGCCCTCCACGGTTCACCAATTTGGCAAAGTGCACCTGGGCAATCGAGGCGCTGGCCACGGGTTCGCGCTCAAATACTGAAAACACCTCACCGACGGGTTTGCCAAAGGCTTTCTCGATGATGGCCACAGCGACATCGGAGCCAAACGGTGGCACCCGGTCTTGCAGGCGCGCGAGTTCGTCGGCAATATCCACCGGCATCAAATCCCGACGGGTAGACAACACCTGGCCAAATTTGACAAATATGGGCCCCAGGCGCTCCAGCGCTTGCCGCAAACGCTGACCGCGTGGGGCATCCAGCTTGCGACCGATGGAGACAATACGCGCCAGCACCCTGAGCCAGGGTTTTTGAAAGCTGGTGAGCACCAGCTCGTCCAGGCCATACCGCAATACCACCCAAACGATGAAGCCGCCTCGGAACAGGCGACTCATAAGATTCGGCTCATGGGGTGTGGCTCATCCGATTCAGCTCACGATGCGTGTGTGCCAGCATCCGCGGGCTTGCCCGGCCCCACGTTCGCCAAACGGTTGACGGCGTCCCGAATGCGCTGGGCCGTTTGCGTCAATAGTCGGGCCGGTACATCACCGACGATGCGCGCCAGGTCTTCTTCAACATCCCAGCGGACATGATCAGCCAGCCAGTTGATCTCGGCGGCCAACTGCACGTCACCCTCTATGCGAACATCCGGCTTTTTACCCTGCAGCAAATTTTGGATGAGTTCAAGCGGAGATTGTGGCAATACCTCCAGCAGCAAATCAGGCTTTGCAGAATCTGCAGCCACATCAAACAAGCCAGCCGGTGTGACGAGCAGGTGCAAATCGATATCACGCCATTTCATTTGCACAGATTGGCCTTTTAGCCGCGCCAGGCGCATGGTGGCCTCGGGCTCCTGCATCAGGACGTGATTGAGCAGCAGCACGATACGACGGCGACTTTCGTCGACCAGCCAAGTGGGCGGCATGAAAAATGGAGACGATGTTGCCATGGTCTCCATTCTAGGGGCGCTTGTTGAGGCGCTAATTTTCGCGCACCGTTTCTAGGGCCATCCAAACGCTCATTGAAGGGCTTGCACACCCGCCACCAACCAGCCCAGACGGCCGTCTTTGGGCTTGGTCATGTTCCAGACTTCACGGAATGGGCTCGGTCCGGTAGCCGGGTCTTCCTTGATCATGCCTGAAAACTCGACACTGGCCATGTAATCTTGCCCCAGGTCTTCAATGCCCAACAACTGGGCTTCGATCATCACCACTTCAGTGTGGTTGGCGCTGCCACCGGTATGGGTTTCGCGCTCCGAGAGCTGCGATCGTATTTCTGTCAACATTTCATCAGTCATCATGGCCCGCAGAGCAGGAATGTCTGATTTGTCCCAAGCGGACTGCAAACTCACAAAATTGCCTTTGGCAGCGGATAAAAAGGAAGCCGTGTCAAAACCTTCCGGAATGCTCCAGGTGCTGGGCGGCGTGGAACCCGCGATTTGTGAACCGATGGCGCTTCCGATCATCGAACCGCCGCCCATCGAACCCGCGCCGTGTGGGCGACCACTTTCAAGCGGCACGCCTGCAGAACGCTCCCAAGGCCGGGCCGATGAATCATTGCCCACATTGGCCGGGCTGTATTGGGCAGGTGATGAAATAGGTGCGCCTGCCTGCGTTGCCGTTGGTGACGCAGGCGCCGTGCCAGAAGAAGCGCCTTCAAACGCAAATGGCGATCGATTTTGTACACCCTGCCCCTCAGCCTGAGCGGCCGCGCGCTTGCGCATGAAAAATCCAACCGCCAGCATGATGCCCAGCGCCAACAGGCCGAACATCAATATATTGCCCATCGCACCCCCCAATCCCAGCGAACTGGCCAGCCATGCCAGGCCCAAGCCTGCGGCAAGACCGCCCAGCATGGCTCCCCAAGGCCGCTTGGGTGCGGCAGCAGGTGTTGCGGGTGCTGCTGGCGCTCCCGGTTTGGCTGCATTTTGCGCACCCGGCGCGGCGGCTGGTGCAGATGGCGCCGCATCTCGCTGCGTGACGTTGCTGGATTGTTTGCCGACCGATTTGCCACCACCCATGCGTTTGGCTGCGTCTGCATTAAAACCGACCACAACCATCGTAACGGCCAAAATCAAACCCCAAATCTTCATAGTGCCTCCTAAGCGCTAGATTGACAGGTTTCAAGTGGTGCCGCAACGGTCAAATTGCAAGTCACTCACTGTGTTTTTACCTCTTCTCCGATTATGCGACAGCGCCAGGAAAAGGCTTGAATACCCTTACAAAAATAGGCAAATTTGATGTTTTGGGGCAAACCACCAAGGCACCGAACCTAACACTTTATTCCAAGGTGCAGGGCCACCAGGCCGCCGGTCATGTTGTGGTAGTCAACATGGCCAAAACCAGCGCTGTGCATCAGGGTTTTGAGCTCGCCCTGGCCCGGGTGCATGCGAATGGATTCGGCCAGGTAGCGGTAGCTGGCATCGTCGCCGGCGACGGCCTTGCCCAGCCGAGGCAGGATGTTGAACGAGTACCAGTCGTAAGCCTTTTCCAGTGGCTTGGCAACTTTGGAAAATTCCAGCACCAGCAGTTTGCCGCCTGGTTTGAGCACACGGTACATTTCGGCTAAGGCCACGTCTTTGTGGGTCATGTTGCGCAAGCCAAAAGCAACGCTGACGACGTCAAAATGGTCATTGGCGAAAGGCAATTTTTCAGCGTCGCACACCAGCGTTGGCAATTGCAGGCCCGCGTCGAGCAGGCGGTCGCGGCCAGTGGCCAACATGGCGTGATTGATGTCGGTATGTACCACCCGCCCGCTTTTACCGACTTTTTTAGCGAAAGCCATGGCGAGGTCTCCCGTGCCACCGGCGATGTCCAGCACTTCAAAG
The DNA here is from genome assembly GCA_031418135.1 of Rhodoferax sp. Taxonomy (GTDB): domain Bacteria; phylum Pseudomonadota; class Gammaproteobacteria; order Burkholderiales; family Burkholderiaceae_C; genus JANYCG01. Next base: position 11,582 of record JANOWY010000221.1, on the reverse strand, counting down.
CCTTCCTTCACGTTCGCTACCGCGACGGTGTAAGCCTTCCAAACGCGGTGCAAGCCCATCGACATCAGGTCATTCATCACGTCGTATTTGGGTGCTACCGAATCAAAAACACCGCGCACGCGCTGCGCTTTGGCCTGTTCGGGAACCGTTTCAAAACCAAAATGGGTTGATTTCATTTTTTAATAATTACATTTATATTTATATTGAATATTTTTTCTAAAATTATGGAATATTGTTGAATTATAGATTGAATAATTAGCTATACTAAATATAGTAATTTATATCTAAATTAATAAATTTAATTTTTATAAATATATTTAGTTGAGTAAATTTTAAATCAAAAAAATATTCACTGGCCTGTTGCACACGCCTCTTTGGCCAGGTCAATGGTTGGCGCAGCCATGGCCGCCAACATGGTTTGTGGGCGCATCGGCCGCCATGGGTGTATCACGACTGGCACCTGCGGCTTGCAGCCGACTCGTGTAGTCACTCCACAATTTATCCTGCTGCGAACCCAAAAAATACAGGTAATCCCACGAAAAAATGCCACTGCTGTGCCCGTCTGAAAACGTCGGCTGCACCGCGTAATTGCCCACCGGCTCCAGTGCCGCTAACTCCACTTCGCGCTTACCGGTCTGCAGCACTTCCTGCCCGGGGCCATGACCCTGCACTTCGGCCGATGGCGAATAAACCCGCATCAGCTCAAACGGAATGCGGTAGTTGTTGCCGTCCGAAAAACTCACCTCCAGCACCTTTGACTGACCATGAACCGTCAAATTGGTCGGCGCGGGAGCGCCTGCTTGCAAACCTGCCATGTGACACCTCAATTGAAATCGTGAACAAACCAGTGACCCACATCAGGGCACCCCGATATTGTGTGAGATTCGGAAACTCTACTTGCAAAGGCAGCAGGATTGCCCGCCCCGCCGCGCTCTCAAATCACTGAATGTCGCTTAAAACCGGGCGGAGAAATTGATATGGAACTTCTCGTCGCCCGTTTGCGGAATGCCAGAACCAACGGCAAATGGCAACTGGCTACCACTGATGATGCGCCCATAGTCAGCCGTCACCGAATACCCTGCCGTTGAATAAAAGCGCAGGCCTATTCCCGCGCCAGCCAAAGAATCCCGGGCTGGTTTGGGATTGCCATTAGGGTTGTTGTTGGCTAACCAACCTGCGTCCAGGAAACCCACGAAACGCAATCCGGGCACCAGCTCTTTGGTGCTGACTTCGCTGGTGGCGAACATGCCGATGTCTCCCGAAATGGGCCGCTCCCCCGTTCCACGCACCGAGCTGCTGCCGCCCAAACCAAACTGCTCCCCGGAAATGAGGGCATCCGGGCTGTATTGAAACTGGCCCTTGACGCTGAATAGCCAACCGCCACCAAACCCGGTCAGGTAATTGGCGCCCAGGCGGAATATCTTGAAATTGTCTGTGGCGATCCGGGTATCTTCCGATTGGTAGGCCACCAGATTATTGCCATTGCCGCCACCAGGCAAGTTAACTGACAAGTCGGCGTTGTAACCCCACACGGCCGCATCACCTTCCACCCTGGCGTTATAACTCAAGGTGAGGGGCCGGCTGCTGCGATCCAATTGCACGGCCACGCCGTTGATCAAAGTGGCGTTGAAAAGTTTGTCGTCCAATGCGATACCAAAATAGCCGCGGTACCCACCATCGGGGGGCAAGTAATGGTTGTAATTGGTGCCCAGTGTTCGGCCGGCGCCAGTGCTGGTGAAGGCACCAAAATTGCCCACGACATCAGAGCGGGTGTAGCTCAAACCAAGCACTCCGCCCGCCTTGTAAAGTGGGATGCGGTAGTTCAGGCCCAACTGCTTGACGTCTGCCGGCCGCTCTAGTGAGGTGGTGTAGGCGCCAGTGAAGGAATGATCCAACCCGAACACATTGGCATGGCTGCCCGACGCGGTAAACCGGTCATTGCCAGTGGAGTTCGAACCCGTATTGGACAACCCCAACGAAAAATTCCAGGGCTTGGCTTCTTTCACCACGACACGGGCGTTAATCTGGTCGGCTTCGTCGGCTTCCTTGAGCCCGACTTGCACCTGTTTGCCCTGACTTTCATTGGCAATCGCTGTTTGTACCGACAGGGTGCGGAAGTTGGGCGCACTGCCTTCCAGGAGCTCAGGCAGGCTAGCGCGGATGTTTTCGTCCGTGTACTCTTTATTGCCCTCAATCGTGACTTTACCGATAACGAACTTCACCACATTGAGGGTGACGGTTGCACCGATTTCCTGGGGCGGCAAGGCGACCCGGTGCAGGGCAAAACCTTTGTCGCGCAGGGCTGCTTCAAGCGCCTGCGTCGCTTTTTGCAGCGTGTCCAATGTGGCATCAGTCCGCAAAAAAGGGGCCAGAACCCGCGTGGTCTCACCGTCGGGCAAGGGGTTTTCGCCGGTAACGTTGAAGCCACGAATCTGGAACACCGGGCTGGGCGCTGATGCCATTCCGGGGTTGCCCGCCGATGGCTGCTGGGCATGGGCCGACGACAAACACGACACAGCGGCCAGCGTGGTGACCATCAAGCCAGCCGCAGCCGTCTTGCCAGGTATGGTGCGATAGGCAGAAAAAATCATGGGGTACAGCATATCGTCAGTTCAATCTATCTGCACTGGTTACTGGCCCGGATGCCGACATCACCCAACACACTCACCAGCGCCGGGTTGCGGCTGTTGGGCATGGGCATTTTGTCGAAATCGAGGAACAGGGGGGTCAGGAAGGGCCGTACGGTTGCACCATTGTCTCCCGCAAAGCCGGTCTCGCCCCGGCCCAGGTGAATGGTTTCACGTTGGGTGGTAACTTCAATGTGGCCATCACGTACAAACACAAACAAACCGGGTTCGTCTTCCGCCACTGCGGCCGATTGGAACAATTGCTTGGTGTCAACCGGTACGCCATCGGGCCGGGGCAACTCCTGCAAGGTAGGCACCGGCATCGGACGGATACCGCTGGGCGTGACCACCAGGCCCTGCCCCGCCTCCAGCACCTGCATGGCGGTTTGGCCCGTCTGCGTGACTTCAATGCTGCCCAGCCAGGTGAAGAAGCTGCAAGACCCTTCAGAGGCGCAGTCCATATCCAGGCCCGTGCCACGAATGCCGATGGTGGCCGTAGCCGTCTGAAACGCCACGTTGCGGGTATTCGATTTGCCAATCAGGCCGGTCAAGGCCCGCACAGATCCGCGCAGCAACGACACCAGAAAGCGCCCCTCCGACGGGTTGCGTTCATCAAAAACAAAATTGTCAACCCGAAACCGCGTGGAGGCACCCAACGTCAATCGGCTGTCATCGCGAAACGCCAGCACGCCACGTGCCCCGGAACCGGTTTCGACAGTTTCTCCGGGGTAAACGCTACCACCATCGACCAAAATGCGCCGCTGGCCCTGGCCGTCAACTGCATTGATTTCACCTTGGGCTCCTACCACCTTGGCGCTGGCCTGCACCGAGTTTGAACGGGCCTTTTCGACAATGCGGGTCGATTCTGCACCGCAGTCTTTGGCGCACAAACGGGCATCAAAATCGGTGCCCCGGATACCCACTGTTGCGGTGGTCGTCTGCAGGCGCGCTGCACTGGGGGAGTTTTTGGAGATCAGGCCAGTTACTGCCCGCAAACCGCCGCGCAGCAAGTTCATCACCATGCTGTTGTCTGGCGCGGCTTCTTTGTATTTGTACTGCTGAATCACCAATTCGGTATTCGGCCGCACCGTCATGCGGGTGCCATCAGCCAATTTGATAATGGCAGCAGCACCGTCGGATGTCGTCAGGCGATCGCCCTCGTTCAGGGCCAGGCCCTTGCCCAGCGTTCTGGGCATCTGGTTGGCCGACTGCGCAAAACCGGCACCGCGCGCGAATTCAACTTCACCCACCGGTTGCGCTAAAACCGGCGACACCCAGGCAGTTTGAACCGCCATGGTCAAACCCAAGGCCAAGCCCCATCGATTGTTCAAGGACGGCATGTTTCCCCCTCTACCACGACGTCGCCCTGCTTTTTCTTTTTCAGGGTTTCGTCGTCAGACTTGCTTTGTTGGATATCCAGCGCTTCCTCAAACTTGCTGAGGAATTCTTCAAGCACGCCACCTCCGGTACCGCCGCCATTCTTTCGGGCAATCAATTCACTGATCGTGGCAGGCGGGTTCGCGACCGTGCCGGCAGCAGACCTGTAGCTGACTGGGCTGCCGCTGCTGATGGCCACAGGGCCAAAACTAATTGCCCCACCGGCCTGCGCCGTGATGGCACCCGCTGCGGACAGTGATGCGTTTTGTGTCAGGTTATTGGCCGCATCCAGGCTGATGGCGCCGCCTGTTGAAATCAGGTTGCCATTGATCAACATGTTGCCGGCACTGGTCAGGTTGGTCGCATTTAATTCAATGCTGCCAAACGCCGTGATGCCCTCTGCTCCGATGGTGATGGGGCTGTTGGCGGTGATTTTCACACTGCCCGCAGGCGCGAGTATGAGGCCCTGGCGGGTGACAACGCCACCGGTGTTGGTCACTTTGATATCACCATTTTGCGCGCCGATGCCCAGAATGGTCAGCGGCCCGATGTTGGTCAACTCAATGTTGCCAAAGGTATTCAGGGCGACAAATTCGCTCACCCGATTGGCTGGGTTGTTCAACAGGATAGCCTCGCTAGCTTGGGTGCCCAAAACACCGGCTGTCGCCAAAGGCCCACTTTGGGTGATACCGCCACTTTCGGCCTTGAACAACAAATTGCCACCGCGAATACCACCCACATCAAGCACGCCAGTAGCTTGGGTAAGGTTCACCAAACCACCCATATTGATCGCGCCACCCGTTTTCGAGAACCGGTTTTCGACGATCAATTGGCCCGCACCGTCCAACAAGCCGCCCGTCTGGCCAAACTGCGCGGTTCTCAAGCTGTCGCTGATGGTCAGCGAACCGCCATTCATGACCAAGCGCCCGGCGCTGGCAATGCGCTCTAACTGTGTTGCAGTAACACCCGAGTCAAAGACCACAACGCCAGACGGAATGGACACTGCACGCACGTTGGCGGCATCAGGCAGCGCATCCCAATTGCCGGGGTTGCTCCACTGGTTGTTGACACTGCCCGTCCAGGTGGACAAAGCGCGTTGCGTGATGTTGGCGTTCGCTGTAGACGTGAAGCTGCCAAAAGTGTAGTTGCCGCCATCGGCTCCACCCAAATTGATGCCCACAATATTCACCAGTTTTCCGGTGCCGACGTTGCGATCAGAAAATGCGCCCACCCCTGAAATCACGGAAACGCTGTCACCAGCTAGCAACCCCGTGATGGATGCAGAAGATGTATTGAGTGCCGCAACGGTGTTGCCGTCATAAGTTTTGTCAATGGCTGTGACACCGTTGACACCCGACAACTGCGCCTTGGAAATATCGGCCGAAATCGTGGTGGTGCCTGCAAACTGGTAGTTGCCGCCATCGGTTCCACCGAAAGTGAATCCGCCTACTGTCACTTGCTTGGTCAGGCCCGCATTTTTATCGCTGAAGTTGCCGGTGCCACCAGTAACCGTCACTACATCAGAACCAATCACACCGGCACCGCTGGCCAAACTGGTATTCACCACGGCTGAGGTGTTTCCATCGTATGTTTTGTTGTCTGCGGTAACACCCGTTATGGCACTTAGTGTTGCCTTGCCTATCGAGCCCGCTGCCGTGTTGGTGATGACGTTGTAGTTGCCCCCGCTGTTGCCGTCGTTCACCGTGTAGCCAGCCACTGCCAGTGTGCGGCTGCCCGCGTTTTTGCTGTCAAACGTCTGGCTGGCGCCGCTCACCGTGTCGCCCCCGACCAGCCCGCTGCTGCCCACCACGCCGCTTGAGCTGGTGTTGCCGTCGTAGGTTTTGGTGCCCGCCGCTGCGCTTAGGGTCAGGTTGGCTTTGCTGATGGTGCCGCTGGCCGTGTTGGTGGTCAGGTTGTAGTTGCCGCCCCCGTTGCCGTCGTTCACCGAGAAGCTGCCCACTTGCAGGGTGCTGCTACCCGTGCCCAGCACGTTTTTGCTGGCAAAGGCCTGGCTGTTGCTGCTCAGGGTGTCACCACCGACCAGGCCCACCACGCTGGCTGCACCCGCCGAGCTGGTCGTACCGTCGTAGGTTTTGCTGTCCGTAATGGCGCTGACACTCAGGTTGGCTTTGTTGATGGTGCCGGTGGTGTTGGCGACGTAGGTGATGGCGTAGTTGTTGCCGCCGTTGCCGTCGTTGGCTACAAAGCCGCTGGCCGTGAGGGTTTTGCCGGTGCCTGCGTGTTTGGTGTCAAACACCTGGCTGCCCAGGGTGCTGACGGTGTCGCCTGCAAACACGGCTACATCCAGGCTGGGGGCCGCAGCCGAGGTGGTGGTGCCGTCGTAGCTGCGGGTGTCGCTTTGCGCCGTCACCGTACGGGCCGCCGGGGTGATGGTGCCCGTGCCCACCGGCACGTAAGCAATGGCATAGTTGTTGCCGCTGTTGCCATCGTTCATGACCAAACCACTAGCAGTCAGCGTCTTGCCGGGCCCTGCGTGTTTGGTGTCAAAACTTTGTGTGGCTGCTGTGCCAACAGCGTCAAACTGAGTTCCGCCAATCACGGGAGCCGCAGAAGAGTTGGTGGTGCCGTCATAGGTTCGGCTGTCTGCTACCGCCGACACAACCAGTGAGGCTTGGGCCACATCGGCAATATTGGCCGTCACAGCGGTGGGCAAAACATAGCCGTAAGTCGGGACACCATTGGCATCTGCCACCGCACCAAACGTCCCATTAAACGTGACGGATCTACCTGAACCCGCATGTTTGTCTGCCAAGGTCGCCGTGGTACCCGATATGCCAATATTGGTCTCATTGAACAACAGACCAGATGCCGATGTAACCACGGCTCCGGTATTGCTGATGCTGGTCGAGCCGTCATACGTCTTGCTGACCGTACCGCCCACTGTCAAACTGATGCTCGAGGGCGCATCCGACCACAGGCTGCCGTTGCCTGTTGATTGCGCGGGCACCGTGCCAAACGGCGCATTCACCTGCCGGAAATCGCCCGCCACCAAAGTCAAGGGGTTGAATACGCCAAATTGATGACTGTCTGCCGGGTTGCTCAAATACGTTAACCACCGCTGGCCTTTGCTGCCATCAATGACCGCACCCGTTGCGGTAAACAACCCGCCAGCAGTGGCCAAGGTTGTTGTTCCTCCGGTGCCAGCCGTCAGGTTGGCGTTGGTCAGGTCAAGGCCAGACACTGCTTTGAGCAGAATATTGCCGGCGGAACTGACGATGCTGTCACCGCCGAAACCCAAGAGAACCGAGCCACCCGTCGACTCAACACTGAAGTCTCCGGCCCGAGTGGTGTAGACGGAAGTAACGCTGGGCTGGTTGAAGATATCGCCTGACGACACCAGAGAGAAGCTGTCTGCTGTTACGTCACCCAGCACCATCAGGGGCGCGGCATTGTTGGTCACCGAGACTACACCGCCATTGAGGATTTGCAGCGTGCCAATCTGGTTGGCCGCATGGTCCAAGGTGATGTTTGAAGCGGTAAGCGAATTGAAGCTGGCCGCGCCCAGCGTGGCACCCTGAATGGTGACCAGCGCGCCAATTTGGGAAATCGTCGAACCAGCCGTTACGTCCAGGCTGTCCACACTCATGGCACCCAGAATGATACTGTTGGCATCGTCGATATGCACGTTGCCCCCGGTTCCCTGAATGACGTTGAAATCATTGGTGGCCATGCCCAACATTACCGGGTCCGTCCCACTCGTGAATGTCGTTAAACCGTCCACCCGAATCGTGCCGGCGGTTTGGTCAATGCCGCAACCGCAATTGCCGGTTGAGGTCAAATCCAGCGCACCAAAAGACGTGATGTTGTCCATCAACCCAATGCGGTAACCCGTCAGGCTGATATTGTTGGCCTGCAGCGGGCCTTGAATGGCGAGTTCAGTAGATGCGATGCCGGTAAGCGACAAGTTACTGCCCGCGGTCATGCCGTTGTCGCCCACGCCACTCAAGCCGACAATATTGATATTGCCCGTGGCTGTGCCATCCATTTCGCCAAACTGATTGCCGGATTCGGTCAGCACCACGTTGCCAGCTACCGCAGCAAAACGAACCACCATGGTCGCGGCGCCAATTACGGCACTGGCAGATTGGGTGATCGATGACCCGCTCAACAGAATGGGTTGAAGGTAAGAGCTGCTGCCCCCCACGCCGTCCGTATCCAAACCGCCATAGCCAGGATAGTTGTTGAAGGTTGTTGGGCCGTCGAAATTCAGCGTACCGCCCGCGCTAAGCGTGATCACACCTGCCACGCCAGGTGCTCCACCGGGTGCATAGCCGTCGCTGCTCGAAACAGCGTTACCACCATTTCCACCGATTGCATAGGCGCTACCGCGAAAGTTCACGTTGCCGCCTGCAGAAATGGTGACCGTGCCAGCATGGCCGCCGTCACCGCCCCTGCCACCATCCAGGGTGCCCACTCCGCCTTGACCGCCACTGCTGTCGACCGTCAGGTTCAACGTCAAGTTGCCGGGGCTTGCCAACGAAACATTGCCGCCGTTTCCACCGCGTTGACCCGTGCCACCAGAGTCGTCTGTACCATTGCCGCCATAACTGTAGATATTGAGAGCTTTGGCAGAACCTGTACCAGCGCTGACTACCAGGCTGACATCTCCACCGTTTCGTCCCGTGGCTTGCGATGCAGAAAAGCCGGCAACGCCGCTGGCACCAGAAGTATCAATGGTGTCAAGGTTGATTTCGCCCGTACCCGACGGAACAAAAGAACCGTAGGGGCCTGACAAACTCGAATTGGCCATGGCTTCAAACGCCTGGCCCACCGCCGTGATGGTGACACCGGCATCCGACAGCACCGAATGGCCCGCCGTAGCGCGAATGAAACCCAGGTCGTTCCTGAAGTTGCCGCTGAAATAGACGTTGCGTTGGAGCGAGAAAAGGTCAACACCATTGACCGCGTTCAAGTGTGCTTCAGCGGGGGCAATGATGACCGAGCCATTGGTGCCCGTGGCACCAATGGCAAATTGCGCCGCGGTTTTTGTACCCCAGACGGTAACGTTTGCATTGGCCCCTTGCGCCAAAACCAAAATACTGTCGTCGTCTGTGGTGGCATTGAAGCCAGAGAAGTTGGCGTTCACGTGCGCGAGCGCTTCGTTGGCACCTGTCAGCCGTATTTCCTGGCCAACGCCCGTCGCTACAACTGAATAGTTGAAAATATCCATCTGGCCCGATTGCTGCTGTACGGCGATGCCGCCAGAATTAGCTTGCAGGTTCACCAGGTCAGCACCCGTGTTCACAACGACTGGCGTTCCCGGGGTTCCAATCGAACTGGCCGTCAAGTTGATGGAACCATAACCTGAACCACTGCTCTGTATGAAGGTGCCACCCGAGTGTTTTAACAAGGCACCCTGGGCGTTGATGTATACCGAGCCCCCGGCGGCGATGGCGAAATACTCCAGATCACCGACGCCGTCGTTGATGGTGACATCACCATTGGCAGATGTCGCACTAATCACATAAAAATCATTGGCGCTACCGGCCAAACTAATCGATCCACCCGCTGAAATGGTGGTCGAAGCCGGTGCGGTGATGGTGCCGGAATTCTGGGTGACGTCACCCACGGTGGAGGACATTGACAAAAGATGCGCCGCGTTAATATTCGCATTGAGCGCAATCGAGTCATACGAAGAAATCGTCACGTCATACGCCGTGAGCGGCCCGTTGACGTACACAAAATCGCCACTTTGCAGGTTGATCGTGCCGCTGGAGCCCACGTCAAGCCCGCTATAGGGCAGATACAGCGAACCACCCGCCGTCATTGCAACAGCGCCGCCTGATGGCAAGGTAAACGAAGCTCCGTATACCGAAATATCGCCCGTGGCATTGAGGCTAACGGCCCCACCACTGACGATGGTTGCGCTGGCGTCCGGACTCAAATCAATGCTGCCGACTGTGGCTTGCAGCCACAAACCGCCTGCGCCCACCGCAATAGTTCGATCAGACGCGATGGAATTGGCGATCACATTCAGGCCATAGGCGCTGGTGTCTTTCAAAAACAGGTTGGAACCCGCGTCAACCACCACCACATCACCCGTTGCGGTTGCCTTTAGGGTGTTTAAAACATTACCGGTGTTGGTCAATATGATGTTGCCCGGGGTAGCCGTCAGCTCGGCATTGCCACTCAATTGAATGTTGGTTGACGGCTGCTGGGTGATGCTTCCGCCGGCTGCAACGGTGAAGTTGGCCGCGCGAACGTCGCCAAATCCAATGGCTCCGCCATTGGTCACCAACACATCCCCGCCATATGACGCGACCGACATGGTCGAAAAATCATTGACCCGGTTGGATGCCAGGTTCACACTGTTGCCGCCCCCATCGACCGAGGTATGACCGACGGCGGAAATGCGCGACCCGATTGCCAACTGCACGCCGCCAGAGCCATTGGGTGCTTCCAGGTTCAAGAAGCCGGACGCGTTGATGTCGTGGTTCAAGTTCAAGCCATTGTCACCATGCAGAATAATATCGGTGCCGACGATCTGCCCTTGCGTCGTTAAGGTGTCAGCGGTATTCAGGGTCACCTGGCCATTGGCCAGGATTTGCTGTACGGGCAAGTTCAATTGGCCATTGGCCTGGATGAAGACGTTGCCAAAATTGACACCACTCGCGCCATCCGCCATCGACGTGATGGTGATGCCGCTGCCAGCGAGCAAGGTGAGGTTGTATCCCGTCAATGAAATGTTGTCAAAAATATTGGCTGAATTACTTAGCGAAATATCGTGCGTGCCCGCGTTCACCGTGGTCATGCCCACTGCTGTGATCACACCACCGGTCTGCGTGATATGCCCATTGGGGCTGAGCAAATCCAGTGCGCCACCGGCAGTGACGTTTTTAGTCACCGTCAGATCGCCACTGGCCGATCGCAAGTAGATGTTGTTGCCGGTTAACACACCTGGCGTGGTCAGTGCACCGCCGCTTTTCAAAGTCAAATCTGCCGTGCCTGTGTTGATGGCAGTGGCTGGCAAGGTCAACAAACCGGCGGCTTCCAGGCGCAAGGGCTGGTTCACATCCGTTTGCCCCAGGCTTCCGACGTTCAATGCCGAAGCTGCCCGCACATCAATAGCAGCGCCTTGCAAATAAACGGTGTTACCGAAAGAGTTGCTGGTATTGCTCATCGCTAGGTGGCCACCAAAGGTTGCCGAAGCGGTTGTGGTGCCAACAACGTTAAACAGCGCGGGGGCTGCGTTGATCGAGTCGCCGTTGGTCGTCAGTAAAAGGTTGCCCGTCGCGCTGATGTTTCCAGCGAGATTGATGTCGGCACCGTTGGCTTGGATCGAAACGTTCGCACCTGATAAATTTCCACCGGCGTTCACGCCAATGCCCGACAGACTCAAATCGCCGCCCGTGGTGGCAACAGACCCGGTCAGGTTCAAATCGCCGCCAAGCGCGGCCAGAACCAACGACGCTGGCGTCATCGGCGAAGCCCCGCCGATATTCAAATCACCAGACTGCTGCGTAATACTCACCGTGCCGGTCGGCTGAAAAGCCGCAGCCGTCGGATTGTTGTAACTCTGTGTGATGGTTAAAGCACCCGGCCCAGAGAAGTCAGACC
>JANOWY010000220.1:0-4793 GCA_031418135.1 Rhodoferax sp. | reverse complement strand
TTAACCAGGCTGCGGATGTGCCGGGGCTTTCGCCCGACGAGTTTGGCCGCTTTGTGAGTGCGGAGATCAAAAAATGGGCGGAGGTCGTGAAACAATCCGGAGCCAAACTTGATTAATATTTAATTGTTAAAAATTATTTTTTTGAAAATTGCTATTTGTTCTCGCATTAGTTACATATTATGATATATATTTTATAGTAAATATTACTATAAATAGTATATATATTTTGTAAAAATTATAATAATTTGACTATTATTGACCTTCTCAGTCGCCGCATTCAGCCTTCTGATTGTTTTTGATTCTTTCAAGCCACTTCGCCCATGCGCAATTCCAACCTCTTTTCGGCTTTGCAAGCTGCTTTCCCTGCCGATCTCGACGCGACAGCCATTGAAACCGACAACGGCCTGATGTATTCGTGGCGCGATATCGAGCGGGCCACCGCCATGTTGGCCAACTTGCTGGAATCGCTGGGTTTGCCTGCGGGCAGCCGGGTGGCGGTACAGGTTGAAAAATCAGTCGAAGCCGCGATGTTGTACCTGGCCACCTTGCGGGCCGGGCTGGTGTTTTTGCCGCTCAACACGGCTTACCAAAGCGCCGAAATCACTTACTTTATTGGCAATGCTGAACCCGCCGTGGTGGTGTGCAGCCCCGCCAACTTTGGCTGGGTCAGCAAAATCGCCTTCAAGGCCGGAACGGGCCACGTATTCACCCTGGGCGACGACCGCACGGGCTCCTTGCTGCAACGCGCGGCCCAGTGCCCAGACGTTCACACGGTTGCGCAGCGCAGTGCCGACGACCTGGCCGCCATTTTGTACACCAGTGGCACCACCGGGCGCAGCAAAGGTGCCATGCTGACCCACGGCAACATGCTCTCCAACGCCGAGGTGCTGAAAACTTATTGGGGCTGGAAGGCGCCAGGGGCCACCTTGGCGCAGGGCGGCGACGTGCTGATCCACGCCTTGCCCATCTTCCACGTCCATGGTCTGTTCGTGGCCTTGCATGGCGCATTGTTGAACGGCAGCAAGATGCTCTGGCTGGCGCGGTTTGATCCCAAATGGGTACTGGCCAAGATGCCGCAAGCCACGGTTTTCATGGGTGTGCCCACGCTGTATGTGCGCCTGCTGGCCGAGCCGGGGCTGAACCGTGAAGCCGTCAAAAACATGCGTTTGTTCGTCGCCGGTTCCGCTCCTTTGCTGCTCGAAACCTTCAATGCCTGGCAAGCGCGAACAGGCCATACCATTCTGGAACGTTATGGCATGTCTGAAACGGCTATGTTGACATCCAACCCCTATGGGCCAGACCCCCGTTTTGGCAACCAGCACGAACGACGCGGCGGCACCGTGGGGTTCCCGCTGCCGGGGGTTCAGTTGCGCGTGCAGGCCGATGACGGCCAGCCCCTGGCGGTGAATGAGATTGGCGGCATCCAGGTCAAGGGCCCCAACGTCTTCAAGGGATATTGGCAAATGCCCGAAAAAACCCGCGAAGAGTTCACTGCAGACGGTTTTTTCAAGACCGGCGATGTCGGCAAGGTAGACGAACGCGGTTACGTCACCATCGTCGGGCGCAGCAAAGATCTCATCATCAGTGGCGGCTACAACGTGTACCCGGCTGAAATTGAAGCCTATATCAATGATTTGCCTGGCGTGGCTGAAAGCGCGGTGGTCGGCGTGCCCCATGCCGATTTTGGTGAAGTGGGCGTGGCCGTGGTGGTCGCCCAAGCCGGTGCCACGCTGGAGCCCGCTCAGATCATCGCGGCGCTGAAGGCCCAGCTGGCTAATTTCAAAATCCCCAAACGCTGTTTTGTGGTTGCGGATTTGCCGCGCAACACCATGGGCAAAGTGCAGAAAAACCTGTTGCGCCAACAGTACGCCTGACGATTGCGTCCGATTTTGAGATGTGTTGGTGATGGGGCTTTGATCCAAATCAATACGCGCGCTTGAGTCGGCCTTTAGGCTTGGGGCATGACCCTATTGGCTGGCCAGCTGCGATCTTCGTCGCCTTTTGACATCTTGGACGACCCTGCGGAATGGTCGGGTTTCAGCAAACCAATGGCCAGCCAGCCCGGTCAATGGGAATCCAGCGTTCAGGTTGACGGCATGGTCTGCGCAGCCTGCGCGGTCAATGTCGAACAGGCCCTGCAAACCCTTCCGGGCGTGTTGAGCGCCGAGGTCAGCGCCGGTTTGCGGCATGCCCGGGTGGTCTGGTCGGCCACCCAAACCATGCCCTCTACATGGTTCAAGGCCATTGCCCGCGCCGGGTACACACCGCTACCGGCCAATGACCGCGTAGCCAGGTCACAACGGCAGCGTGAATCGCGCCTGGCATTGTGGCGCTGGCTGGTGGCCGCCTTGTGCATGATGCAAGTGATGATGTACGCCTACCCGGCGTATATCGCCGAGCCCGGTGACTTGCAGGCGGATCAGGCGCAGATGTTGCGGTGGGCCGCCTGGATGCTGACCTTGCCGGTGATCGCTTTTTCCTGCACCCCGTTTTTCAAGGCCGCCTGGCGCGACGCGCGGCAGGGCCGCATCGGGATGGACACCCCGGTGGCGCTGGCGCTGATCATCACCTTTGTGGCCAGCACGTTGGGAACCTTCGCCCCCGAGGGCGCTTTTGGTGCAGAGGTTTACTTCGACTCCCTCACCATGTTCGTGTTTTTTCTGCTTTCCAGCCGGTGGCTCGAAAGGCGTTTACGCGACCAGACAGCGGGTTCATTGGAAGCATTGATGAACCGCCTGCCTGACAGCGTATTGCGGCGAATTCAAGGCGGCACGATAGCGGCGCATGCCAGTGCAGGGGCCGGCGATGGCTTCGAACGAGTATCGGCGCGGCATTTGCAGGCGGGGGACGTGATCCGCGTGTTGCCGGGCGAGGCATTTGTGGCGGACGGCATCATTCTGGCGGGCGAAACCCACGTGGACGAATCCCTGTTGACAGGCGAAGCCGATGCCTTGCGTAAAGGGCAGGGCCAGCCGGTGGTGGCGGGCAGTCACAACCTGTCAGGGGTGGTCACGGTGCAAGTGACCCACAAGGGGGCGGGCACGCGGTTTGCCCAAATTGTTGATTTGATACGCGTGGCCGCCACGACCAAGCCGCAACTCGCCCTGTTGGCCGACCGTGTGGCGGGGCCCTTTCTGTGGCTGGTGCTGCTGGCTGCCGCTGCGGCGGTGGCTTTCTGGTGGGGTGAAGACCCGCAACGGGCACTGATGGCCGGTGTGGCGGTGTTGATCGTCACTTGCCCGTGCGCCTTGTCGCTCGCAACGCCCGCTGCGATGATGGCCGCCAGTGGTGCTTTGGCGCGCCGAGGTGTGCTGGTGCGCAACCCGCAGGCGCTGGAAGCCCTGGCGCAAATTGACACGGTGGTTTTTGACAAGACCGGCACGTTGACGCAAGAGGGCCTGGCAGTTGGCCAGATTCGCACCCGCGCGGGCGTGCATCCGCACCAGGCACTGGCGCTGGCCAGTGCGCTGGCTCGTCAATCTTTGCACCCCGCCGCCAAGGCGGTTGCGGCCTGCGCGGCGCAAACCAACCTGAATGTCTGGCAGTTCGCAGCCAACGATGTGGGCGAGATGGCGGGGCAGGGCGTGACGGGCCGGGTGACCGATTTGCAGACTGGCGAAGCCGTGTACCTGCGCCTGGGTTCTGCCCATTATTGCCAGGCTGGGGCAGCGGCATTGACGGCTTTTGGGGCATCGCCCGAGGCAGTGCGTTATGTGCATGTGAGTGACGCGCTGGGTTGGATGGCCGCGTTTGAACTGGTAGAGAGGCTCAGGCCGGGTGCTACCGCAACCGTGACGGCCTTGCGCGGGCTGTGTGGTCAGGTGACGGTCTTGTCTGGCGACAGCGCACGCGCCGTTGCACGGCTGGCTCACCAACTGGGTCTCCCGACGGCCCTGGGCGATTGTTCACCTGACGACAAACTGGCCCACGTGCAAAAACTTCGCCAGTCGGGTCACCGCGTGCTGATGGTGGGGGATGGCCTCAATGATGGCCCCGCACTGGCGGCGGCACATGTCTCCATCGCCATGGGAAAAGCCGTTCCGATTGCCCAGTCGGCGGCAGATTTTGTCATCCAGGGTGACTGCCTGGGCAGCATTGCGCAAGCGGTGGTTTTGGCCCGCAAAACGGTTCGCATCGTGCGGCAAAACCTGCTCTGGGCAGCCCTTTACAACTTTGCCTGCATTCCTTTGGCCATGGCGGGCTGGTTACCGGCTTGGCTGGCCGGGCTGGGTATGGCGACCAGTTCCTTGCTGGTGGTGGGCAATGCCATGCGCCTGGCTCGCAGGCCGTCCGCGCGGAATAGTGGCCGTTCTGGCACTGTTGGCCCATCGGGCGTTGCTGGCTTTGCGATGGGCCTGAAGGCCTGATGGCCATTTGATATGGAAATCCTCTTCCTGATGATCCCCCTGTCAGTGGCGCTGGTCTTCCTGATCCTGGTGGGCCTGTACTGGGCGGTCGAGGGTGGGCAGTTTGAGGATATCGAGCGGCAAGGACAACAAATACTGCAAGAAGATCCCGATTCACCTGCGCAATCAGGCTGAGGTTTGACGCAGATCAAATCAACGACAGGCTTTTTTTTTGATACTTCCGCCATCCCCCAGATTCCCCGTTTCAATCGTTTCCAAATATCCAAAAGGCCATCGTGAATCCTCCTTCAGAACAAAGCAGCATTTACAACGATACCGTCGTGCGCCAGTTCGCCATCATGACGGTTGTTTGGGGCGTGGTGGGCATGCTGGTGGGGGTGATCATCGCCGCGCAGCTGACTTGGCCTGAGCTCAACTTGGGCATCC
>JANOWY010000219.1:0-2474 GCA_031418135.1 Rhodoferax sp. | reverse complement strand
GCCTGGGTGTTTGCCTGTGGCGGTGCCTTGGTGGCAGCGCGTTACAGCGCAGACCCGGCACGGGCCGGTTCGGCCATTGCCATTTTTTATGCGGGTGGTGGCCTGGGGATAGCCGTCTCGGGTTTGCTGCTATACCCGGTGCTCAACGGCCAATGGGCCTGGCCGGTGGGCTGGGGGGTGCTGGGCCTGGCTGGGCTTGTCTTGTCGCTGGCACCGGGCTGGTTGGCCCTGCAAACCGGCGGACCGGCACCCGTTCGCCAGGCCAGCGCCGAGGCGTTGCCTCTGCGGCGTTTTGCACCCATCTTGGTGGCCTACTTTTTGTTTGGCGTGGGGTACATCGTTTACCTCACCTTTATGGTTGCCTGGCTGCGTGAAATGCGTTTGGGGACTGAAACCACGGTCGCGTTATGGGTGATGATGGGCCTGGCCGTCATGGCTTCCGGTTACCTGTGGCGCGGGGTGATGGCGCGCTGGTGGGCCGCTAACACCTTTGCCGCCGCAACCTTGTGTACGGCAGTGGGCACAGCCTTGCCGCTGCTCTCGGGCAGCGTTCCGATGCTGCTGCTCTCTACCCTGTTGGTTGGCGGCTCGTTTTTTATGGCGCCCGGCGCCATGATGGCACTGGCACGGGCCACCTTGCCGCAAGCGCAATGGGCGCGGGCCATGAACCTGTTCACCTTCATCTTTGCGGTGGGGCAAGGTATTGGCCCTGTCGCAGCGGGTTGGGTGGCCGACGCCCATGGCCTGAATTGGGCCATGCTGGCGGGTGCAGTGGTGCTCGCGGCAGGCGCTGGTTTAGCCCTGTTGCAGCAACAAAAAGCCGAGCCAAAAACCTGAGCCCTGAACCCTTGAAAACGGTGCAATGGCCCCAACCTCTTCCGGGTTATTGAAAACCACTCGCTTTGCAAC
The DNA here is from genome assembly GCA_031418135.1 of Rhodoferax sp. Lineage (GTDB taxonomy): Bacteria > Pseudomonadota > Gammaproteobacteria > Burkholderiales > Burkholderiaceae_C > JANYCG01. The sequence goes on along the minus strand of JANOWY010000219.1, from coordinate 1,565 downwards.
ATGTCTGAACCGAAAAAACCTGAACAAAATCAATCACCTGGTGATCAGTCACAGGCAGGCGCCCAAGGCCTTTCTGCCGATGCGCTGAAAGCCGCCATCGATGGCCAAAAGGCCGCTGCGCTGGCGGCAGGTGTTCCTGAAGACGCCAGCCTGGAAGAAATCGAAGCGGCCCAGGCCGCCAATGAAGCCGATGCCGCTTTGGGCGCAGATGCCCTCACCGTCGCACTGGCTGAAGTGGCCACGCTCAAAGCCAAAAACGCCGAGCTGATGGATCAGCACCTGCGCGCCCAGGCCGACGTGCAAAACGCGCGCCGCCGCGCCGAAGATGACATCACCAAAGCCCGCAAATTTGCAGTCGAGGCCTTTGCCGAAAGCCTGCTGCCGGTGGCCGACAGCCTGGAAGCCGGGTTGGCCATCAAAGACGGCAGCATCGAGCAAATCCGCGAAGGTGCGCAAGCCACCCTGCGCCAGCTTACCTCTGCGCTGGAACGCAACAAGGTGATTGCCGTCAACCCACCCGCCGGCGAAAAATTCAACCCGCACCACCACCAGGCCATCAGCATGGTGCCCTGCGAGCAGGAAGCCAACACAGTGGTGGCGGTATTGCAAAAGGGCTACTCCATTGCTGACCGTGTCATGCGCCCTGCCCTGGTCACCGTTTCTGCGCCGAAATAAAACACCCTGCTGATTCAAAAATAGTTGTCAAAACACTTGAATCCGCAAGAGTTATCCACAAGTTAATCAGTATCCGCCCCAGCACTGCGCCAGGGTTCATTATTTAAATTTAAGGAGTACATCATGGGAAGAATCATCGGGATCGACTTGGGCACCACCAACAGTTGTGTGGCCATCATGGAAGGCAACACGCCCAAAGTGATTGAAAACGCCGAAGGCGCGCGCACCACGCCGTCCATCATTGCCTACCAAGAGGGCGGCGAAGTGCTGGTGGGTGCATCGGCCAAACGCCAGGCCGTTACCAACCCGCGCAACACGCTGTACGCCGTCAAACGCCTGATTGGCCGCAAGTTCACTGAAAAAGAAGTCCAAAAAGACATCGACCTGATGCCCTACAAAATCGCCGCTGCCGACAACGGCGATGCCTGGGTTGAAATCCGTGGCGAGCGCATGGCCCCCCAGCAGGTCAGTGCCGATGTGCTGCGCAAGATGAAGAAGACGGCGGAAGATTATTTGGGTGAAGCCGTCACCGAGGCCGTCATCACCGTGCCCGCCTACTTCAACGACGCCCAGCGCCAGGCCACCAAAGACGCTGGCCGCATCGCTGGCCTCGATGTCAAACGCATCATCAACGAACCCACCGCAGCCGCGCTGGCCTTTGGCCTGGACAAACAAGAAAAAGGTGACCGCAAAATCGCCGTGTATGACCTGGGCGGCGGCACCTTTGACGTCTCCATCATCGAAATTGCCGATGTCGATGGCGAGAAGCAGTTTGAAGTGCTCTCCACCAATGGCGACACCTTCCTGGGCGGCGAAGACTTCGACCAGAAAATCATCGATTTCATCATTTCCGAGTTCAAGAAAGAACAAGGCGTTGATCTGGGCAAAGA
>JANOWY010000218.1:0-4973 GCA_031418135.1 Rhodoferax sp. | reverse complement strand
CGGTTGCGCCCCAATGATCTGAATGTCGCGGCTGTTGGCGCGGGCTTTTTCTTTCATAAAGCGCGACACCCCGGTGATGGTGCCAGTGGTGCCCATGGCGCTTACAAAATGGGTGATGCGCCCGCCGGTTTGCTCCCACAGTTCAGGGCCGGTGGTTTCGTAATGGGCCAGCGGGTTATCGGGGTTGGCAAATTGGTCCAGCACCCGGCCTTTGCCTTCTTCAACCATTTTGGCCGCCAGGTCGCGGGAATACTCCATGCCGCCACTTTTGGGAGTCAAAATCAGCTCCGCACCAAAGGCCTTCATGGTTTGCACCCGCTCAATCGAGAGGTCTTCGGGCATGATCAAAATCATGTGGTAGCCCTTGATGGCTGCCGCCATGGCCAGCGCAATGCCGGTGTTGCCCGAGGTGGCTTCGATCAGCGTGTCGCCGGGCTTGATCTCGCCCCGGCTTTCAGCCCGGGCGATCATCGACATGGCAGGCCGGTCTTTGACAGAGCCAGCCGGGTTGTTGCCTTCGAGTTTGCCCAGAATCACGTTGCCACGGGCGGTGTTTTCTGTCGCGCCGATGCGCTGCAAGGCAACCAGCGGCGTTTTGCCAATGGCATCTTCAATGGTGGGGGAGCGGTGCGCAGGTTTCATCCCCACACTGTGCCATAATTCGGGCCTTGCTTCTGCGGCAAGCCCATTCGTCACGAACCTGGGTTTGCTTCTCTGCCCGGGTGGTGGAATTGGTAGACGCACGGGACTCAAAATCCCGCGCCGCAAGGCGTGCCGGTTCGATTCCGGCCCCGGGCACCACACCTCTTTTTCAAATAGCCTCGCTCTTAGCAGCATTCCGGGTAAACCGGCACGCCTTGCTGGCGGCTATGACGAAGCGTCTGCGAAGCGGGTTCGATTCCGGCCCCGGGCACCACACCTCTTTTTCAAATAGCCTCGCTCTTCGCAGCATTCCGGGTGAACCGGCACGTCTGGCTGGCGGAGATAGGCGCTGTCCTACCTTGTCGTAGCACCTTCGGGCGAGGCAGAAGGGCGGCTTGTCTGATACACCCCGAGGTGCGATATTTTTAGACTGGCTCATCTTCCCAACAAGGATTTTGACCATGACCTCGCTTCATACCGCCACTTTTCCCCCTTCAAAGGCGCCGCACACCAGCATCCGTGTCATGGGACTTGCCTGCCTGCTGGCGCTCACAGGCGCGTCAGCCCAGGCGGGCACCGAGGGTGACACCGGCATCGACAGCTCGGGCAACTACCGGCAAGAGGTGGCCTGGTGCCGAGCCAACACCACCTCTGTCGCGCTGATCGACTGCCTCAAGGGCTCAGGTGCCGCCCAGGTTGAAAAACGCCGTGGCACCCTGGGCAACAACGGTGGCAACTATGGCAGCAATGCCCTGCTGCGTTGCGAGCCTTTCCAGGGCGAAGATCGGGCTGCATGTATGGCACGCGTGGCGGGTATCGGCGGTGCCAGCGGCAGCGTTCAGGGCGGTGGCCGCTTAACGTGGGCCGAAACCGTGGTGGTGCCGTCCAACGCAACCACTGTCATCGTTTTGGAAAAACCACCTGTCGGCATCGTCGTGGTACCGCCCACCCAAAAGTAGACCCAAGGCAAGACGGCGGGCAGCGACCCGCGCAGCGGTGGAGCGTGGGGGTCCACTATGTGCGCTGCCGTACAGACGCCAAACGGATTTGCAGCGACCATGCTGAATGCCTCCAACAAAAAACGACTATTTCCCTGTCGACGGCGCTGATCCACGCGAAGTCCTAGCCGCCAGCCAGGGCGAAGGTGCAACCGATACGCGTCGACAAGACACCTTGCTCATCGCCGGGGCTTTGCAGAGCGCCATTTTCAACAGCGCCAACTTTTCCAGCATTGCCACCGATGCCAAAGGCGTGATCCAGATTTTCAATGTGGGCGCCGAGCGAATGTTGGGCTTCACGGCTGCCGAGGTGTTGAACAAAATCACCCCGGCAGATATCTCTGACCCCAGTGAGGTGATTGCCCGGGCCGAGGCCTTGAGCATTGAGCTGGACACCCCCATTACCCCGGGTTTTGAGGCGCTGGTGTTCAAGGCGTCGCGCGGTATTGAAGACATTTACGAGCTCACTTACATCCGCAAAGACGGCAGCCGTTTCCCGGCGGTGGTGTCGGTTACTGCGTTGCGCGACGCGCAAGACATCATCATTGGTTACCTGCTGATCGGCACCGACAACACCGCCCGCAAACAGGCTGAAGCAGCGCTGCTCAAGGCAGGGGCTTTGCAGAGCGCCATTTTCAACAGCGCCAACTTCTCCAGCATTGCCACCGATGCCAAAGGCGTGATCCAGATTTTCAATGTGGGGGCCGAACGCATGCTGGGGTATGTGGCTGCCGAGGTGATGAACAAGATCACCCCGGCCGACATTTCAGACCCGCTTGAAGTGATTGCCCGGGCCGAGGCGCTCAGCATCGAGCTGGGCACCCCCATTACGCCCGGTTTTGAGGCGCTGGTGTTCAAGGCGTCGCGCGGCATTGAAGACATTTACGAGCTCACTTACATCCGCAAAGACGGCAGTCGTTTCCCGGCGGTGGTGTCCGTTACCGCCTTGCGTGAAGCGCAAAACACCATCATTGGTTACCTGCTGATCGGTACCGACAACACCGCCCGCAAACAAATTGAGGAAGAACGCAAAAGGCTTGACCAACGCCTGCGCGACCAGCAGTTTTACACCCGCTCGCTGATTGAGGCAAACATCGATGCCCTCATGACAACCGACCCGGCGGGCATCATTTCAGATGTCAACAAACAAATGGAAGCCCTTACCGGCTGCACCCGTGACGAACTGATCGGCGCACCGTTCAAAAGTTACTTCACCGACCCCGGCCGGGCCGAAGCCGGCATCCGCCGCGTGCTGAACGAAAACAAGGTCACCAACTACGAGCTCACGGCCCGCGCCCGGGACGGCAAAGAAACCATCGTCTCCTATAACGCGACTACGTTTTATGACCGCGACCGCAACCTGCAAGGCGTGTTTGCCGCTGCGCGGGATGTCACCGAACGCAAGCTGCTCGACGCGGTGCTGCAGCAAGGCACTATCGAACTTGAAAAAGCCAAATTGGCTGCTGAAAAGGCCAATCTGGCCAAGTCTGATTTTCTTTCCAGCATGAGCCACGAACTGCGCACGCCGCTCAACGCTATTTTGGGCTTTGCCCAACTGATCGAATCGGGCCAGCCACCGCCCACGGTGGCCCAAAAACGCAGCGTCAGCCAAATCTTGCAAGCGGGTTGGTATTTGCTTGAGTTGATCAACGAAATTTTGGATCTGGCGCTGATCGAATCGGGCAAGCTGTCGCTGTCACCCGAGCCGATTGCCATGGCCGATGTGTTGCTGGAGTGTCAGGCCATGATTGAGCCGCAAGCCAAAAAGCGCGACATTCAGGTGACGTTTTCACAGGCCGGCGCGCCCTACCACGTGCGCGCGGATCGCACGCGGCTCAAGCAGGTGCTTATCAACCTGCTCTCCAACGCCATCAAGTACAACCGCCTGGGCGGCACGGTGGAAGTGGCCTGCCTGCCCGGCGATTTCGGCCGTTTGCGCATCGGCGTGCAAGACAGTGGCGAAGGTCTTTCGCCCGAAAAAATAGAACAACTGTTTCAGCCCTTCAACCGCCTGGGCCAAGAGGCCAGCGAAGAAGAAGGCACCGGCATTGGCCTGGTGGTGTGCAAACGCCTCACCGGGCTGATGGGGGGCGACATCGGCGTGCGCAGCACGGTGGGCGTGGGCAGTTTGTTCTGGATTGAGCTGGAACTCACCGCAGCACCACAAATCCCAATGCGCCCAGCCCCCCCGCTACTGGTTCAGTCAGGCGACATCAACACCAACGAACCCACCTGTACCGTGCTGTATGTGGAAGACAACCCCGCCAACCTGATGCTGGTAGAGGAAATCATTGCCAGGCGTCCCGATATTCGCCTCCTGAGCGCCCTGGATGGCCGAAGCGGCATCGAGTTGGCGCGGCTGGCCCAGCCTGACGTGATCTTGATGGACATCAACCTGCCCGGCATCAGCGGCATCACCGCCTTGGGCATCTTGGCGAAAGATTTGGCCACAGCGCATATACCCGTGGTGGCGCTCAGTGCCAATGCGATTCCGCGTGACATCGAAAACGGTCTGGCAGCCGGTTTTTACGGTTACCTCACCAAACCGATTCAAGTGGGCCAGTTTCTGGAAACACTCGACAAAGCCCTGCAATTTGCCCGCCAGCAGTCTGCCCAAAGCCCCCAAAACGAAAGTGAAACCCATGCTGCTTAATGAGTCCGACATCCTGAACGCCAACATCCTGATCGTGGATGACCAGCCGGTCAATGTGGAGCTGCTCACCCAGCTTCTGGTCGAGGCCGGTTACACCCGGCTGTCCAGCACAGTTGACCCCGAAACGGTGGCGGGGCTCAACCGCACGCACCGCTACGACCTGATTTTGCTGGACCTCAACATGCCCCAGATGAACGGGTTTGAGGTAATGGCAGCCCTCAAGGCCGATGACCCACAAGGCCAATTGGCGGTGATTGTTCTTACCGCAGAGCCGGGGCACAAGCTGCAAGCCCTGAAAGCCGGCGCCCGGGATTTCTTGAGCAAACCGTTTGATCTGGCAGAGGTAAAAACCCGCATCCGCAACATGCTGGAGGTACGCCTGTTGCAGCAAAAGCTGGCCCAGCACAACACTGTTTTGGAACAGACGGTGCAAGAACGAACTCTCGAACTGCGGGCCAGCGAAGAGCGTTTTCGCCGTCTGACCGAGCTGGCCTCCGATTGGTATTGGGAACAAAACGAAACCGGCGATTTCACGCAGGTGTCGGGCCCAGTGCAGGAGATGCTGGGCCTGCGCATGACCCAATTTTTGGGTGAAGCCAACATGGGCGAGCCCACCGGCTGGAATGAGGCCCAGCGCATCGCCCTGCAAGCCAAAATTGCCGCCCGCGAGCCGTTTTTGG
>JANOWY010000217.1:0-7275 GCA_031418135.1 Rhodoferax sp. | reverse complement strand
CGGGCAAGGCAGCGTCCAGCTACCACTCGGCCAAATCCATCATCCGCCTGATTCATGATGTTGGCACAGTGGTCAACAACGACCCGCGCGTGGGTGACCGGCTCAAGGTCGTCTTCATTCCAAACTACGGCGTATCGGTGGCTGAAATCATCATGCCGGCGGCTGATTTGTCGGAGCAAATATCCACCGCAGGTACAGAAGCTTCGGGCACTGGCAACATGAAATTGGCGCTGAATGGTGCGCTCACGATTGGCACGGATGATGGTGCCAACATCGAGATCCGCCAAAGTGTGGGCGATGACAACATCTTCATTTTTGGTCTCAAAACACCTGAAGTGCAGGCCTTGCGTCGCGAGGGCTACCAGCCTCTGCGTTACCGTGACGAAAATGCCGGGCTGGCAGCAGTCATCGAGGCCGTCTCAAGCGGCCAGTTTTCGCCCGATGAACCGGGGCGATACGGGCCTTTGATGGATTCTTTGTTATGGGGCGGTGACCACTACCTGTTGTTGGCCGATTACGCCTCCTACATCACCACGCAGGCGAGGGTGGACGATTTGTACCGCACGCCTAGCCATTGGTTTGAGCGTGCCATTGCCAATGTCGCCGGTATGGGCGCGTTCTCGTCAGACCGCACGATCCGCGCTTATGCGCAAGAGATCTGGGGTATGCCAACCCATGCCGTGTGATATTTGCAATCCGCTTCGGTCGGCCTTGGGCTGTAGTCAGCCCAGGCAGGGCAAGCCAGCATGCTGACACCTGAGGACATCGCGCGCATCTGCGCCGGTACACATGGCGACCCTTTTGCGGTGTTGGGGCCACACCGCCTGCCCAATGGCCGTTTGTCGGTCCGGGCTTTCCTGCCCAACGCCCAGCAGGTGTTAGTGATCGATGCCGTGACCAGCCGCGTGTTGGCCACCTTGGCGCAACGCCACCCAGACGGTTTTTTTGAACGGGCGCTTACCGCCAAGCTTGATTTCCCCTACCGCCTGCACGTGCGATGGAGCGATGGAGTTGAAGCCATTCTGGAAGACCCGTACCGCTTCGGGCCGGTGCTCAGTGACTTGGACATCTGGCTGCTGGGTGAAGGCACGCACCTGCGGCCGTATGAGGTGCTGGGCGCAACCAAATGGGTTGTGGGCAAGGTGGGTGGAACCCGGTTTTCCGTCTGGGCACCGAACGCATCCCGCGTCAGTGTGGTGGGTGATTTCAACCAATGGGATGGCCGCCGCCACCCGATGCGTTTGCGTCGCGAATGCGGTGTGTGGGAACTGTTTTTGCCCGGCGTTCAGGTGGGTGCGCTGTACAAATTTGAACTGCGTGCAGCCGATGGAAGCCTGTTGCCGCCCCGCGCCGACCCCTATGCCTTGCAATCAGAACTGCGGCCTGCCACAGCTAGTGTGGTGGCGGCCATGCCCCCGGTCGTGGCACCTTCGGATGCGCGGCGCCATGCCAATGCTTTGAACGCGCCGATGAGCATTTACGAGGTGCACCTGGGCTCGTGGCGGCGGGTGGCAGATGGCTCCGGCAACGGTGCGGGTCGATGGCTCACTTGGGACGAACTGGCCGACACGCTCGTTCCCTACGCTCAAGACATGGGCTTCACCCATCTTGAATTGCTGCCCATCAGCGAACACCCGTTTGACGGCTCTTGGGGTTACCAGCCCATCGGCCTGTATGCACCGACATCCCGCTTTGGCGATGCCAATGGATTCGCCCGGTTTGTGGCGCGTTGCCATGCAGCCGGGATGGGCCTGTTGCTGGATTGGGTACCCGCACACTTCCCCACCGATGCGCATGGCCTGGCCCAATTTGACGGCAGCCATTTATACGAATACGCCGACCCGCGCGAAGGTTTTCACAACGACTGGAACACGCTCATCTACAACCTGGGCCGCACCGAAGTGCGCAACTTCCTGATTGGCAATGCCCTGTATTGGTTGGAGCGTTTTGGCCTGGACGGGCTGCGGGTTGATGCCGTCGCCTCGATGCTGTACCGGGACTACAGCCGCAAGGCCGGCGAATGGATTCCCAATGTGCACGGCGGGCGCGAAAACATCGAAACCATTGCCTTCCTGAAACGCCTGAACGAAGTATTGGCGCATGAAAGGCCCCAAGCGGTCACGCTGGCCGAAGAATCTACCGCTTTCCCGGCGGTTTCAAGGCCAACGTATGCGGGTGGGCTGGGTTTCCATTACAAGTGGAACATGGGCTGGATGCACGACACCCTGGCCTACATGGCGCGCGACCCGGTGCACCGCCAACACCACCAGGGCGAAATAACGTTCGGTCTGGCGTATGCCTTCACTGAAAACTTTGTGTTGCCTATTTCACACGACGAAGTGGTTCACGGCAAAGGCTCACTGTTGAACAAAATGCCGGGTGACACTTGGCAGAAGTTTGCCAACCTGCGGGCTTACTTGGGCTTCATGTTTGGGCATCCGGGTAAAAAGCTGTTGTTCATGGGGTGCGAGTTTGGCCAGGTGCGTGAATGGAACCACGACCAAAGCCTGGATTGGCATCTGCTGGAAAGCGCTGCGCAAAGCCCCCTACACCGGGGTGTTCAGCAACTGGTTCGGGACCTGAACCATTTTTACCGTGCTACCCCGGCCTTGCATGCACTCGATTTCGTTCCGGCGGGGTTTGAATGGATTGACCACAACGATGCGCAGCGTTCTGTCATCAGCTTCATTCGCCGGGGCGAGCAGACACCATCGTTCGTGGTGGTGGTGTGCAATTTCACGCCCGGCATTCAGCGGGGTTATCGTCTGGGTGTGCCGCAAGCCGGCGCTTACCGCGAACGGCTCAATACAGATTCTGCCCACTATGGCGGTTCCAACACGGGCACACCGCTGGGTACGGCCATTGCCGAGACGGTGCCCTGCCATGGCCGGTCGCATTCCATCCTGATTGACCTGCCGCCTCTGGCGACGGTGATGCTGGAATGGGCCGCATGACCTTCAGCGCGCCTCGGTTGCAAGCGGGCGAAGCCTGGCCCTTGGGTGCGCATGCAGATGGCAACGGCATCAATTTTGCAGTTTTCTCGGCCCATGCAGATGTCATCGAACTGTGCCTTTTTGACGAAACGGGCGAGCGCGAAACCGCGCGTTATCGCTTGCCTGGCCGAACGGGTGATGTGTGGCACGGCTATTTGCCGGGTGCACGCATCGGGCTGATTTATGGTTTGCGGGCGCATGGCCGCTGGGAGCCAGAACAAGGCCAGCGGTTTAACGCGGCCAAGCTGCTGCTGGACCCGTACGCGCGAGATATCGTGGGCAAGTTTGCCTGGCGCGATGAACACTTTGGGCGCGACCGCCAGCACCCGCCACGCCCTGATCTGCGCGACAACGCCGCCTGGGCGCTGAAGGCCCGGGTCACTGTGGATGATTTTGATTGGCAGGGCGATGTGCCGCTTCGGATTCCATTGGCAGACACCGTTTTGTATGAGTTGCACGTCAAGGGTTTTTCCAAGGGCAACCCGCAGGTGCCTGAATTGCTTCAGGGCACGTTTGCCGGCTTGGCGCATGCCGCTTCAATTGCACACCTGAAGCGACTGGGCATCACGGCAGTCAGCCTGATGCCGGTTCATTTCTCGGTAGCAGAAGAGCGCCTGCAAGCGGCGGGGCTGACAAACTATTGGGGCTACAACACGTTGGGGTTTTTTTGTGCAGACCCGAGGCTTGCGACGCCAGCCAGTCCAGCTGGCGGCCCAACCGTCAATGCAACAGAGTTCGCGGCAGCGACTACACCGGGAGCGGCGGACGAATTTCGGGCCATGGTGCGCTCACTGCATCAGGCTGGTATTGAAGTGATTCTTGACGTGGTGTTCAACCACACGGCTGAATCCGATGCGACGGGCCCTGCCTTGAGTTTTCGGGGGTTGGACAACGCCAGTTATTACCGCCTGGCCGAGGCAGACGCAGCCACGTATGAAAACCTCAGTGGCTGTGGCAACACGCTTGACATCCGCCAGCCGCCCGTGCTGCAACTGGTGATGGACAGCCTGCGTTATTGGGTGCAGAGTATGCATGTGGATGGGTTCCGGTTTGACCTGGCACCGGTGTTGGGCCGTAGCGAACACGGGTTCAGCGCACAAGCCACATTTTTTGCAGCAGTGGGGCAGGACCCGGTGCTGGCGCGGGTAAAGATGATTGCCGAGCCGTGGGACTTGGGTGCCGGTGGTTACCAGGTGGGCGGGTTTCCGCGCGGATGGCTGGAATGGAACGACCATTTTCGTGATTCGATGCGCGGTTTTTGGCTTCAATCGGATCGTGCCACCACCACGCAAGGCAGCGCGCGCGGAGATTTCGCGTTGCGTTTGTGCGGCTCCGCTGATCTGTACAACGCCAGAAGACGCGCGCCTGCGGAATCGGTGAACTATGTGGCATCACATGACGGCTTCACGCTGCGGGATCTGGTGACCTACCAGCATCGCCGCAATGAAGCCAACGGTGAAAACAACCGCGATGGCCATGGCAATAACCTGAGCGTTAACGCCGGCGTTGAAGGCCCCAGCGATGACCCGGTGGTCCTCCAACTCAGGGGGCGACTGCAACGCGCCCTGCTGGCCACAACATTGCTGGCCCAAGGCACGCCGATGTTGTGCGCAGGTGCAGAGCTTGGGCACACCCAACACGGCAATAACAACCCGTATTGCCAAGATAACCCCACCACCTGGCTGGATTGGGCGCAGGCCGATGCTGATTTGATCGCCTTCGCCGCCAGGGTTATCCAGTTGCGCCGCGCCTTGCTGCCGCTGGGCAACCATTGGTACAGCGGCCTCACCGATCCGCTGGGTTTGCATGACCTGACCTGGATGGAATCCGATGGTAGCCTGCTGACCGGTGATGCCTGGCAAGACCCGACCGCGCAGGCGCTGGGTTGCCTCATCGGCCAGCCGGGTCGGGCGCGAGCACCGCTGCTGTTGCTCGTCAACGCGGCGCACAACTCGATCCCGTTCATGTTGCCTGCAGGCGTTTGGACAGCGCTGCTCGACACCCATTACCCGCGCGGCGAAACACGTTGGCAAGGGCAGGGTGAGGCCCCCTTCAGCTTGGCCGCCAGCAGCCTGGTGTTGTTGGCCGTGGCCGGTATCCAGCCGGTGACGTTTTGAGCGCGCACATATAACGCCCTCAAAACCCGCCCAGAATCCGCCATGAATTTCCCCAGAGCCAGCGGCATCCTTTTGCACCCCACCAGCCTGCCTGGGCCGCATGGCTCGGGTGACCTGGGTGAAGCGGCCTACCATTTCGTCGATTGGCTGGCCGGCGCCGGGCAAAAACTCTGGCAAATTTTGCCCTTGGGCGGTATTGGGGCGGGCAATTCGCCCTACATGAGCTCATCTGCATTTGCGGGCAATCTGTTGCTGATCGACCTGGCTGAATTGCAACGCCAAGGTTGGCTGGAAGCCGACGATTTGTTGCCGCCACCGGGCTTGTCACATGAACGCGTGAATTTCGATGTCGTAGTGCCGTGGCGGCGGCAACGGCTTGAAAAAGCCGAGCGCCAGTTTCAGGCCCTTGCCACGGCGGCGCAACGCCAGGAAATGCAAACGTTCAGCGAGGCCCACGTAGACTGGCTAGCCGACTATGTTCTGTTCATGGCGCTGGTCGAAGTGCACGCGGGCTGCGACTGGTGTGAATGGCCAAAAGGCTTGGCCCAACGCGAACCCCAGGCGCTCCAAGCCGCGCGCGGACAAAATGCGCAAGCCATTGCCTTCTGGACGTTTTGCCAATGGTGCTTCTTCACCCAATGGCAACGCCTGAAGGCTTATGCCAACAAGCGCGACGTGCGTATCGTGGGCGACGCGCCGATTTTCATCGCGTATCAAAGCGCCGAAGTCTGGGCCCGGCCTGAGCTGTTTGAATTGAATACGCAGGGCCGCGCAACCGTGGTGGCCGGCGTGCCACCTGATTATTTCAGCGCCACCGGCCAGCGCTGGGGCAACCCGTTGTACCGCTGGCCCGCCCACGCGAGCGACGGCTACGCCTGGTGGGTCAACCGGGTGCGGCGCATTTTTGAGCTGGTAGACGTGGTGCGCATCGACCACTTCAGAGGCTTTGCAGATTACTGGGAAATTCCCGCCAGCGAACCCACGGCGATTAAAGGGCGCTGGTTGCCCGGCCCCGGCGCAGCGCTGTTTGAGGCGATTCGGGCCGAGCTGGGTGAGGTGCCCATCATTGCCGAAGACCTCGGGCTGATCACCCCCGCCGTCACCGCGCTGCGCCAACAGTTCAAGCTACCCGGGATGCGCATTCTGCACTTCGCGTTTGGCGGAGCGAATGACAACACCTACCTGCCGCACAACTACGAGCCCAACACCGTGGTCTACACCGGCACGCATGACAACAACACCTCGCAAGGCTGGTGGGCCGGCACATCAGAAGCCGAGCGCGAGCACGTACGCGCCTACTTGGCGCTGCGGTTGCAAGATGAGCCTCAAATCCACTGGAAGCTGATCGCCACTGCCTGCGCCAGCGTGGCAGATACGGCCATACATCCCATGCAAGACGTGCTCGGACTGGGCGAAGCCAGCCGCATGAACCTGCCAGGCGTGGGGCAGGGCTACTGGGAGTGGCGCTTCACCTGGCAGCAAGTCACACCCGCGCATGCGCAGGAGTTGCGGCGGCTGGGTGAGTTGTATCGTCGTTGAGGCGTTTTTATAGGGCCGATCGCCTGAACCACCTGGCGCACGAAACTTACAAGCACTTCAGATGGTCGCCCATTACGTGAAGCAGGTGGTCTGCGACACGTTGAGCGCAAGACGCGATGCGGGGGTTCAGGCGGTCTTCGCAACGCCCTGACGGTATCCAAAAACCGCAGCCAAACCAACCATGGCACCTAAAAAGCCGCCTCCAGCCCATTCATAAAATGCGCCTTCATGCACTGTGTGGCAGCGGTCGCATCGCGGGCGGCAAGTGCTGTCATGATGGCGCGGTGCTCGGCCAGTGAATCTTCAACCCGGCCGGTTTTGAAGAGCGAGTGGTGGCGGTTGAGCTTCATCACTTTGCGCAGGTCGGCCACCATTTGGTCGCGCCAGCGGTTGTTGGCGACTTGCAGCAGCGTCATGTGAAAACGCTCGTTAATTTCAAAGAACTTCTCGCGATCCGTTTTGCCAGGGCGGGCGCAAGCCTCAAGCTGCTGGTGCAGTGCCTTGAGTTCGCCCAGTTGTGCTTCGGTGGCTTTAACGGCGACAACCCCGGCCGCATCGGATTCGAGCAGGCTCAACAGGTGGTAAACCTCGGTTAAATCTTGCTCTGAGACTTCGGTAACGTAAGC
>JANOWY010000216.1:0-24610 GCA_031418135.1 Rhodoferax sp. | reverse complement strand
ATTTGCCACGGTACAAATCAGGCACCAAGGCTGCAAACCCGGCATGCGCCAGGCGGTCAGCCACCCCGCGGATCTGGTCGTTCAGGCCCCACCACTCCTGGATGACGACGACGCTGGCCAGGGCTTTGCCCGCAGGCTCAGCCAGATAACCGTTGACGGCTTGGCCGTCGGGGCGATTGAATGAAACGGTGGTTCCCATGGTGATGTCTCCTGGAGGGTCGTAAAGGTCTAAACCACGAATGGTAGCGCTTGGCGGGCATCATGCAAAGTCCGCCCAAAAGAGGAAGTCCATGCCCAAACGCACCCAAAGCGCTTGAGGCAGCCCAAGGCAGCTGCGGGAGGTCAAGGAGGAAGCGCGCCCAGTCAACTCTGCAAGGCGAAGCAAGTACCCCCGCGCTGGGGGACACGGACGCAGCCGCCTTGGGCTGTCTCAGGCGCGGCTTCGCAGCGCAGCAATCTTGCCCCCAATCAACCCAAACTCAATAACTCAGCCGCTCCGGCTTGATCTCTTGCAAGATCGTGGTAGCGATTTCTTCAATGGATTTGGTGGTGGTGGAGAGCCAGCGAATACCGGCGCGGCGCATCATGGCTTCGGCTTCGTTCACTTCCATGCGGCAATTCTCCAGCGCCGCGTAACGCGAATTGGGCCGGCGTTCATTGCGGATTTCTGACAGACGTTCGGGCTGGATCGTCAACCCGAAAATTTTGGCCTTGTGCGGCACCAGGGCTGGCGGCAGCTGTTTGCGCTCAAAGTCTTCAGGGATCAGCGGGTAGTTCGAGGCCTTCAGCCCGTACTGCATCGCCAGGTACAGCGAAGTCGGGGTTTTGCCGCTGCGGCTCACCCCCACCAAAATCACATCCGACTGCTCCAGATCGCGATTGGATTGCCCGTCGTCATGCGCCAGGCTGTAGTTGATGGCCTCGATGCGGTCGTTGTACTGCTTGCTTTTGCTCACGTCACTGAAACGCCCGATGCGGTGATTGGACTTGATGTGCAGCTCGTTCTCCAGCGGGTGCACAAAGGTGCCAAACATGTCCAGCAGCATGCCCTGGCAACCGTCGGCCACAATTTGCAGTACCTCTTCGTTGACCAGCGTGCTGAACACAATCGGCTTGTTGCCGTCCACCACCCCGGCGTGGTTGATCTGCCGCACCGCGGCATGGGCTTTGTCGGGCGAATCGATGAAGGGAAGGCGGATGTGCCGCGCCGCTAGGTCGAACTGCGCCAAGATGGCATTGCCAAAGGTTTCAGCGGTGATGCCTGTGCCGTCTGAAATGAAGAACACGCTGCGCGCGCTGGCGGGGTTGGCTGAAGGGGCAGAACCCGGCTCGAGCGGCAAATCGCCGAAAAAGGTGGTGGGAGCGTTCATGGTTTGATTGTGAACCAAAGCCGGTGCCCGCCACAGCCATACAATGTTCTGGCCCATCTCAAGCCACCCCGAATTCATGCAACGCCGCACACCTCCAACAGCAACAACATGCTGCGAGCCGTTCGCTGCCCGGTTTTTTACTTCTGGAGTTTTCCCATGTCCACACTCTTTGCTGCGACCGACTTGGTCGTTCCGTTTGAAAACCTGAGAATGACCGACGTCGAGGCGGTAGGCGGCAAAAACGCCTCCCTCGGCGAGATGATTTCGCAGTTGCCAACCGGGGTGAAAGTGCCCACCGGTTTTGCCACCACGGCGCATGCCTTCCGGCAGTTTTTGGCGCATGACGGCCTGGTTGACAAGATCAAACAGCGCTTGGACAAGCTCAACACCGATGACGTGCGCGCACTCGCCGCAGCGGGGGCTGACATCCGCACTATGGTGGAAAAGCAGCCCTTCCCGGCAGACCTTGAAGTCGCCATCCGCGCGTCGTTTGCCACCTTGAGCGCGGGCAACCCGCAAGCTTCTTTCGCCGTGCGTTCGTCTGCCACGGCAGAAGATTTGCCCGATGCCTCGTTCGCCGGCCAGCAGGAAACCTTCCTGAACGTGGTGGGTATTGAGGACGTGCTGCACAAGATGAAAGAGGTGTTTGCCTCGCTCTACAACGACCGCGCCATCAGCTACCGGGTACACAAGGGTTTCGCGCACGAACATGTAGCCCTCTCCGCCGGGGTGCAGCGCATGGTGCGCTCAGATCTGGGCGCTGCGGGCGTGATGTTCACCATCGACACCGAGTCCGGTTTTGAAGATGTGGTCTTCATCACCTCCAGCTACGGCCTGGGTGAAACGGTGGTGCAGGGTGCCGTGAACCCGGACGAGTTTTACGTGCACAAACCGATGCTTCGGGCTGGTAAACGCGCGGTGATACGGCGCAGCCTGGGCTCCAAACTGATCCAGATGGAATTCACCACGGTAGCGGAGAAGTTGGAGGGGCCGCTCAAGGGCAAGCTGGTCAAAACCACCGATGTACCTACCGAAATGCGTAACCGGTATTCCCTGACCGATGTGGACGTTGCGCAGCTGGCCCGGTATGCCTTGGTGATTGAACAACACTACGGCCGCGCGATGGACATTGAATGGGGCAAAGACGGCACCGACGGCCAGTTGTACATCTTGCAGGCGCGGCCCGAAACCGTGAAAAGCCAGGCGGCGGGCAAGGCCGAATACCGCTACAAGCTCAAGGGCAAAAGCGCCGTGTTGTCTGAAGGCCGCGCAATTGGACAGAAGGTGGGCACAGGCCCAGTGCGCATCGTGCGCAACATCAGCGAGATGGATCAGGTGCAGGCTGGCGATGTCCTCGTCACCGACATGACCGACCCGAACTGGGAGCCGGTGATGAAACGCGCTTCAGCCATTGTCACCAACCGGGGCGGGCGCACTTGCCACGCCGCCATCATTGCGCGGGAGCTGGGCATTCCGGCGGTGGTGGGTTGTGGCGATGCCACTGAAACGCAGAAAGACGGCATGCTGGTCACCGTGAGCTGTGCCGAGGGCGACACCGGTTTCATCTACGACGGCCTTTTGGAAACCGAAATCTCGGAAGTAGTGCGCGGCGAGATGCCCGAGATTCCGATCAAGATCACCATGAACGTCGGCAACCCGCAATTGGCCTTTGATTTCTGCCAGTTGCCCAACGCCGGGGTGGGCCTGGCACGGCTGGAGTTCATCATCAACAACAACATCGGCGTGCACCCCAAGGCCATTCTGGACTACCCGAATGTGGATGCCGATCTGAAAAAGGCGGTCGAATCCGTGGCGCGCGGCCACGCATCTCCGCGCGCTTTTTACGTAGACCGTGTGGCCGAAGGAGTGGCTACTATCGCAGCCGCTTTTTGGCCCAAACCGGTCATCGTGCGCTTGTCTGATTTCAAAAGCAACGAATACCGCAAGTTGATTGGCGGCAGCCGATATGAGCCTGAAGAAGAAAACCCGATGCTGGGGTTTAGGGGCGCGGTGCGTTACCTGAGCGCCGATTTCGGCGAGGCCTTTGCCATGGAGTGCGAGGCCTTGAAGCGGGTGCGCGAGGACATGGGCCTGACCAACGTGGAGGTGATGGTGCCGTTTGTTCGCACCCTGGGCCAGGCCAAAGCCGTCACCGAGCTGCTGGAGAAACACGGCTTGAAGCGCGGGCAGGGCGCAAGCGGCTCCGCTGCCGCAGACGGTCTCAAAATCATCATGATGTGCGAGATCCCCAGCAATGCCATTTTGGCCCCGCAATTTCTGGAATTCTTTGACGGCTTTTCGATTGGCTCGAATGACTTGACCCAGTTGGGCCTGGGCCTGGACCGGGATTCAGGCCTTGAATTGCTGGCGCATGATTTTGACGAGCGCGACCCGGCCATCAAGGCCATGATCCGCATGGCCATTCAGGCCTGCAAGGCCCAAAACAAATATGTGGGCATTTGCGGCCAGGGCCCCAGTGACCACCCCGACTTTGCGCGTTGGCTGGCCGATGAAGGCATCACCAGCTTGTCGTTGAATCCGGATTCGGTCATTGCGACCTGGCAGGGGTTGGCCAAGGCCAGTTAAGGGCGACACCCGGCTCCTTTGCGCGCGCAAGTGGAAGGAACCGGGCTGATATTTCAGCTGCCGATCACGCCACCATCTTTTTTGCGGATCACCACGTTGGACGAGCGCGGGCGGCCACCAGGCGTGTAATCGGGCCAGTTGGAGAATTTGGTCGGCTCCCGCGGGTCACTTCGGTCGGTGGGTGTTTCGCCGGGGTGCTGGATGCTGATGAACATCGTGGTGCCGTCGGGTGTGAAGGTGCAGCCGGTGATCTCGCAGTTGGTCGGGCCCGTCAGAAAACGGCGGGTTTCGCCGGTGGCCGGATCACACGCCAGCATCTGGTTGTTGCCGATGCCCTTGAACTCGCCTTGGTACATCTGCGTGGCGTGCGCGTCGGTCTGAATCCACAACAAGCCCCGCTTGTCAAAAGCAATGCCATCGGGGCAGCCGTAGATGTCGCCCTTGATGTTGCCTTTAGCCTCGGCGCGTTCATTGGCCGGGTCGCCCGCCAGCACCAGGTGGTTCCATTTGAAACCCATGCCGTCAAAATCGCCGTCGTCTTTCCAGCGGATGATCTGGCCCATGCTGTTGTTGGCGCGCGGGTTGGCAGCATCCACCCCGGGCTGGCCGGGCTGTCCCCGCGAACTGTTGTTGGTCAGGGTGCAGTAAACCCAGCCGTTGGTCGGGTCGATGGCCAGCCATTCGGGGCGGTCCATCTTGGTGGCGCCGAGGATGTCGCTGGCCTGGCGGGCCCTGATGAGCACCTCGCCTTGGTCCGCAAAACCGTTCGCAACCGTCAGTGGGCCCTGGCCATGCACCAGGGGCAGCCAGCGGCCCGACCCGTCTGCGTCAAAGCGGCTGACGTAAAGGGTGCCGTGGTCGAGCAGGTCGCGGTTGGCCTGGGCCTTGGTCAGACCGCCACCTGCTTCCTTGATTTTGTCGCGGCTGACAAATTTGTAGATGTATTCAAAACGCGCGTCTTCCCCCGAATACACTACGGCGCGGCCATCCTTTGTGACACCGACCCAGGCGCCTTCGTGCGCGGCGCGGCCCAAGGCCGTGCGTTTGATGGGTGTGCTGTTGGGGTCCATCGGGTCGACTTCAACCACCCAGCCGAAGCGATTGAACTCATTGGGGTTTTTGGACAGGTCAAATCTTGGGTCAAACTTGTCCCACTGGTAAGCGCCTGCCGCCCGCGCGCCCCAGCGGCGCTGGTCGGGCGTTGGTGTAGGCGCTCCGCCAAAATAAAATGCCCAATTTTCCTCACCGGACAAATAGGTTCCCCATGGAGTTTGGCTGCTGGCGCAGTTGTTTAGGGTGCCCAAAACAACGCGCCCCGCCGGATCGGCTGCAGTGCGCATGAGGGCGTGCCCCGCTGCCGGGCCGCCCACGCTGAAGGGTGTGTCCATGGTGAAGCGCCGCGCAAAAATAGACGGGCGAACCATTTGCCACTGACCTTGCTTGAGCTCAACTTCATAGACCGCTAGGCCATGGGCGTTTTGCGATTTTTTGACTTTGTCAGCATTCATGTTGTTGAACCCACCCACATGGAGCAAGCCGTCGTCGGTGTATTCGTGGTTCAGTGCGATCAAGCCGCGGCGGGAACCGTCAATCGGGAAATATTCAACGCCGTCATGGTGCATGCCCATTTGCACTGCCTGCTCGGCTGCGGTGTTGGAGCCATCGGTTTTAAAGCTTGGCATATTGCCAACAATGCCAATCGGCTCACCCCATTGCGCCAATGGCGTGGCGGTGTAACCCTCGGGCACCACCACCGCATCGCCCATGCCAACCGGAATGCCTTTGAAGCCCATTTTTGGCCCGCTCATGCCGGCTGAAGCACAGCCCGTCAAGGCAGCCAGTGGCGCCAGAAGCGATGTCAGCGAAACCGCCGCACCACCCTTGAGCAGGCCGCGCCGGGAGGCAAGGATCACATCGTGAATACTGGCATTGGAAGAGCGGTTGCTGTCTTCCATCGTGTCGAAATCTTTGGCCATGGGTGTCTCCTTCTGGTTGGATGGTTTTAACAATTCTGGCATATCGGCATGGCAGCGCAGTAACACTTGCGGTGCAGCCTACAAGCCAGCCTGCGCGTTAGACCACACCGTCAAACATCATCACATCCACATGCTCACCGGCGGTGACATTACCCTGCGTGTGATGCAGCACGATCAGGCCGTTGGCCAGCGTCATCGAGCTGAGCACACCAGAGCCCTGGTTACCCGTGATACGCACGTGCACCGTGCCGTCTGGCGCGGTGGTTACCAGGCCGCGCTGGTATTCGGTGCGGCCCGGTTTTTTGCGGATGGCTT
This sequence comes from Rhodoferax sp., assembly GCA_031418135.1. Classification (GTDB taxonomy): domain Bacteria; phylum Pseudomonadota; class Gammaproteobacteria; order Burkholderiales; family Burkholderiaceae_C; genus JANYCG01. Next base: position 18,363 of record JANOWY010000216.1, on the reverse strand, counting down.
CGTCACTGATGGCTTTAAGTAAGGGCTGAGCTTGCGGTTTGCAGCCCATCATGCGAAGCAAGGCCGGACGCACAAATGCCAGAAAGGTCACCATCACAGCCACCGGGTTGCCAGGCAGTCCAAACAATACTGCTGCCTGGGCGGCTTCAGGCGGTTGGCAGGGTTTTGAAATTCGGCCAACCGCCATCGGCCTGCCGGGCCGCATGGCAATGCGCCAAAAGGCCACGCCACCTGCGCTGCCGGCCAATTGCTTCATCATGGCGCGGGTGTGGTCAGCTTCGCCAACACTCACACCACCGCTGGTAATGATGGCGTCCGCTGCTGCTGCCGCCTGGGTGAAGGCCGCCCGCAGCAAGTCGGGCTCATCGCGCACAACGCCCAGGTCGATCATCTCCACACCCAGCCGTGCCAGCAGACCGTACACGGTGTACCGGTTGCTGTCGTAGACGGCGCCTTCCCGGGGTGCTTCGCCCAAGGACAGGATTTCGTCACCGGTCGAAAAATAGGCGACCTTGAGTTTTCGCCACACCGTCACCTGACGCAGCCCAAGACTTGCCAGCAAACCCAGGGCGGCCGGTGTGAGGCGGTCGCCAGCCCGCAATGCTGCCTGGCCTTCTCGGATGTCTTCACCCATCAGGCGCCGGTTGTCACCGGCTTGAAGGCGATCGGGCGCTATCGTTACCCGTTCACCATCGGTCTCCACCAGTTCCTGCGGCACTACGGTGTTCAGGCCGCTCGGTATGACGGCGCCTGTCATGATCTTGACGCACTCGCCGGGTTGAACAATGCCGCGCCAGGCGACTCCTGCGAAAGCGGTTCCCACGACTGTCAACCTCAGGGGTTTGCCGGGCATTAGCGACGCGCCGTCAAAGGCAAAACCGTCCATGGCCGAGTTGTCGTGCGGTGGCACGCTCAGAGGGGAGATGACATCCTGGGCGAGCACCCGGCCCAGCGCTTCAAAAATGCCCGCTGCTTCAGTCTCGCCCACCGGAGCCACCATTCGGGCCAGAAAGTCGTTGACCGCCGTCGCACTCAAGGCCTGCGGGTCGTATCCCTGCAATTCGGCGGCTATTTGATCCAGCGTTTTCACGCGTTTTCGAGGGATTGCAATTCAGCCAAAGTATTGGCGTTGAAGAAAGCGCGCGGATTGTCGCCCGGCAGATCAAAAGGCACCAGTACCGTTTTGTGAAGTGCTGTCCAGGCATCAATTTTGCGGCCACCTTTGCCGATGAAATCAGCCAGGCTTTCCATCAACTCAATGCGCATGAGCGAAAACACCGGTTGTGGCCGGCATAGCGCCACACCGGTCTGATCAACTTCAGGGGCTGCCACCATGCCAATGTCTGCATCATCGCGATTCATGGCATGGGCCAGGCGTTCGACCAAGTCCAGCGGGAACAGGGGTGTGTCGCAGGGAACGGTCATCAAATAGGGCGTTTCGCAGCGCTCCAACCCCGTCAGGAACCCTGCCAGCGGCCCGGCGAACTCACCCACCACATCGGGCCATACGGGTGCCCCAAAAGATTCATAAGCTGCCAAATTGCGGTTCGCGTTGAACATGGTGCCACCCAAGGGGCCACCGCTTTGGATATTGAGCCGCAGCAGCGTGTGTAGCGCCAGTGGCGTGCCATTGAAATTCTGCAAGCCTTTGTCAACCCCGCCCATGCGCGACCCGCGCCCCCCCGCGAGAACCATGGCAGTTACCGCTGAGAGTTCAATCATGCGCACAGTTTGTTAGCCAAGGTTTCGCCGCCGGGCCGCCCCAAGGCGAAATGCTGCCCCCTCGGGGGGCAGGGAGCCACACGCAGTGGGCGACCGTGGGGGCAAGGAATTTGCCGTCGGGCCGCCCCAAGGCGAAATGCTGCCCCCTCGGGGGGCAGGGAGCCACACGCAGTGGGCGACCGTGGGGGCAAGGAATTTGCCGCCGGGCCGCCCCAAGGCAAAATGCGGCCCCCTCGGGGGGCAGGGAGCCACACGCAGTGGGCGACCGTGGGGGCGGCATTGTTATCCGCCGATGTAGCTCATCTCGACGCGCCTTGCGCCTTGGGTTGTATCAGGTGCGGCAAGACTTCGGAGTTCGGAATAGCGATCCTCCCGGGCCCCCCAGATGTGCGCAATGGCAGACTCGATGTCCAGATCGCTGGCACCGGCCCGCAGGAGGCTGCGCAGATCATGGCCTTTGCTGGCAAACAGGCACAGGTACAACTTGCCCTCCGTGCTCAAACGCGCCCGGTTGCAATCGCTGCAAAAAGCCTGTGTCACGCTGCTGATGACACCGATTTCGCCAGCCGCGCGGTCGTGCCCCCCGGATGCGTCGGCATAACCCCAGCGCTCGGCGGTTTCGCCGGGGGCCGACGGGTCGAGCTGAACCAGCGGCAACTGGGCATGAACCCGCTTCACCAAGTCGGCAGACGGCAACACCTCATCCATGCGCCAGCCGTTGGTAGCTCCGACGTCCATGTATTCAATGAACCGCAGCGTGATGCCGGTGTCCTTGAAATAACGCGCCATAGGCAGGATTTCCTGCTCATTGGTGCCGCGTTTGACCACCATGTTCACCTTGAGGCCCGACAGGCGTCCGGTGGCATCCAGACCCAGGCCAGCCTCGCGAGCGGCTTCAATGCCTTCGAGCACGTCAGCCACTGGGAAATCCACGTCATTCATGCGGCGAAAAACAGCATCGTCCAGGCCGTCCAGGCTGACGGTGACGCGTTGCAGGCCTGCTGCCTTGAGTGCCTTGGCCTTGCGTTTGAGCAAAGAGCCATTGGTGGTCAGGGTCAGGTCCAGCGGCAAGCCATCCACAGTGCGCAACTGCGACAGCTGTTCAATCAGAACCTCCAGGTTTTTGCGCAGCAGTGGTTCACCCCCGGTGAGCCTGATTTTTTGTACGCCATGCGCCGCAAACAGCCGGGCAATACGGGTGATTTCCTCAAAGGAGAGCAAGGCTGTCTGCGGCAAGTAGGCGTAATTTTTGTCGAACACTTCCTTGGGCATGCAGTAGTTACAGCGGAAGTTGCAGCGATCTGTGACGCTGATACGCAAGTCGCGTAAGGGGCGGCCCAGCATATCTGCCAGCAGTCCGTTGGCGGCGATGGGTGCGCCAGACAACAAATTTCCCAGATCATCTAGCCCGGGTCGGCCCACGCTGGCCCTGCGCAGGTCAATCAGCGGAATCACCTTGGCGGCTTGGGCAGAAGCGGGGTTAATCATGGCCAGATTGTGCCGCGCGTTATGTCATTGCAGCGGCGCTGGGGTTAATAGAGAATCTGGAGCCCGCATCAAACGCAACGGGCACCATCCACTTCAATACAAACACCGCTGATGAAGGCGGCTTCATCACTGGCCAAATACAGGGCAGCGTTGGCGACATCCAGCGCGGTCGAAAACCGCCCCAAAGGGATAGTGGCGCGAAATTTGGCCAGGCGTTCTTCGGTGAGTTCGCCGCCCGCAAAGTCAGCCGCCAGGCCGGTACTCGGATTGAAGACGGGGTTGATGCAGTTGACCCGGATGTTCTCGGGACCGAACTCGGCCGCCAGCGATTTGGACGTCGTGATCACAGCACCTTTGGAGCCGTTGTACCAGGTCAGTCCCGGGCGCGGGCGCAGACCGGCGGTCGATGCGATGTTGATCATTGATCCGCCCCTATTGGCCCCGCTATTGCACCGGAACGCCGGCACCGCATGCACTGTGGCCAGGTAAATACTTTTCATGTTGACGGCATAACAACGGTCGAATTCGTCTTCCGGTACCTCCAGGGCTGGGCGGTTGCGGTGGGTCCAGCCCGCGTTGTTGACCATCACGTCGAGTTTTCCATAACGCTCGACGGCTGCCGCCACCAGCGCCTTGACATCGGCCGATTTGGTGACATCGGCTGCGCAATAAAAAGCGATTCCGCCGGCGGCAGTGATGTCGCCGACGACCCGTTCGCCGGCTGCATCATTGATGTCGCAAACGATAAGTTGCCCACCCTCAGCCGCCAGGCGTTTGGCAATGCCTTCGCCAATGCCGCCGCCTGAACCGGTGACGATGATGGATTTTCCTGGGACTCTCATAGGTGTCATTTCGTGTGAATCAGGGTTTGGAGTTTTGCTTGCCAGGATCGATGCCAGCCGGTTGGGTGGTCAAAAAACCGGGCTGGGTTGCCGCATAAGTGGATGGAATGGCATCCCAATCGGTGGCGTGCAGGCGATCCATGTCAGAAGCCGGCAAATCAAATTTTTGTTTGGCGGCTGCATTGGGTTTGGATTGAACCTCAAGGTCAGCCACTTCGGCCACCTGCAGTGCAGCATCAAGCGCCTGAACCCCCAGAGACTTTCCCCAACTGGGAGCATGGGGCAACTGATCGTGCGGGCAGCCACAGTCCGCTGCGAACTGCCAGGAAACCCCTAGAGCACTTGCCTTGAGGGATGGATCCACGCGGTTCAGCGCCGCCAAAATCAGGGTTTGAAATGCGGGCAAGTAACGCAGCAAGTCATCCTGCCATACCTGCACCACCAATCTGAATTCCGGGCCACGTTCTTGCGTGCCAGCGGAAAGCAACTCAGAGCCCACCCAAGTTGCCTGCAATCCCTGGTTGCGCAAGGTTTCCTTGACAACGATACGCAATAACTCGCGTTGTGCGGTGTACCGTGCAGCGGCTACCCGGTCTTGTTCCAGTCTGGAGTTCGCCGTTTTGTCACGGCCAAAGGAAAAATTTTTGAGCATGGATTGACTCTTGGGTCCGCCGATCGACAGTTCAACGCAGTGTTGACGGTTCGGTCGGCGCAAAGTTGACCGGCATATGGTCCATGGCTGAAGGCGGCAAATCGAACTTTGGCTTTTCAGGGGCGATTTTGTTCATCTCTGCATCGACTTGCGCGGCAGCTATTTGCGCCGCTTTGTGTTGATTGTTGTCAGGCAATTTGACGCTCCAGATCGCGCCTGATGGCATGTCTGTGTGTGGATAACCGCAATCACTGGCAAATGCCCAGTGCATGGTGTATTTTGAATGGTCGATGGAGGGCTCAAAGCGGTCCAGGCCTGCCACCAAATTGCGCTGCACCAGCGGCAAATAACGCGGCAGAAGTTCATGCCATTTGCAGACGAGAAGGGTTACCACAACGTCAGAGCCGCGCGCGTTGGCTGAACCAGCCGCCACTTCACAATCGATCCAGGCCGCTGGAATGCCATTTTGGCGCAACAGATCTTTCAACACTACCCGAACCAATTCACGTTGAATGTCGGAATGCTGGCGGGTGTTGACAGAAGACGCGCTTTCGCGAAAAACCGGTGCCTCGGCGGCAGGTTTGGCGCGACCAAATCCCAGGAACTTGAACATGTTTTCTTTCGGTTTTTAAATGATTATCCGTGTTTGATCGCAACTGTTTTGAGGGTTGTAAACCCGAGCAGGGCTTCAAACCCCTTTTCGCGACCATAACCACTGGATTTGACACCGCCAAATGGAAGCTCAACCCCGCCGCCAGCGCCATAGTTATTGATGAAGACTTGGCCACTGCGGACGCGTTTTGCCATGCGGAATTGGCGGGCGCCGTCTTGCGTCCAGATACCGGCCACCAAGCCAAATGGGGTCGAATTGGCTAAATGGACGGCTTCATCCTCATCCTTGAAACTCATGGCGCACAGCACCGGGCCAAACACTTCCTCCTGAGCCAGTCGGTGAGTTGCCGGTACATCGCGCAGCAGTACGGGTGCTTGGTAGAACCCGGCCTCGGGCGCTTCATCGACGATGCGGCCTTGCGCCACCATGGGAATTTGGGCAATTTGGGCATCAGACAAAAAATCCCAGACACGCTGCTGCTGTGACTGCCGGATCAGTGGGCCCAGTTCAAGATTCATTGCAGCCGGTCCCGCGCGCAGGTTTGAAAAACTCTGGCCCAGGCGCGCCAGCAAGGGTTCATAAATGGCTTGGTCAACCAGCAGTCGCGAGCCGGCTGAACAGGTTTGGCCACTGTTTTGGACGATTGCATTGATGATCATCGGCAAGGCGGCATCGAGGTCAGCATCTGCAAAGACAATTTGCGGGCTTTTGCCCCCCAGCTCCAGCGTAACCGGGCAGTGGCGTTCTGCTGCGGCTTGCTGGATCAGCGTGCCGACCGTTGGGCTGCCGGTGAAGCTGATGTGATCGATGCCCGGGTGACGCGCCAAGGCATCGCCCGCTTCATGGCCCAGCCCGGTCACGATGTTGATTGCGCCAGCAGGGAAACCCACTTGTGCGGCTAGCTGCGCGACACGCAGCAACGACAAGCAGGCGTCTTCCGCCGGTTTGACAACGCACACATTGCCGGCGGCCAAGGCCCCGCCCACGCTGCGGCCAAAGATTTGCATGGGGTAGTTCCACGGAATGATGTGGCCTGTCACGCCGTGCGGTTCGCGCCACGTCAAGACGCTGTAGCCATTCAAATACGGAATGGTTTCTCCATGGAATTTGTCGCAGGCACCTGCATAAAACTCGAAATAACGGGCCAACGCGGCGGCGTCGGCGCGGGCCTGGGCGGTGGGTTTGCCGCAGTCGCGTTGTTCAATTTGCGCCAACGCTTCGGCATGCTCGGTCACGGCAACAGACAGCTTCATCAGCAATCGGCCCCGTTCAACGCCGGTCAATTTCGACCAGACAGTGTCCATGCAATGACGCGCCGACTGCACGGCCGCGTCGATGTCGTCGGCACCTGAACGTTGGATTTCTTCAAAAACGTCGCCGTACGACGGATCAACCATCGGCAAGGTTTTGCGGCTTGCGCAGGGTACCAAATGGTTGGCGATGAAATTCAATTGCATGGTGAAGCAGTCGGCCAGTAGACAACCCGCGATGTTAATCTCCGGCAGGCTCAGGGCATGTCAGAAACGTGTCACCTAAAAAAAAGCCCGCCATGAAGGCGGGCTTTTTTCGAAGGCTGTTTTGATTACATCAGCGCAACTTCGACGCGACGGCCTTCAGTGGCGGAGGTCGCCCCGGCCTTGATATCTTCGGGTTTTTTGAGCTCGATCTTGTCGTCGGCAATGCCAACGGATTTAAGCAAATCCCGCACTGCAAATGCGCGCAACTTGGCGATTTCAGCATTTTTTACCGGGTCGCCACTGGCATCCACGTAACCGCTGATGACAACTTTTTTGCCAGCGGCAACACCTTTCTGGATATCAGCCAAGGCATCTTTGCCGCCAGTGGCCAGGTCTGATTTGCCGGATGCAAAGTAGAACTTGACCACGCCGCCTTCCGTTTTGATGGAGGCCGCATCGACCGCTGATTTGGCCGCAGCAGCCATGGCGGCATCCGATTTGGCATCGGCACCCGCAGCAGCCGGTGCGCCGGTGTCATACCCGGGTGCAGCACCAGAACCTGCCGCCACAGCAACTGTGGCAACAGGTGCAACTGCCTTTGCAGCGCCTTTGTCACCATGAATTTGCATCATCAGGGGGACAATCAGCAGCGCCACAATGTTGATGATCTTGATCAGCGGATTCACGGCTGGGCCGGCGGTGTCTTTATAAGGGTCACCCACGGTGTCACCTGTAACAGCCGCTTTATGGGTTTCAGAACCTTTGCCGCCGTGGTTGCCGTCTTCGATGTACTTTTTGGCATTGTCCCAGGCACCACCACCGGTGCACATGGAAATAGCCACGAACAGCCCTGTGACGATGGTACCCATCAGCAAGCCACCCAATGCGGCCGGGCCCAGAACCAGGCCGACCAAAATCGGCGCGACAACCGGCAACAATGATGGAATCATCATTTCCTTGATGGCCGCCGTGGTCAGCATGTCAACTGCGGCACTGTAATCGGGCTTGCGTTTGCCCGCCATGATGGCGCCATCTGCAAACTGGCGGCGCACTTCAACCACCACCGAACCGGCGGCACGGCCTACGGCCTCCATGGCCATGGCACCGAACAGGTAGGGGATCAGGCCGCCGATGAAGAGGCCAATGATGACCATCGGGTTGGAGAGATCAAAGGTGATGGCCTTGCCATAGGATTCCAGTTTGTGGGTGTAATCGGCAAACAGCACCAATGCAGCCAGACCGGCTGAACCAATGGCATAACCTTTGGTAACGGCCTTGGTGGTGTTGCCCACGGCATCCAGCGGGTCGGTAATGGCGCGCACACTGGCGGGCAATTCAGCCATTTCAGCGATGCCACCGGCGTTGTCGGTGATAGGGCCATAAGCGTCCAGTGCCACCACAATACCGGCCATGCTCAGCATGGAGGTTGCCGCGATGGCGATGCCGTACAAGCCAGCCAGGCTAAAGGCCGTCCAGATAGCGACACACACAAAAATGACGGGCCAGGCGGTGGACCGCATGGAAACACCCAAGCCGGCAATGATGTTGGTGCCATGCCCTGTGGTGGAAGCTTGCGCAATGTGGCGCACAGGTGCATATTGGGTGCCGGTGTAGTACTCGGTAACCCAGACCAGCGCGCCCGTCAAAATCAGGCCAACTGCGCAAGCACCGAAAAGGGCCATTTGCGTGCCCGAAGCCTTGATGGCGTTATCAGGAATCAGCCAGGTCGTGACGAAGTAGAAGGCAATCAGCGACAAACCGCCGGCCCAGGCCAAGCCTTTGTACAAGGCTGGCATCACGTTGGTCATGCCAGGTGAAGCCTTCACAAAAAAGCAACCGATGATGGAGGCCACGATCGACACCGCGCCCAATGCCAGTGGATAAACCACACCGGCAGTACCCGAACTCGTGAGCAACAAAGCACCCAGTACCATAGTGGCGATCAGGGTAACTGCATAGGTTTCAAACAGGTCTGCTGCCATACCGGCGCAATCGCCGACGTTGTCGCCCACGTTGTCTGCGATCACGGCTGGGTTGCGCGGGTCATCTTCCGGGATACCGGCTTCGACCTTGCCAACCAAATCCGCGCCGACGTCAGCACCTTTGGTAAAAATGCCTCCGCCCAAACGGGCGAAGATCGAAATCAGCGAGGAACCAAAAGCAAAACCGATCAACGGGTTCAGCAGTTTGGCCAGGTTTTTATCGGGAGTCAAGTTGCCGTTTCCGACCAGAAACCAGTAAAAAGCTGTAACGCCTAACAAACCCAAGCCCACCACCAACATACCCGTGATGGCACCACCGCGAAAAGCAACGTCCAGCGCCGGGCCAATGCCTTTGGTGGCAGCCTGTGCGGTGCGCACATTGGCTTTGACCGACACGTTCATGCCGATAAAGCCACAAGCGCCTGACAGCACCGCGCCAACGACAAAACCGACGGCTGACATGCCGTCCAGGAACAGGCCGATCAACACCGCCAACACCACGCCGACGATGGCAATGGTTTTGTATTGGCGGGCCAAATAGGCCGCCGCGCCGGTTTGAATGGCGGCTGCAATTTCTTGCATCCGCGCATTGCCTGCGTCTTGGGAAAGAATCCAGCTGCGGGCCCAAACGCCGTAAATCACGGCGATGAAACCGCAGACAAGCGCCAAAATGAGCGCCGAGTTGCCTGCCATAAAAGTCTCCTGAATAGTGTTACGCGAAAGAAGGGACAACGCCAGCCGATGGTTATCCCTCGTTGCGTTGCTTCCTCGCGCTTTGCCGCAGCACGTCGCAAAAAGGGCAGGGCAGGGGCGATTGGCCAACGCGCGGACTGTACCTTGAAATTCGGGTTTTCCGTGGAAAACGACCGTTTTTGGCCCGTAAAATAAGGGTTAGCCCTAGGTCGTGAAGAAGGCGGCATAGTAGCGCTTGTTCAGACAACCAGCCCACGAGAAAAAACCATGTCACTTGACGCAGTAAAACCCGGAAAAAACGCCCCACAAGAGTTCAACGTCATCATCGAAATTCCGATGAACGCCGACCCGGTGAAATACGAGGTGGACAAGGAAAGCGGTGCCATTTTTGTTGACCGCTTCATGAGCACCTCCATGCATTACCCCACCAACTATGGTTATGTACCCAAAACCCTGAGCGGTGACGGAGACCCGGTTGATGTGCTGGTGATCACCCCGGTTCCCCTGATTCCCGGTGTGGTGGTCACTTGCCGCGCCATTGGCATCCTGAAAATGCAGGATGAAGCCGGTGAAGACGGCAAGGTGCTGGCAGTGCCCATCGACAAAAAATGTTCGCTTTACACCCAATGGCAAAAGCCTGAAGACATGAACCCGCTGCGGCTTAAAACCATCTCCCACTTCTTTGAGCACTACAAGGATCTGGAAGAAGGTAAATGGGTCAAAGTGCTGGGTTGGGAAGGCCCTGAGGCGGCGCACAAGGAAATTACTGACGGGATTGCCAGTTACGCCGGTTCAAAATCGTAGAAGGCTAGCTGGGCTGGTTTGTGCCGCTTGCCAAAATAGGTATTTGTTTGGATTTTTAGTATAAATATGCAAATTTTCAGAGCTTATATGATATCTTAAAGATAGCTAATATTGAAAGTAATTATTAAACAATCGCCCTGTTATTCCGAAATAGTATTTTTAATTTAAATAGATGGCCTGTTTGAGCAGTGCAGCGGGTTGTTAGCGCGTCGGATCCGGGAAAATCAAGCCATTTAACCGGCCGGCCTTGCGCTCAAACGGTTTCCAGCTCCCCTCAGGGTGCGCCAGCCGGTCGGCGATAACCCACCAAGCGGCAGGGTTCAGGCCAATGCCCACATGGCTGGCGAGCACTTCGACATTTTCGGTGTGGCGGTTGATGCGGCATGGCGCCTGAATGCTGGCTTGCCAGGCCACGATACCGTCGGACCGCGAAAACAATGACGTGGTGGGCACCGGTGGCGCCGCCTTCAGATCAAATTTGGTGGAATCCTGATCGATGTTGCGGCCGCTGGTCAACTCATAAATGCGCCAGGCATTGGTGCTTTTGGGTGAACCTGAAAACGGTGTGCCCAGCGTGATCACACTGCGCACCTCGTCGGGCATCATTTTTGACAATTCGCGGGCGTACACACCGCCCAGGCTCCAACCGATCAGGCTGACTTTTGCGCCGCTGCGTTGTGCGGCTTCCCGAATCTGGCGCTTGGCCGATTCGAGCACGCCCGCGCGGGCACCAAAATTGAAACCCTGGTTCCAGCCACTGGTTTGGTAATTGAGCGAATCCAGATAACGGCGCAGTGGAAATGTGGAGCCATCGCCCGCCGACAGTCCGGGAAAAACGATCACTGAATGGCCGTCACCCGGTGGGGCTTTGCGCAGTACGGGCCAACTCGGCAACACCGAGCCAAACTCCCAAAATGCCCGGAATTCCATGGCCAACAAGAATGCATTGGGTGCTGCGGGGCTATGCAAATGCGGATCCGACGCATCGGAACCAGAATTATTTTTTGGCATGTAAGCAGTGATCATCAGAGGTGACAAAAGACAAGATGGCTGGCACGGTAGCAGGAAAAGGTGTGTCGGCCCAGGCTAGATGCCGCTTGTACTGGGCAAACAGGGCTACTTTAGAGTGTCGCCCCTTGATCGGGGTCACTCGGGTGACTTCAACGCCCGTTTTTCGTTATGGTTTCTACTGATGTTGCTAGCAATTCAGGGGCGGTTACCGTCGTCAAAACGGGCTTGGCAGGCTGTCGGAAGGGGCTGCGTTCAGCCAGTGTTTCCAGATAATTTTCGATTCCGCTGCCCTCGCGCTCCAGGAATCGCTCAACCGCATCGGCGAAGGCAGGGTGGGCCAGCCAATGCGCGCTGTGGGTTTTGACGGGCATCAAGGCCCGAGCCATTTTGTGTTCGCCCTGCGCGCCCCCCTCAAACCGGTGAAACCCGTGCTGAATGCACCATTGCAAAGGCTGGTAAAAGCAGGCTTCAAAATGCAGGCAATCGACCCGCTTGAGCGCTCCCCAGTAGCGCCCATACGCAACCGGGGCATTCGGGTTGGAACTGATGGCGATCAGGCTGGCGGCTATCGGCTCGCCTTGTTGTTCGCCAATGAACAACAACCAGTTTTCTGGCATGGTGTCAGCCATTCGCTGAAAGAAATCTCGGGTTAGATACGGCGCATTGCCGTGTTCGAGGTAGGTGCGCTCGTAACACCGGTAGAAAAAATCCCAATCGGCCGGTGTGATGTCGCCGCCCCGCGCCCACCTGAACGTGACCCCCGCCTCAGAAACCTTGCGCCGCTCCTGCCGAATTTTTTTGCGCTTTTCCTGATTCAAACTGGACAGAAAACCTTCAAAATCCGCGAAACCAGGCATTGAATTGTTCCAGTGGAATTGCACTGTGTGGCGCTGCATCAATCCCACGGTTTGGCTGGCTGCAACGTCATCGTCGTTGCCGAACAGCAGGTGCAGCGAGGAGAGTTTCTCTTGCTGGCACCAGGCGATGGCCGCTTGAAGCAGGGCAACCCGCTCGTCTTGGGTGCGCGCCAGCAAGCGCGCGCCGGGCACGGGTGTGAAGGGAGCAGCGATGACGGCTTTGGGGTAGTAATCCAGCCCATGCTGTTGGTAGGCGTTGGCCCAGGCCCAGTCAAAAACATATTCACCATAAGAATGGGGCTTGACATACAGGGCGCAAGCGCCAGCCAGCACCTCACCCTGCGCATCACCTTGCAAGCTGCGGTGCCACAGGGTGATGAAGCGGGGTGTCCAGCCGGTAGCGGGAACAGCCGAGTCACTTTGGTACAGGGCGCGCAGGTACTCATGGCGCATGAAGGGGTTGGCCTGTGCTTGTAAACCCAGCAGGCTGTTCCATGCCGCCGCATTCACCTCGGCGGGCGATGTCAACACCCGAATGACATAATCTGAGCGACCCTGTTTTTTCAATTTATGACTCTCAAAATCTGTATTGCCCAACTCAATTTTGTCGTCGGCGACCTGACTGGCAATGCGCAAAAAATCATTATGGCGGCAAGGCAGGCGCATGCCGAGGGTGCGGGCCTTCTCCTTACGCCTGAGCTGTCTATTTGCGGCTATGCAGCAGAAGACTTGTTTCTGCGCCCTGCGTTTATCAGCGCCTGTGGCCTGGCCTTGCAAAGTGTTGTCACTGAACTGGCAGATTTGCCCGGCATGACGGTCGTGGTGGGGCATCCCAGTGGCGGGTTTGCGGCCGACAAGGCCCGTACCCGGTCGGTGGCGGTGTCAGGTCGGAATAACTGCGCCAGTGTTGTTCGGGCGGGGCGCGTTGTGGCAACTTACGCCAAGCGCGAACTCCCGAATTACCAGGTGTTTGACGAGCGGCGGTATTTTCAGCCCGGCAATGAGGTGTGTGTATTTGAGGCGGGCGAGGGTGAAAACCGCCTGAAGATTGGCCTGCTGATTTGTGAAGATGCCTGGTTTGAACGCCCGGCGGAAGATTGCAAGGCAGCAGGTGCCCAGCTGCTGGCGGTGATCAATGCCTCGCCATTTCACGTGGGCAAGGGCATGGAGCGTGAAGCCATGATGCAAAGCCGCGCGCGAGCCAGCGGCTTGCCGCTGGTGTATGCACACTTGGTCGGCGGACAAGATGAGGTGGTATTCGAAGGACATTCGTTTTCAGTGCAATCTGATGGTGAAATATCTACCCGTGCAGAAAGTTTTAAAGAAAATATGCATTTTGTTCAAGTAATTATTGAACAATCAGGTGTTCAATATATATCAAAAAGTGATAATAAACAATCAAATACTGAAGAAGAATTACTAAAAATAGAAGGTAATGTCGCCCCGATACGCAGCCCCGAGGCCGATTTGTGGGATGCCATGGTGCTGGGCGTGCGCGATTACATTGGCAAAAACGGTTTTCCCAGCGTGTTGCTGGGCCTCTCCGGTGGCATCGATTCCGCCCTTGTGTTGGCCGTTGCTGTGGATGCATTGGGCAAAGACCGGGTGCGCGCAGTGATGATGCCGTCGCCTTACACGGCGGATATCAGCTGGATTGACGCGCGTGATATGGCGCGGCGCCTGGGTGTGCGTTACGACGAAATCTCCATCGTGCCGGAATTTGAAGCATTCAAGGCGTCGCTGGCCGGTGAATTCCGGGGCTTGAAGGAAGATGCCACTGAAGAGAACATCCAGGCGCGCATACGCGGTACGTTGTTAATGGCACTTTCCAACAAGTTCGGTTCCATCGTGCTGACAACCGGCAACAAATCCGAAATGGCCACTGGTTATTGCACCCTGTATGGCGACATGGCCGGCGGTTTTGCGGTTATCAAGGACCTGGCCAAAACCACCGTGTTCAAGATGGCGTGGTGGCGCAACGCCCATGACCCATATGGCACGGGGGCTGCGCCCATCCCCGAGCGCATCATCACCCGCCCGCCCAGCGCCGAGTTGCGGCCAGACCAGACCGACCAAGACAGCTTGCCGCCCTACGAGGTGCTTGATGCCATCCTGGAGCGCTACATGGAGAACGACGAGAGTATCGAAGGCATCATTGCCGCCGGTTTTAACCGCGCCGATGTGGAGAAAGTGACCTGCCTGATCAAGATCAACGAATACAAGCGCCGCCAAGCGCCGGTCGGAATTCGCGTCACGCACCGCAGTTTTGGCAAAGATTGGCGGTATCCTATAACCAGCAAGTTCAGACAATAAACCGGAGCCACCATGAAACAAATCACCGCCGTCATCAAACCCTTCAAACTCGAAGAGGTGCGCGAAGCACTGGCCGACTGCGGCGTAACCGGCCTCACCGTCACAGAAGTCAAAGGTTTTGGCCGCCAAAAAGGCCATACCGAGTTGTACCGGGGCGCTGAATATGTGGTCGATTTTTTGCCCAAGGTCAAGGTCGAGGTGGTGGTGAAAACCGAAGAAGTTGACCGCTGCGTCGATGCCATCATCAAGGCCGCCCACACCGGCAAAATCGGCGACGGAAAGATTTTTGTGACAGCTGTGGAGCGCGTGGTGCGCATCCGCACGGGCGAGCAAGACGAAGCAGCTGTTTGAGGGAAATGCCTCGGTCAGGGCCATCGGGACCCTGCAGTCGCCCAATTAAGAAGCCTTTAAAGGGTCTCTAAACGGGCCATTGGCGCAAACCCGGCGTTTTGCACCAGCAATTTCAGCAAGGTGTCTACCTCGGAGTCCACAGCCATCATCGCCATTTGCGGTTCGCCAAAAAAATGTTCGGCAACACTGCGTTTGAAAAACAACAGCAAATCATCGTAATAGCCGGAGGTATTGAGCAAACCGACAGGTTTGTCATGAAAGCCCAAGTGCCGCCAGGTCCAGGCTTCAAAAAACTCTTCGAATGTGCCCAAGCCACCAGGCAAGGCGACAAACGCGTCCGCGCGCTCCAGCATGATGCGTTTGCGCTCATGCATGGTGTCGACAACGATCAACTCTTGGCAGCCGGTATGGGCCCATTCACGCTCGACCATGTTTTGCGGTATCACGCCCAGCACCCGCCCACCCGCTGCGATGCACGCATCGGCGAGGATTCCCATCAACCCGTTGTGGCCGCCGCCGTAAACCAATTGCCCGCCGTGCCGGGCAATCCACTGGCCTACCTGCACAGCCGCTTGGGCAAAAGCCGGGTCTGCGCCGGGACGTGAGCCGCAATAGACGCAAACTGAAAATGCGGGTTGCGTCGTCGTCATGACCGACTCATCGGCGCTGAATTGACCAGCCGGGTACCGGCCAACACATCGTGCCAAAACTGCCCTCGGGGAGCAAACCGTGCCAGGATGGCCCAGACTGCGATCCAGCCCAGGGTGATGACAGCCGCTTCTGCGCCGGGCAGATTGAACGCTGCGGCGGCGACCAGTGGTGGTAAAAACCAGGCCCAACTGGTCAGGTACCGCAAAGCTGCACGGCCTTGGCTGACGGCCTGCCCGTGTCGATCGACGATGCGAATGTTCCAGGTTTTCATGGCCAAAGTTTGACCGCGTGACCAAAACCAGACGAAATATATGCCGAAAATAACGAACAAAAAGGCTTGCAGGGCATGGCGGTTATCCATGGCATTTCGGGTTTGGCTCAGGGTGCCAAATAAATATCCCGCAACAAAAACCACACCAAACAGCAGCAAACCTTCATAGGCCCAACACGCCATACGCCGCCACAAGCCCGGCGTCAAATCCTCAAGCGCTGGCGCCATCAGTCTTTGGATGCCGCATGGCCCGTGTCAGACCCTGGCAGGTGGGGCAACAAGGTATTGGGTGCCACTTTGGGGTGGTGGGCCGCAATCTGGGCCGCTTTGGGGTCTTTGCGCGTTGAGGGCACAACCGCAAGCTTTTGGGCTGGGGCAGGTTTTACCGCAGACGTTGCACCCGGCGGAACTTTGTTGCCTTGGTTGGCCAACCGGCTCTTTTCTTCAGGCGTCAGGGCTTGATAGGCTTGCCAGGTAGAGACTTTTTCATCTGCACTGAGTTTTTTGGTCTCTGCAAAATTGAGACGGGCCTGGGTGCGCTGCTGGGGGCTCAGGTTGGCCCATTCGGTCATCCGGCTGTGCAGGCGGCTCTGATCTGCCGGGGTCATTTTGGGGTAATTTTGCGCGAATGCAATCCACTTGCGCTTGTGCGCTTCAGAGAGGCTGGTCCAATTGGCCGCCAATGGTTTGAGAGACAACTGCTGAGCGGGGGTCAAATCGGCCCACAATGGCTTTGACTGAGGGGCACTTGACGTGCCATTTTGCGGTGCACTTTTACCAGCGACCGGATTGCTTACGCTTGCCGGGACGGACGACTGGTCAGTTTTTGCCGAAGGCGCGGGTTTGGGGATGTCACCCGTTGCAGCGGCTATCTTGGTCACCCCTGCAGAGGTGGTTGTTGTCGCAGCCAAACCATGCGCCGCGACGGGAATGACGGCGGTGACCGGGGCAAACGGTGCCACCTGCGACAGCGCCTGCAGTTGAAAGCTTGGCTGCACAGCAGCAAAGCTGGCAGATACCGTGAATGCCAGCACCGTCAAACCAAACCAACCAGCACTATTCGCGCGAACCGGGGCCAAAGTTTTAGCCAACTCCTGCGCTGACAACACTGGCATAAAGGGTGTCATCTGGCAGCTATTTGGCGATGGCAGGGCAGAACGCATGAAGCAGGTGGATCAAAAGGCTGATGTGTCAGATCGGTGGTGCAGCCGGGATGATCCCGCTATTGCCCAGCTGCACGGCGTGCCTTGATGAACTCGGCAAAACCGGGGTCTGTAAAGGCAGCGGGTGGCAAATCGTCTGTCAACAGGGCCGCATCAATTTCAGCCACTTCGTTGGCACGGAAATCGTTTTGCAAACGGGGAATGGCGATCAATCCCGCAACCAGGACAACCAGCGGCAAAAATGAGGCTACGCGGTTCCACCAGCCGGACTCATCGCCGCCGCCGCCCAGAATGGCACTGGATCCAGCGTTGACCACCGCCGCAGTGCGGGTGCTTTCACGCGACAAAGCCGGCAATTTGCGCTTGGCCAACGCTTGTTGACGCGCCACGCGCAAGCGCTCGGAAAAGTCGTGCTCCAGGCTATCGGTGCCGACATTGAGATGTGATGCAAGCTTGAGGCCAAGCCGATCCATCTCCAATTCAGAGCCGTAGCTCGATGAGTTTGGCGTTAGCCGGGCTGCCTGCAGTTCAGAAGTGAAGAGTGATGCGTTGTTCATAATTTGATTCCCTTCGCCCTGAGCGCCTGGCTCAGGGCTTGAACTGCCCGTGAGCAGTGCGTTTTGACACTGCCGTCTGAACAGCCCATGGCCGCCGCTGTTTCGGCAACGTCCATTTCCTCCCAGTAACGCAGCAGGAAGGCTTCCCGTTGACGCGCGGGCAGCTCCAAAATCTCTTTTTCGATCTCCATCAGGATTTGTTTTCGTGAAACGCTGGTTTCAGGGCTTTCCGTCTGTACTGAGTCGTCTTCGATCTCATAAGTTTCCAGCAAATCGAAATCCCCACTATCGCCCTGGGTTTCAAAGTCACTCAAATTGGAGAAAAGCGCCTTCCTGACCTTGTTTCGACGGAAATAATCCAGCGTGCAATTGGACAAAATGCGCTGGAACAACATGGGCAGTTCTGCCGGGGGCTTGTCGCCGTAATGCTCGGCCAGCTTCATCATGGCATCTTGCACGATGTCCAACGCCGATTCCTCGTTGCGGACGTGATAGACCGAACGTTTGAAGGCGCGTTTCTCAACGCTCTTGAGGAAATCCGACAGTTCTCGTTCAGTGGCCAAGGGCAGGGGGAGCGCAATTGCGATGCGCCGTGCGGGTCTCGTTGGTTTTGTAACGCGCCGCAGTTGAGGCAAAGGCGCGTATGTAATCGGCAAATTATGGCATCGCCTGTACCGTTGTTGGCCGTTCAATTTTGCTGCAATGCGTCATAAATCAGCACTTTGATGCCATAATGTACCTTGCACTTCAAACGGCAAACGGGTCCCGGTTCGGCGCAAGTATTCAATGCGCTTATGACTTGGGCCTCAAGTTTCAACACGGCCCCATAAGGGTTCGCGAAGAAGCACCCAAGGTTTTTCGTCAGAGAAATTCACAAAGGTTCATCATGGAAATCAACAAAGCTGAAATCAATTCGGCAGCTCAGGCTGCTTCTCT
>JANOWY010000215.1:0-4395 GCA_031418135.1 Rhodoferax sp. | reverse complement strand
TGTTCAAGAAGAAAGACAAAAAACTCCCAGCGCCTGCCAAGGGAGAAGCCAAATGAGCATGAATACTGCCACGCTGCTGTATTTGGTTGCCAGCATCTGTTTTATTCAGGCGCTCAAAGGCCTGAGCCACCCCACCACCTCGATTCGCGGCAATTTGTTTGGCATGATCGGCATGGCGGTTGCCGCGCTGACCACTGCTGCGCTCATCGTTGAAATTTCGGGCGGCAAGGCGCAAGGCATGGCCTGGGTCATGTTGGGCCTGGTGGTCGGCGGTGGTTATGGCGCTTACCGCGCCAAAACGGTCGAGATGACCAAAATGCCCGAACTGGTGGCGTTTTTCCACAGCATGATCGGCCTGGCAGCGGTGTTTATCGCCATCGCAGCGGTGGTCGAGCCTTGGGCCTTCCAGATCGTCGCCAAGGGTGGTGCGATTCCGGCTGGCAACCGGCTTGAGCTGGCGCTGGGTTCCGTCATCGGGGCCATCACGTTCAGCGGCTCGGTGATCGCGTTTGGCAAACTCTCGGGCACCTACAAGTTCCGTTTGTTTCAGGGTGCGCCTGTGCAGTTTGCCGGGCAGCACAAACTTAACTTGGTGCTGGGCCTGATCTTGCTGGCCAACGTGGTGATGTACACCTTAACGGGCGATGCCACTTATTTTGCCGTTGCCACGTTGATGGCTTTTGTGATGGGCGTGCTCATCATCATCCCGATTGGCGGTGCTGACATGCCGGTGGTGGTCTCGATGCTCAACAGCTACAGCGGCTGGGCGGCGGCGGGCATCGGCTTCAGCCTGAACAACGCCATGCTGATCGTTGCGGGTTCGCTGGTCGGCTCCAGCGGCGCCATCCTGAGCTACATCATGTGCAAGGCCATGAACCGCTCGTTCTTCAATGTGATTTTGGGCGGTTTTGGCGGCGAAGCCACCACAGCAGTGGCCGGTGCAGCGGTGCAGCGCAGCGTTAAAAGCGGCAGCGCCGACGATGCGGCCTTTGTGCTGGGCAATGCCGAAACCGTGGTCATCGTGCCCGGTTACGGCCTGGCAGTGGCGCGCGCGCAGCATGCAGTGAAAGAGCTGGCCGAAAAATTGATTCACAAAGGCATCAAAGTCAAATACGCCATTCACCCGGTGGCGGGGCGTATGCCAGGCCACATGAACGTGTTGTTGGCCGAGGCCGAAGTGCCGTATGACCAGGTCTTTGAGATGGAAGACATCAACGGCGAATTTGGCCAAGTCGATGTGGCCATCATCCTGGGTGCGAATGACGTGGTGAACCCCGCTGCGCTCACCAAAGGCAGCGCTATCTACGGCATGCCCATTCTGGAAGCCTACAAGGCCAAAACCATCATCGTCAACAAACGCTCCATGGCGGCGGGGTATGCCGGCCTGGACAACGAACTCTTCTACATGGACAAAACCATGATGGTGTTTGGCGACGCCAAGAAGGTGGTGGAAGACATGGGCAAGGCGCTGGAATAGCCGTCCCTTTCGCCATGCAGTTTCAGCCACTCACCGAGGGGTTTGGCACTGAAATCCTGGGGGCCGACCTGGCCCACCTGGGTGACGTCGATTTCGATCGTATATGGCAAACCTGGCTGGAGCGGCATCTGGTAGTGGTGCGGGCGCAAAACCTCACGGCGCAGCAGTTTCATGCCTTTGCCCAGCGCCTGGGGCAGCCGCAACCGCACGTCATCAACCAGTTTCACCATTCGCAAATACCTGACATCCTGATCTTGTCGAACGTGCTGAAAGACGGCGAGCCTACTGGCCTGCAAGATGCCGGCACCTACTTTCACACCGATTACTCCTACCTGGCGCAGCCCGCCCGCTGCACCACGTTGTATTCGATCCAAGTGCCCGAGCGCGACGGCCAGCGCTTCGGTGCCACTTTGTTTGCCGACCAGCAGGCGGCGTATGAAGCCCTGAGCGACCACATGAAGGCGCGAATAGACCCGTTGATCGGCCGCCACCACTATGGCAACCGGGAAGACCTGAACCAACAATCACGCACCGTGGCATCGGTGCTCACCCAAGCGCAAGAAGACAAAATGCAGTGGGTGCGCCACCGTATCGCCCGCCCGCATCCCCTCACCGGGCGCAAGGCGCTTTACGCGGTGTCGGGTTCTTCTTTCGGCATTGAAGGCATGGCCGAGCAAGAAGCGCGTGAATTGTTGGACGAACTCAAACGCCACGCAACGCAGCCCCGGTTTCAGTATGCGCTGACCTACGGTGTGGGTGACGTGGTGGTGTGGGACAACGCAGCGCTCTTGCACAGCGCCACCCTGATTGACCCGGCGCTGCCGCGTACGTTATGGCGGGTTACGCTGCTTGAGGACTCCCAACTGCTGGAAGCCTTGCCGCCCGCCTGAATTGCACGAGCTGCCGTGACACTCGCTATCGTCAGTGCGATGCACCAGGAGTTGGCCGCTGTGCTGGCACTGATGCCCGATGAGCACATGCAGATGGCCGCAGGGCGTGAATTTTGGTGCGGGCACCTTCAGGGACACCCGGTGGTGGCCGTGCTGTCACGCATCGGCAAAGTGGCAGCGGCCACAACAGCGACTGCGCTGATCGAGCGTTTTGGTGTCACGCGGATTGTTTTTACCGGTGTCGCGGGCGGGTTGGGCGCGGGTGTTCGGGTCGGCGACATCGTCGTGGCGACCAGCTTCTTGCAACACGATCTGGACGCGTCGCCCCTATTTGCGCGCCACGAAGTGCCGCTTTACGGCCTAAGCCGGTTCCCGACTGATTCGGTGTTGACGCAAGCGGTGGCTGATGCCGTCACGACGGCGCTGCCCGCCACTGCATTGCACCGTGGCTTGATCGTCAGCGGTGACCGGTTTGTATCCAGTACAGCCGAGTGCTGTGCCTTGCAGGCCGAACTGCCCGATGCCTTGGCTGTTGAAATGGAAGGCGCGGCCATCGCGCAGGTCTGCCACGACTACGGCATCCCGTTTGCCGCAGTACGCACCATCTCAGACCGCGCTGACGATGCGGCGCCTATTGACTTTGTGCGGTTTGTGGATGAAGTTGCGAGCCATCATTCAGCAGCCATTGTGATGGCGCTGTTGCGTTCACTTCCGTTGCGGCCGATTTTGTCGGGTTACTAAGCCTTTTTAACCGGCGGTGCGAACCCAGGCCGATTGCATCGCCCGCCTGCAGCAGGCCACCCAATTGACCTCTGCTCAAAAGTAGACCAAATGCCTGTTACCCATTGGGGCTAACGGGTAACAAGGCTTTAAGTTGGTTTTTTAGGATGATGAATAAGAAATATTCTGCTTTTTAAGAATGGTTCTGCCAATTACCGTCGGTCTTTCCTTAACCGACTGGAGAAATACCATGCAGATCATTTTTGAATCTCGGGATAGCGAAGGCGCACAAATGCGAGATTTCTCATTGGATCGCGTACGTTTTGCCCTGCGACGCCTGACGAGCTTTGTACCGCGCGCCAAAGTTCAGTTCTCCGATGTCAATGGTCCACGAGGCGGCGTGGACAAGCGTTGCCAGGTCGAACTCAAAATCGCCAATGTCGGCACCGTGGTGATTGCGTCATTGGCGCGGGACTGGCGCACCGCACTTGATCGGTCGCTGAGCCGTGCCACGCGGATTTTGACGCGCGGCCTGCAGCGCGCCCAAAAACCTGTACGCGACCGTACCGCAAAGCTGGCGCTCGGCGGCTAAACAATCCCCCAACCCAAAGAAAACACCATGAATCACGCACAGGCTCCTGTACCTTCTGGCTACCCAGCGATCAATCCGAACCGGGCGACAACCGCCGGTGGGTCGCATTCCAACCCGGTTATGCGCGTCTTGCGCAACACCTATGCGCTACTGGCCATGACTTTGCTTTTCAGCGCCGGGGTGGCAATGGCCACGCTGACGCTTCAACTGCCAGCACCTGGCATCGTGATCACATTGCTGGGTTACTTTGGCCTGTTGTTCGCGGTGCACAAGCTGCAAAGCAGCGCATGGGCGTTGCCAGCGGTTTTTGCCCTGACGGGCTTCATGGGCTACACGTTGGGGCCGCTATTGGCACACTCGCTGGCTTTGCCGGGTGGTGCACAAACCGTCGCTATGGCCTTATCTGCAACCGGCGCCACTTTTCTGGCACTCTCCGGCTATGTGCTGCTGACAAGGCGTGATTTCAGCTTGATGGGTGGTTTCCTGTTTGTTGGCATGGTCATCGCGCTAATTGCTGGCATTGCCGCAATGTTCCTGCAAATACCGGCACTGGGTCTGGCCGTTTCTGCGATGGTGGCCTTGTTGTCGGCGGGTCTGATCCTGTTCGAGACCAGTCGCATCGTGAACGGTGGGGAGACCAACTACGTACTGGCCACGGTGGGCCTGTATGTGTCGGTTTTCAATTTGTTCACCAGCTTGTTGAGCCTGTTTGGTTT
>JANOWY010000214.1:0-30967 GCA_031418135.1 Rhodoferax sp. | reverse complement strand
CTGATGCAGCACATTGGAGAGCGCCGAGACCTGGTTGCGTAGCTCGGCGGCCTGTTCAAACTCCAGCTTGTCGGCATGCGCCATCATGCGCACCTCAAGACCCTTCATCACCTGTTGTGCATCACCTCTCAGAAATCTTTCAGCGTTGTCCAGGTCTTGTGCGTAGGCTGCCGCGTCAATATGCCCTACACACGGTGCGGAGCATCGCTTGATCTGGTACAGGAGACAAGGCCGGGTACGGTTGTGATAAATCGCGTCTTCGCAGGTGCGCAGGCGAAACACCTTTTGCATCAACAAAATCGCCTCTTTGACTGCCCAAGCGCTCGGGTAAGGCCCAAAGTAGTGATGCTTTTTTTCAACGGCGCCCCGGTAGTAGGACACGCGGGGGAAAAACGCCGACGGGTGCGCATCTGCCGCCGCTTTGCCTGTCGGAATGCCGGCAATCTTGACGTAGGGGTAACTTTTGTCGTCCCGAAACAAAATGTTGTACTTCGGGTGCAAGGTTTTGATCAGGTTGTTTTCCAGCAGCAGTGCCTCGGCCTCCGAGCGCACCACGGTCGTTTCAAGCCGCATAATTTTGCTGACCATGTGCCCAATGCGGGTGCCGCCGTGGTTCTTCTGAAAGTAGCTGGAGACGCGCTTTTTGAGGCTGATCGCCTTGCCAACGTACAGCAGGTCGTTGTTGGCATCAAAGTACCGGTAAACGCCCGGCAGCGAAGGCAAACCGGCCACCTCGATCAACAATTGTTCGGGGTGCTCAGGCACAGGTATCGGGCCTTCGGTTGGCGGGTCTATTGGGCTCATGCCCGTATTGTGGACAATTCGCCCGTGAACATGAACGGGCAATGGGAAATCTTCTGCAAAGTCATCGACAACTACGGCGATGTCGGTGTGTGTTGGCGTTTGTGCTGCGATCTGGCTTCCCGCGGGCAAGCCGTTCGCCTGTGGATTGACGATGTGGCTGCCCTGGCCTGGATGGCACCCGAAGGTTGCCCTGGCGTTGAAGTGGTGACCTGGCCAGCCCAGTTGCCGGCCGCACAGGACCTTCTTAGAAAGCCATTAATTATAGATTTTTACGTAGTAATTGAATCTTTTGGATGCGAAATTGATCCAGAATTTATAGCTGATTGTGCAATTACAACGAGAACAATTGGCATCAATAGATTTTCATGGATTAACTTAGAATATATTTCAGCAGAAAAATACGCTGAACGCAATCACCAACTGCCTTCACCTGTATTGACTGGCCCCGCCAGAGGCTTGACCAAACACTTTTTTTATCCCGGTTTTACACCCCGCACTGGTGGCTTGCTGCGTGAGCCCGGTTTGCTGGATCGCCAAACCCAATTTGCGGCTGTGCCCTGGCCCAGTTGGCTTTCGTTCGATACCGTGCCAGCTCAAAAACCTTCGCGCACATACGGCGAACAATGGATTTCCCTGTTTTGTTATGAGCCCGCGGGTCTGGGCAGCCTTCTGTCGCAACTGGTTGCTGGGCCTGGCCTGACACGTTTACTAGTCACCCACGGGCGGGCACAGCGGGCCGTAGAGGGCTGGGTCAGCGGTCAAATGCAAAGCCAATCGGCTCCCGCCACAGCCGACGTCACGTTGGGAGCCCTTCGAATCTGTTACCTGCCTGCCCTGACGCAAACTCAATACGACGAATTGTTGTGGGTGTCTGATTTCAACCTGGTGCGTGGCGAAGACTCGTTGGTGCGCGCCTTGTGGGCCGGCAAACCCTTTGTTTGGCACATCTACCCGCAAGACGATGGCGCACACCATGCCAAGCTCGAAGCATTTTTGCATTTTCTGGGGGCCAGCGACTCGCTGGTGGCTTTCCATCGTGCGTGGAATCGCCAGGCAGTTGATGCAACGATGCCGCCAGCCTTGTCCCGTCCTATTCTTGGTTTGACCGAGTGGGGAGCAATCGCCCTGCAAGCCCGCGAACGTCTGTTGCAACAAACCGACTTGACGACACAACTGATGCAGCTTGTGGCATCTCAAACGATGGATTCGGTGATCGGTTCGGCTATCATTCCACCATGACTGCTGAACGTTCAAACCACCGCCAACTCGGGCTCCTTGCCCGGCAAGTCGGTGCGTGCGTCAGCAAATCGAAAAAACCGAAGCTCATCTGACCGGAGCTTTGGGTTCCGTGCTCAGATGAGCGACGGAATCCACCCAGCCGCCCAGCCTATCGGGTCGCCTGTCAGGCCTCTCCTTCCCGCGCATCTGAACCCACGGTTTGACGTCGGTTTTATTTGTCGGCCTTATTTGCATGAAGGATTCATGGATGACACACACACAAACGCACGCGCCTGATTTCTCCGGGCTCTGGATTCCCCTGATCACACCGTTTAAAAACGGCGACGTGGATCATCCGGCCCTGACCAAACTGGTCAAACACTATGCCAGTTGCGGGATCGCTGGCTTCGTGGCCTGTGGCTCCACAGGCGAGGCTGCCGCACTGAGTGAAGACGAACAATTGGCTGTGTTGAAAACCATTCTGGCTGGAGCCAGCCAGCTACCCGTCATCATGGGCCTGTCGGGCTACCACTTGCCCCAGACGCTGGACTGGGTGCGCACCCTCAGGCAGTTTGCCGTTGCAGGATTGCTGGTGCCGGCACCCCACTACATTCGGCCTTCACAGGCTGGTTTGTTGCACTGGTTCACCGCCCTGGCAGATGCGTCGGCTTCGCCTTTGCTGATTTATGACATTCCTTATCGCACCGGTGTCCATTTGTACTTGGAAACCCTGCTGAAACTGGCCGACCACCCGAACATTTCGGGTATCAAGGACTGTGGGGGCGACGCTGCCAAAACCCTTGCCTTGATCGCCGATGGTCGCCTGCAGGTATTGGCTGGTGAAGATGCCCAAACCTTCACCACCGTGGCACAGGGTGGCGCGGGTGCCATTGCGGCCAGTGCCCATTTGAATACGCAAACATTTGCGCAGGTGATCGCTCAATTGCGTAGCGACAATCTGGCCAAAGCGCGGGAACTCTGGAAACCATTACCGCAACACATTTCAGCCATGTATGCGCAACCCAACCCCGCTTGCATCAAAGCAGAACTGGCGCGCCAAGGCTGGATATCCAATGAGTTGAGAGCCCCGATGATGGCGGTGGGTTAGGGCACTCTGGAGTACGCCGCCCAAAAATGGGGCGTTATTGGCCCGTAATAGGCGCGCGATGGCTCAATACAGACGTTTCGCCACGTCTCTAACCACCGGTAACAGGCGGGAAGAAGGCGACCTCTGCACCGTCTTGCAAAACCATGTCCTCACGAGCCATTACTTGGTTTTGCGCAACCCGCAGGGCACGCCCGCGTGCCAACGCCACGGCATAAGCACCGCTGCGTGCGATGAGTTCATCGCGTAGGTCACCTAACGTGGCAGCGGCCGTTTCCAGCGGTTCGCTACCTGCCCCAATCACCTCGCGTATCGACGCAAAATATTTGACGGTAACTTTCATTGCAACAAACCAGAAAAAGGCAGGTACAGAACCGTGTCACCGGGCTGGATGGTTTGGCCGGGCGGGTTGTCCACCAGGCCATCACCCCATACGGCGGAGGTCAGCACACCCGAACTTTGGTTGGGGAACAAATCGAGCCCGCCCTGCGCATTGCGCTTCACGCGCAAAAACTCGCGCCGCTTGTCGGCCCGCAGCCAGGTGAAATCTGCCCGCGCGGGAATCGCTTCGGGCCCAGTGTTTTGAACACCTTGCAGCCTCAACAAAAACGGACGAACCAGCAGCATGAAAGTCACAAAACTCGATACCGGATTACCCGGCAAACCCATGAAATGCGTCGTGTTAGCTTTTGATGCACCAATACGTCCATAGGCAAAAGGTTTACCGGGCTTGATGGCAATTTGCCACAAATTGAGTTCGCCCAGTGCTTGAACCGCCGGTTTGATGTGGTCCTCTTCACCCACTGAAACACCGCCACTGGTCAGTATCAAATCATGCGCCTGGGCTGCGCTGCGCAAGGCATCGATGGTGGCTTCGCGCTGATCCGGCACGATGCCCAGATCGGTAACCTGGCAACCCAAACGCAGCAACAGGGCGCGCAGAAAAAACCGGTTCGAGTTGTAAATCGCACCCGGCTTCATCTGCTCGGGCGCAACGTCGCCCGGCATCACCAACTCATCCCCCGTGGAGAAAAGCGCGACCCTGGGCTGGCAGGCCACCAGCAGCCGGCTTTTGCCCACACTGGCGGCCAAACCGAGCGCGGCAGGTGTCAATCGTGTGCCTGCAGCCAACACCTTTGCACCGCGTGCGACATCTTCACCGGCCCGCCGAATCCATTGACCGGCAGCAACTGCCGATTGCACTCGAATGCGCGGTCTGTCGTCGCCTTCCTGCACAACTTCGCAGTCTTCCTGCATCACCACCGCATCGGCACCCGCCGGGATGGGCGCTCCCGTGAATATGCGTGCAGCGCTGCCGGGCTGCAAGGGCTGGCCACTGCTGCCTGCCGCAATACGCTGCGAAACGGGCAACCATGCGCCCGGTGGATTCACGTCGGTCGTGCGCAACGCATAACCATCCATGGCGCTGTTGTCGTTGGGCGGCACTTGCAAGGCAGACAAGACGGGTTCTGCCAACACGCGGCCATCGGCATCAAAGGTGGCCACCTCTTCTTGTTCAAGCAACACAGTGGCGCGCGCCAGCAATTCGTCTAACGCCTGGTCCAAAGGCATCAACGGTGCGCGAGGCGCGGGGCTACCCTGGTTCATGCAAATATCTCGGCCTGATAGCCAAATCGCACCGGGTTGGCCAACAGCCAATCCACCACGGCTTGTGGCTGGTTGAGGTCGAGCACAGCCCGGTTGGTGGCCATGGGCATTTGGTCCGCCGAATCGGTGGCGATGGCGGCAATAAACGGGTCGTCCACGTATCGCGCGGGTTTGCCGGCGGATGCCCGCCACACTTCAAGCTTGTGCAAATTGCTGTTCTTGAAACCTTCCACAATTACCCAATCCACTCCGTCATACAGCTCGGCGATCACCTGATGCACGCTGAGCGCAGACTCTTGTTCAAATTCGCGCATCAGGGCCAAGCGGGTATTGGAGGCCACTACCACCTCAAACGCACCCGCCGCGCGGTGCCGCCAGGTGTCTTTGCCTTCATGGTCGATATTGAAGCTGTGATGCGCGTGTTTGACCACCGAAACGCGCTGCCCGGCGGCCTTGAGTAATGGAATCATCGCCTCCACCAGTGTGGTTTTACCGGCGCCTGAAAACCCTGCGATTCCAATGACGTTCATGACAGATTCAGGTATTGCATTGCTGGCGAATGAAGGCCTGAACCGCCAGTACATTCGCTGGCAGGTTGACGACCCGCTTGGGCAAGTACTCTATCCCGTCAAAAGCCTCGGGCCGCCGCGGCTCGCGCCCCAGCGCTTCGACGATGGTGGCGGCGAACTTGATGGGTAGCGCGGTTTCCAGCACGACCATGGGAACACCCGGGCGCAGATGTTCCCGCGCCACTTTCAGGCCGTCTGCGGTATGCGGATCAACCATGATCTGGGTCTGATTAAAGGTCTGCCGAATCGTTGCCAGCCGGTCTGCGTGGCTGCTTTTGCCACTGGCAAAACCATAACGCAGGGCCAACTGCCCATACGCGGGATCATGGCTGACATCGAATTGGCCGGTGCTGGCCAACTGGCTGCCAAACAACTGTTTGACCCGGGCACCATCGCGCCCCAGCAGGTCAAATATGAAACGTTCGAAATTGGATGCTTTGGAAATATCCATCGACGGGCTGGAGGTTTCGTGTGTATCGACACTGCCGCGCACACGATATACACCAGTGCGAAAAAATTCGTCCAGCACATCGTTTTCGTTGGTGGCCAACACCAGTTGGTCAATCGGCAGGCCCATCATGCGCGCCACATGACCCGCGCAGATGTTGCCGAAGTTGCCCGATGGCACACAGAAGTCAACCAGGGAAACGTCTGAATTTTTCGCCGGGCCGCCCCTAGAAAAATTAGCCCCCCCGGGGGGCAGCGAACCTCGCGAAGCGGGGAGCGTGGGGGCAAGGAAATAACCCGCGAAATAATACACAACCTGGGCCAACAGGCGCGCCCAATTGATCGAGTTCACCGTGCCAATCTTGTAGCGACGCTTGAAATCAATATCAGCACTGACCGCTTTGACGATGTCTTGGCAATCATCAAAAACACCCTCAATCGCGATGTTGTGGATGTTCTCGTCCAGCAGCGAAAACATTTGCGCTTGCTGAAACGGGCTCATCCGCCCGGCCGGGGATGTCATGAACACGCGCACGCCTTTTTTGCCACGCATGGCGTATTCAGCAGCGCTGCCCGTGTCTCCGCTCGTCGCCCCCAGAATGTTGAGTTGCTCACCGCGCCGGGCAAGTTCATACTCAAACAAGTTGCCCAGCAACTGCATGGCCATGTCTTTGAAAGCCAACGTAGGGCCATTCGAGAGGGCCTGCAAATACAGGCCATCTTCCAGCTTTTTCAATGGCGTGATGTCGTGGCTGGCAAAAACCTCAGCGGTGTAGGTTTTGGCGCAAATGGCCTGCAAGTCGGCGCGCGGAATGTCGTCGATGTACAGCGAGAGGATTTCAAACGCCAAAGCGGCATACCCTTGGCTGAAATACACCGTCCGCAATGCTTCTAGCCGTGCGGGATCGATCTGCGGATACGACTCTGGCAGGTACAGGCCACCATCCGGGGCCAAGCCTTCCAGCAGGATGTCGCAAAACTGTTTGCGGCCCGGGTCACCGCGGGTTGACAAATAACGCATCAGGCCAGTTCTTCTTTGCGAATGCGAACGATGGGTGCCAACACCGTGGGCAAGGCCTGCATTTTTGCGATTGCGGCATTCATCGTGCCTTCGGTGGTGTCATGGGTGAGCATGATGAGATCGGTTTGCGCCACGCCGCCAGAGGCCTGACCTTCCGCTCCCGCGTCATCAGCTTCGCGCTGCAATACAGCGTCAATGCTGATGCCCGCTTCCGCCAAAATACCCGTCACATTGGCCAGCACACCGGCTTCATCGGCCACGTTGAGGCGCAGGTAATAACTGGTGACCACGTCGGCCATCGGCAATATGGGTGAATCTGTTTGGGACTGCGCCAGTGTGTGCGGCTGAAAAGCCAGGTGCGGAACCCGTTGCTCGACCTGCACGCCATGCAACCGCGCAATATCGACCAAATCCGCGATCACCGCGCTGGCCGTGGGCTCGCTGCCTGCGCCCTTGCCGTAATACAGCGTGGTGCCCACCGCATCGCCGTTGACGACCACCGCGTTCATGGCGCCCTCTACATTGGCAATCAGGCGCTTGGCCGGGATCAGGCTGGGGTGCACACGCAGCTCGATGCCGGCACGCAGGCCCAGGGCCACGTCAGCCGCGCGGCGTTTGGTGATGCCCAACAACTTGATGCGGTAACCCAATTGCTCGGCGTACCTGATGTCTTGTGCACCGAGTTGGCTGATGCCCTCAACGTAGGCCTTGCCGAATTGCACCGGTATGCCGAAGGCGATGGCCGACATCAGTGTCACCTTGTGGGCGGCGTCGACGCCTTCAATGTCAAAGGTCGGATCTGCTTCGGCATACCCCAAGGCCTGTGCCTGCTGCAAAGCGGTGGCGAAATCAAGGCCTTTGTCGCGCATTTCACTCAAGATGAAATTGGTGGTGCCGTTGATGATGCCCGCCACCCATTGGATACGGTTGGCCGTGAGCCCTTCGCGCAAGGCCTTGATGATGGGAATACCACCGGCCACCGCGGCTTCAAACGCTACCATCACACCCTTGGCCTGAGCCGCTGCAAATATTTCAGTTCCGTGCACGGCCAACAGCGCTTTGTTGGCGGTAACCACGTGTTTGCCCGCAGCGATGGCTTCCATCACCAGCTGTTTGGCAATGCCATAGCCGCCAATCAGCTCAATCACCACGTCAATCGCCGGATTGGCAATGACCTCGCGCGCGTCGCTCACCACCTGCACATCGGGGCCAACCACATCACGCGCGCGCTGCATGTCCAGATCGGCCACCATGGTTATCTCAATGCCACGCCCGGCCCGGCGTTGAATTTCAACCTGATTGCGGCGCAGCACGTTAAAGGTGCCGCTGCCCACGGTGCCAATGCCCAGCAGGCCAACATTGAGGCTCGATTGAGTCGATTTCATCGTCATTTAGAAAGTCTTAAGGAAAATTGGCAAATTGTTCAAATAAATCATGCATTGCTAGCTACCAATTTAATAGCTTTATGTGACGCTGAAGTTGCCTTGGGTTCGGTGCCATGCGCCCGGCGGTAATCGGCCAGAAATTTGGCGATGCGGCCAATGGCTTCACGCAGGTCATCTTCATGTGGCAAAAACACGATCCGGAAGTGATCAGGCGCGGGCCAATTGAAGCCTGTGCCTTGTACCAGCATCACCTTGGTTTCGCGCAACAGTTCCAGGAAAAACTGGCGGTCATCGGCAATGGGATATATCACCGGATCGAGGCGCGGGAACATGTACAGCGCAGAACTCGGCTTGACACAGGTGACGCCCGGAATGGCGGTGATAAGCTCAAAGGCCAGATCCCGCTGGCGGCGCAGCCTGCCGCCCTCGCCCACCAGATCATTGATGCTTTGATACCCGCCCAAAGCGGTCTGGATCGCCCACTGGCCCGGCACGTTGCTACACAACTTCATGTTGCTCAACATGTTGAGCCCTTCGATGTAATCGGCGGCATTTTTTTTGTCGCCCGAAACAATCAACCAGCCGGCGCGGTAGCCGCACGAGCGGTAACTTTTTGACAGCGAATTGAACGTCAGCGTCAGCACGTCTTTGGACATGCTGGCAATCGCCGTGTGTTTCACGCCGTCGTACAAAACTTTGTCATAAACCTCGTCAGCCAGGATGACCAGACCATGCTCGCGCGCAATATCAACGATTTGCATCAGCAACTCATTGCTGTACATCACACCCGTCGGGTTGTTCGGGTTGATGACCACAATACCTTTGGTTTTGGGCGTGATCTTGGCGCGGATATCTGCAATATTCGGCATCCAGTCGTTGGATTCATCACACAGGTAATGCACAGGCTTGCCACCCGACAGGCTGGTGGCGGCGGTCCACAACGGATAGTCGGGCATGGGCAACAGCAACTCATCGCCGTCGTCCAGCAAGGCATTGGTGGCCATGGTGATGAGTTCGCTGGCACCGTTGCCCAGGTAAATGTCGTCCAGTGTGACACCGGCAATGCCCTGTTTTTGGGTTTCATGCATGACCGCTTTGCGGGCCCCAAAAATGCCTTTGCTGTCGGAGTAACCGGCCGAGTTGGGCAGGTTACGGATCATGTCCTGCTGGATTTCTTCGGGCGCATCAAAACCGAAAACCGCCAGGTTGCCCAGGTTCAGTTTGATGATCTTCTGGCCTTCTTCTTCCATCTTGCGCGCCGCGTCCATGATCGGGCCACGAATGTCATACAACACGTTGGCCAGTTTGGCCGATTTCTGGATAATTTTCATGACATTCCCCAATAACGCTGAGCCGAACCGGTGAAGAAAACAGAAGCACAAAGCAGCCTACAATTTGACCACAGTTCTGCCCCGTTCTGGTGCAGTGCAGCAATCCTTTTTAAAGTGGTTCCCCGAGTGAAATTCCAGCCTGACCCATCCGATAGACCATCGATTCGCGGGTATGGGCCCGGCTGGGTCAGCATCGACGGCGAGAAGGTCAACCACAGTGTGGTGTTGGGCTCTCGCGGGCATCGGCTGGATTGGGAATGCAGCCAGTTTGCGGCCTTGACCGCCGCGCATTTCAACCGTCTGGCTGATATCGGACCAGAACTGGTGATATTTGGAAGCGGCGATCGCATTCGCTTTCCGCAACCGGCCTGGCTGGAAGCGCTCTACGCCAAACGGATCGGCCTGGAAACCATGGACACACCGGCCGCCTGTCGCACCTACAACATCCTCGCAGGCGAAGGCCGTGACGTGTTGCTTGCGGTGCTGATTGAGATCCCCGCCGAGGGCCGCACTTAGAGCCACAGCGGGAAAAAGTCCTGAATCGTTGGGCGCTTGTTGGCGCATGCCACCTGTTGGCCGATGCCGGAATCCTGCCTCAAACAGACTGATTTTGCAACTGGACGTACCCTAGGCTAAGCCGCATGGTTTGACTGTTTGCGCCCATGATTTGGCGTTAAAATAGAGGGCTAGTGGTGGCAGGTGTTCATGCAAATGTTCGTCCTTTTTTGCTTGTCATCTTCATCGAAACTTCCGAGAGAATCACAGACATATATGGCGATCGTTGTCAGCAAACCCATCTCCGAATTCGAAGCCAACGCCACCAGCGGCGTCAAAGTCAGCAACCATTCACACCTTGGCCAGGCTGTCGTGCTGTATTTCTACCCCAAAGACAACACCCCCGGCTGCACTACCGAGGCCATGCAATTCCGCGACAAGTACAAAGACTTTGTCAAAGCAGGTGCAGTTGTTTTCGGGGTTTCACGCGACAACATGCGTTCACACGACGAATTCAAGAGCAAACTTGAATTGCAGTTTGACCTGATCGCTGACACCGAAGAAAAAATGTGCCACATGTTTGGTGTCGTCAAAAACAAGATCATGTACGGCAAAAAGGTAAAGGGCATTGAGCGCAGCACTTTTTTGGTGGGTGCCGATGGCATTCTCAAAGCCGAATGGCGTGGCCTCAAGGTACCGGGCCATGTTGACGAAGTGCTCAAAGCTGTGAAAGCGCTTAAAAAAGCCGCTTGATCAGGTGGCTTTGGCCAGTCATTTCAAAGGTACATAATGGGCGGAAGGTACTCCACCCACGATGTTCAACCGCACCCTCCTGCCCAACTTGACGATTGTGAAAAGCCGCCCGGTTCCCAGGCGGCTTTTTTGTTGCCGTATTGAAAACAAGGCTTGGTCGAATACCTCGCCGGAACACCTCGACAAGCGCATAGCCAGCTTTTTTGTCTTTTAATAATCCCCTTCTTACCCGCACACCATGCCCTTGCCTCCCGCCCCGACCCAACGCGCCGCCCTGTTGTCTGCAGCGGCTTACGAGCCACATGCGGGTCAGCCCGCCCAAGCGGCTGGGCGGATCCCCTCACGCAGCTCAGAACGGGGCGCTACGCGCGAATCCCTTGATCAATCTGCCCGTGAATCCGCTCCCGCTGCGCGCAGCCCAGCCAACCCCATGCGAGACAACCGCCCCGTGGCACGACGCCTGCCTGCCAATGATTCGTTAGCCCACTCAGAACCGGCATTGCCAACTGTGGTGGCACGGTCTGAGAAACCACCGCAAGCCCTGCCAGCCAAACACGAGCCCAACCCGCCCGCCGCCATGCGCACCCGGGGCAAATCACCCACTTCGAAGCCCAACAGCCGTTCAGCCAAGGCAGAACCCAAAGGTCCCACCAAACTGTTTGTGCTGGACACCAATGTGCTGATGCATGACCCGATGTGCCTGTTCCGCTTCGAAGAGCACGATATCTTTTTGCCCATGATCGTGCTGGAGGAACTCGACAGCAACAAGAAAGGCATGACCGAGGTAGCCCGCAACGCCCGCCAAACCAGCCGCAGCCTGGATGCACTGGCTGGCCACACCGGTGCCGATTTTGGCGCTGGCTTGCCGCTGGATGCCACCGGCCACCGCGAAGCCAAAGGCAAGCTGTATTTTCAGACCCAGGCACTTGATTTCACGCTGCCTTCGAGCCTGCCACAGGGCAAAGCCGACAACCAGATTCTGGGCGTGGTAGAAGCCCTACGCAAACTTCACGCGCCCCTGAACGCTGGTGGTACCCACCCCACTGGGCGTGAGGTGGTACTGGTTTCCAAAGACATCAACATGCGTGTCAAAGCCCGTGCGCTGGGGCTTGCTGCTGATGACTACCAGAATGACAAAACCCTGGACGATGGCGACCTGCTTTACAGTGGTTCGATGGCGCTGCCCGCCGATTTTTGGGCCACGCACGGGCAGACTGTGGAGAGCTGGCAGCAAGGTGCCCACACGTTTTACCGCGTCAACGGTCCGCTGGTGCCCGGCTTTTTGATCAACCAGTTTGTCTATTTCGAGGCGCCGGGTGAGCCGTCGTTATACGCCCGCGTCACCGAAATTCGGGGCAAAACGGCGGTTCTGAAAACCCTAAAGGATTACAACCACCTGAAAAACGCCGTGTGGGGGGTGACCACCCGCAACCGTGAACAAAACTTTGCGATGAACCTGCTGATGGATCCGGAAGTCGATTTCGTCACCCTCACCGGCACGGCGGGCTCTGGCAAAACCCTGATGGCACTGGCCGCCGGCCTCACGCAGGTGCTGGACGACCGTCGTTACACTGAAATCATCGTCACCCGCGCGACGGTAAGCGTGGGTGAAGACATCGGTTTCCTTCCTGGCACAGAAGAAGAAAAAATGGGTCCCTGGATGGGTGCATTGGACGACAACCTCGAGGTGCTGAGCAAAACCGAAACCACCGCTGGCGAATGGGGCCGCGCCGCCACCAGTGAACTGATCCGCAGCCGCATCAAGATCAAAAGCATGAACTTCATGCGCGGACGTACTTTTTTAACCAAGTATGTGGTGATCGATGAGGCGCAAAACCTGACACCCAAGCAGATGAAAACGCTGATCACCCGGGCCGGGCCGGGCACCAAAATCATATGCATGGGCAACCTGGCGCAGATTGACACGCCCTACCTGACCGAAGGTTCGTCAGGCTTGACCTTCGCGGTGGATAAATTCAAAGGCTGGCCACACGGCGGGCATATCACCTTGGCACGTGGCGAGCGTTCGCGACTGGCAGACTTCGCCTCCGAAGTACTTTAGGTCGCAGGTTGCCGCTTCAAATCTGCTTTTACCAAACTGCCCCAACCAAGCGAGTCTTGCAAAGCACAATTTATCTATATTTTAAATTTGATATAGATAAATTTGGCATTTTGTTCAGGAATTTATTGCGCAAATAGCTCCTACATTAATATTCAATATGATTATTTTTAATTATTTAAATTTTAAAAAATTTAAATAATTAGATATAAACAAAGCCTTTTTGGCCAAGACAAAACCAGGTCTGCGAAACCGGCATCGTCACCCAAGGATGCCCCCACGATCACCGCACTGGTCTAAGCGCCGACAGGCTGCTTGATCGCAGTCACTTCGATTTCTATTTTCATGCGTGGGTCTGCCAGCCCGGCACTGATCATCATGGCAGCCGGGCGCACGTCGCCGAAATACTGGCGCAAGACGGGCCAGCATTGCTCAAAGTCGCCCGCCACAGGCAGTACATAGGTCACCCGCACAACATCCCGCATACCCGCGCCTGCCTGGCGCAACGCCTCGTTTATGTTTTCCAGGCATTGCCGGGTCTGCTCGACCAGGCTATCCGATATGCACATGGTGGCGTAATCGAAACCAGTGGTACCCGAAACAAACACCCAATCACCCACCACGACGGCACGTGAGTAACCGATTTGCGCTTCAAAGGTCGAACCAGAACTGATCAGTTGTCGCGTCATGACGGTCTTTCAACAAACAAACAGGATGAACTTGCTGAACTGAATACTGAACTAAAAATGAGGCCGCCCACAGCCAAGTGGCTTCAATAGTCGCCGCTGGAACCCGTTGCAAGGCTTTCAAATTTGGTGATGGGCTTGATAAACGCCAATTTCACCGTGCCTGTCGGTCCATTACGTTGCTTGGCAATGATCACCTCGGCCACACCGGGCTCTTTGCAGGCCTCTTTGGTGTAGTACTCGTCGCGGTAAATGAACATGATGATGTCGGCATCTTGCTCGATGGCACCTGACTCGCGCAGGTCACTCATCATGGGTCGTTTGTCGGTGCGGGTCTCGACGCTTCGGTTGAGCTGCGAGAGCGCGATCACTGGGCATTTCAGCTCCTTGGCCAGCATTTTTAGGCCGCGTGATATCTCGCCAATTTCAGTAGCGCGGTTTTCTTCGTTGGAGCCGCCACTGCCACTCATCAACTGCAAATAATCAACCACAATCAGGCCCAGCTTGCCGCATTGGCGTGCCAGCCGTCGGGCGCTGGCACGCAGTTCGGTCGAGGTAAGCCCTGCGCTTTCATCGATGTGCAGCGAGATGTTGCGCAGCTTCTCAATCGCTTCGGTGAGGCGCGGCCACTCGTCGTCAGTCAGCTTGCCGGTGCGCAGATTGCTTTGATTGATACGGCCGATGGAGCCGACGATACGCACTGCCAGTTGGGCGGCACCCATCTCCATGGAGAACACCGCCACCGGCAAACCTTCATTCAGGGCCACATGTTCGGCGATGTTGATCGCCAGCGCTGTTTTGCCCATCGACGGCCGCGCGGCCAAGACGATCAAATCGCCGGCCTGGAAACCGGCGGTCATGCGGTCCAGGTCGTAAAAGCCGGTGGGGACACCTGTCACGTCATTCGGGTTATCGGCCATTTCCTGCACACGGTCCAGCAGGGCAACCACCAGGGTGTCCATGCCCTGAAAACCCTGCTTCATGCGCGAGCCCTGCTCGCCGATGTTGAAGATTTTCTGTTCGGCTTCGTCCACGATTTCGGCCACCGGACGGCCCATAGGGTTGAAGGCATTCGTGGCGATCTCGTCGCTGGCCCCGACCAGTTTGCGCAAAATCGACCGTTCACGCACGATCTCGGCGTAGCGACGGATGTTGCCCGCGCTGGGAACGTATTGCGCCAGGGAGTTCAAATAACTCAGGCCACCGGTTTCCTCACCCTTGCCCTGGTTCTGCAAATGCTCGTAAACCGTGATGACGTCGGCCGGTTTGCTGGCGTTGACCAATGCGGCGATGGCCCCAAAGATCAGGCGGTGTTCGAAGCGGTAAAAATCGCCGTCGACCAGCAAATCACCCACCCGGTCCCAGGCGGCGTTGTCCAGCAAAATGCCACCCAAAACGCTGGATTCCGCCTCGATGGAGTGCGGCGGAATGCGCAACTGCGCGACCTGGCGGTCAGGCGGGAACGAATCGGGAACGGAAGACAATACGGCGGACATGAGCAGTTTCAGCAGTTGTTACAACTGGATTTGAATGAATGTTGGCGGTGCATTCCATGATGCTAATGCCAGAATTTGAAAAACGATCGGTGAGTGCCCAAGCAATAGGCAGACTGAAAAAATAAATCGGATCCTGCACCTTTTTCTGTGGGCAAAGCAGTGCACAAACTGTGAACAGGCCCCTTGAACATGTGCATAAAAAAAAGGCCACTGGGCGAACCCGGTGGCCTTCAGCGCAAACGTCGTTTGGGCAGGCTGTTCGCTTAAGCGGTTTCGCCGTAAACAGAGACCGTGATATCGACCACGACGTCAGTGTGCAATGCCACCGACACCGTACTGTCACCGACCACCTTGATCGGGCCATTGGGCATACGGATTTGCGATTTGACGACTTTGTAGCCACCCTTGATCAGCTCTTCGGCGATGTCATAGTTGGTCACCGAGCCAAACAAACGGCCATCAACGCCGGCCTTTTGGGTCAGCTTGATAGCGGTGCCGCCGAGCTTCTCACCCAGGGCTTGTTGCGCGGCCAAAGCTGCAGCAGCAGCCTTTTCCAGCTCGGCGCGTTTGGCTTCAAATTCGACCTTGGCAGATGCCGTGGCACGGCGGGCACGGCCCTGGGGAATCAGAAAGTTGCGGGCGTAGCCGTCTTTGACTTTGACGATTTCACCCAGGTTGCCCAGGTTCACGACTTTGTCGAGCAGAATGATTTGCATGTGTTACTCCTATGTGAGCGCTAAGTAAGTGATCAGGCGCGATGCTGGTCGCTGTACGGCAACATGGACAAAAAGCGCGCGCGCTTGATGGCCGTGTTGAGCTGGCGCTGGAAAATCGCGCGGGTGCCGGTCAGGCGCGCGGGGATGATTTTGCCGTTCTCGGCAATGAAATCGCGCAAGGTGTCGATGTCTTTGTAGTCGATCTGTTCGACACCCGTGACGGTGAAACGGCAGAAGCGTTTGCGTTTGAACAGCAGGTTTTGCGCGGGGCGCTTGGGGCGCTTGTCTTTGTTAAATTTCTTGAATGCGGGCATGAGAGCCTCCTAAAAATCAATCTTGTGAAAAATCCTGAATATGGAACACAACACCCTTGCCGTTGCGCGGACTGGCCAAGAAACCCTGAAAGCGCCAGGTGCTGCCTAAAACCTGTTGCACAAGACTTTCAGCAACAGCAGCGAACGCAACGGATTTCATCACCAACTTCACCTGCCTGTTTTGTCCGACCTCCAGAATCTCGGACGCATGTTCGAGCTTCAAATTCAAGGCGGGGATGCCGGCCGGGGTATACCGCAGGGCTTCAAGCTCTGCAATTCCCGCGCTCAACACATACAGGTTGTTGGTCTGGCTCACTCCTTACACAGCGCCGGGTGCAGGGGCTACCGAATCAACGGTCGCGATCACCCCGGTCACCTCTGTCGCCACGGTCACCGCGATCACCCCGGTCGTTGTTGGCGTATTCGGCTTGCTGGGTCTTGCGGGTTTCTTCGCGTTCCACGGTTTTCATCATGGACGAAGGGCCGGTTTCGGCTTTCTTCATTGAAACCGTCAAATGCCGCAAAACGGCATCATTGAACTTGAAGGCGTGCTCAAGTTCAGCCATGACAGCCTGACCGGCTTCAATATTGATGCACAAGTAATGGGCTTTGGAAAGCTTGTTGATCTGATAGACCAGCTGGCGGCGGCCCCAGTCTTCAACACGATGAACCTTGCCTTTTCCCTCAGGGGAATCGGCGGTAATCATGCCTTTGTAACGCTCCAGCATGGCTGGAACCTGCTCGCTCTGATCCGGGTGGATCATGAGGATGATTTCATAGTGACGCATCGAAACTCCTTGTGGGTTAATCCTTGCGGATTGCCAAGTCAGGAAGGCCTCAGTTGACCAAAAGTCAACAAAAAGCCCTAGACCTGGCGTTGGTGAAAGCCACCCTCAGCGTCGGATGAGGTGTGGCAAGGGAAAAGCCCATGAGTATAGCAGAACTTAGTATTCCACCCGCAGGTTCTCCGCAGCAGGCATGCCGCGGCAGCTACTCTGCCGCTGCCACAGGTATGCCCGTACTTGCAGCTACAGCTGGCGGCACAGCAGGCGGGTGAGCCGAAGCAGTGATCTGCGGCGCAACCGCAGGGGCTGGCACATCATCCAGCGCCTTTTCGGTCTTGGCCCCTGGTGCAAATTTGCGGGCCAGCAGGGTATACATGGTAGGCACCACAAAAATGGTGAGCAAGGTGCCCAGTGACATGCCACCCACAATGACCCAACCAATCTGTTTGCGGCTCTCTGCACCCGCACCTGTGGCGATGGCCAGCGGAACCGCCCCCAATACCATGGCACCCGTGGTCATCATGATGGGGCGCAAACGTTGTGCGGCAGATTGTTTGATGGCGGCCAAAGTGTCCAGCCCCTGCTCACGCAACTGATTGGCAAATTCGACAATCAATATGCCGTGTTTGGTGATCAGGCCAACCAAGGTTATCAGGCCGATCTGGCTGAACACGTTCAGGGTTCCGCCGGACCATTGCAACGCCAGCAGTGCACCTGCCATCGACAAGGGCACGCTGAGCATGATGACAAAAGGATCGACGAAACTTTCAAATTGCGCAGCCAGCACCAGAAAAATAAACAAGAGCGCCAGGCCAAATACCAAGGTGAGGGAGTCAGCCGAATTTTTGAATTCACGGCTGACGCCGCTCAAATCCGTCGCGTAACCGGGTTTGAGCACCTTTTTGGCGGTTTGATCCATGAACTCCAAGGCCTCTCCAACGGAGTAGGTGGCCGACAGGTTGGAGGTGATCGTGGCGGAACGGCGCTGGCCGAAATGGTTTAGCTCCCTCGGAACCACTACTTCTCGTATTTTGACCAGAGCGGATAGCGGAATCATCGCCTCGTTGCGGCCCCGCACAAACAGTTTTTCAATGTCGTCCGGCGTATCGCGCCCGGTGGCATTGGTTTGCACAATCACGTCGTACTGCTCGCCTTCTTTTTTGTATCGCGTGACTTTACGCCCACCCAACATGGTTTCTACCGCCCTGGCGATGGATTCAACAGGCACGCCCATGTCAGCCGCGCGTTCGCGGTCTACTTCGAGCTTGATCTCGGGTTTGTTCAGGCGCAAATCGGTGTCGACTTGCACAAAACCAGGATTTTTGGCCAATTCTTCCTGGAACTGCCGGACGGTTTGGGCAAGGTTTTGGTAACTTTCCGAGGTGATGATCACGTAGCTGATAGGGCGTTGGGTAAAGCCCTGCCCCAGTGAGGGTGGCGTAATCGGGAACGCCGTCACGCCCGACAATCCAGCTACCCTGGGTGTCATTTCGCGGGCCAGCTCCAACGTGGTTTTTTTGCGCTCTTCCCAGGGAACGGTGCGGAAGAACACATTGCCTTGCGCCACCGTTGGGTTGCCAATATTGCCGAATATCCGGTCAAACTCCGGGTAGCCTTGACCAATACGTTCGATCGCCTGGGCATAACGATTGGTGTAGGCCAGCGTGGAACCATCGGGTGCATTGACCTGCGCCAAGATCACACCACGATCTTCCACGGGTGACAGCTCGCGCTTGATGTCGCCCAGCACCGCCCAACTGACCCAACCGCTGCCGAGCATCACAAGAATGACCAGCCACCGATGCCGCAAGGTCCACCCCAAAACATGGCTGTAACCACGTGTCACGGCTTGCAGCACCGACTCCATGCCCCGGTCAAAAAAATTGGGATTGGGATTGTGTTTGAGCAGGATGGACGACAGCATCGGTGACAACGTCAACGCTACCAGGCCCGAAACCACCACCGCGCCAGCCAGCGCCAACGCGAACTCAGTGAACAACCGGCCCGTTCGACCCGGGGCAAAAGCCAACGGCGCATAAACGGCGACCAAGGTCATGGTCATGGCCACAATCGCAAAGCCCACTTCCTTGGCCCCTTTCAGGGCCGCCTGAAACGGCGCCATACCTTCCTCGATGTGGCGATAAATGTTCTCCAGCATCACAATGGCATCGTCAACCACCAGGCCGATAGCGAGCACCAAGGCCAGCAGCGTGAGTGTATTCACACTGAAACCTGCCAACGCCATCAACGCAAAAGCGCCCACCAGCGACACAGGAATAGCCAACAGCGGAATGATGGAAGCACGCAAGGTGCGCAGGAAGACAAAAATCACCAGCGCCACCAGAACCGCCGCTTCGACAATGGTCTGGAACACCGCTTTGATCGACCGGTCAATGAAGACCGAGTTGTCATTGGCGACTTCAATCTGAACCCCTGCCGGTACGTCGCGGTTGACTTTGGCCAACAAGCCCCGGACACTTTCAGACAGCTCCAGCGGGTTGGCCGTGGCTTGGCGGATCACGCCAATGCCGATTGAATCGCGACCGTTCAACCGGACACTGGTGCGCTCTTCCGCAGGTCCGACCTGCACCCGCGCCACATCGGCTATCCGCACGGGCAGGCCATTGACAGTGCGTATCACTACCTGCCCAAACTCAAACGGCCGTTGCAAATCGGTGGCTGCGGTGACATTGAACTCCCGCAAATTGCTCTCGATACGCCCGGCAGGCACTTCAAGATTGGAACGGCGCAGGGCGTCTTCCAAATCCTGAATGGTGAGTTTGTAGGCGGCCAGTTTGTCGGGGTCAACCCAAATCCGCATTGAAAATTTTCGTTCCCCTGGGACGATGACATCCGCCACGCCGGTGGCTGTCTGCAATATCGGCTTGACCAGCAAATTGGCCATTTCAGACAACTGCAGGGCATTGTGCATGTCGGAGCTCAAGGCCAGAAAAATCACCGGGAAGGCATCGGCTTCGACTTTGGCGATCACCGGCTCATCAATACCTTGCGGCAATCGCTGCCTGACCCGCGTGACTTTGTCGCGGACATCAGCCGCTGCGCTGTCGGCATTGCGCGTCAAGGCAAACCGCACAGTGATCAGGCTGCGCTCCTGGCGGCTGGTCGAGGTGATGACATCAACCCCTTCTATACCGGCCAGGGAATCTTCAAGTATTTTGGAAACCTGGCCTTCAACCACTTCACTGGATGCGCCGGTGTAGACCGTGTTGACGGACACCACGGGTTCATCAATTTTGGGGTACTCCCGCACCGATAGCCGGTTGAACGAAACGGCACCAATCAACACAATCAACAGCGACAGGACGGTGGCAAAGACCGGACGACGGATGGATGTTTCAGCCAATTGCATGGAAGTCTCCCGATACTACCGACTGGCAGCGATGGCCGGCATCGGCGCGCCCGGCGTAGCTGACATGGCACTGGTGATCGGTGCCAAAGCTGCGGGGGCTGCGCCAGCCGCCGAGGCCCCCGCCTGGGCACCACGGGCGGAACCCAGCTCAACAATTCGCAGGGGGGTGCCATCCCGTTGCAATCGTTGATGTCCCGCCACCACAATGCTTTGTCCTTCGTCGAGCCCCGAAACCACCTCAACCCGACCGGCGCGGCGGACACCCAAGCGGACTTCCTGCCGCAACGAGACAAACTTCACACCGTCAGGCAACTTGGACTTATCCAGCCCAGTCACTTCTTCAGGTAGCACCGCCTTGATTACAAACTGACGCCCACCTTGTGGCACAACCGCTTCTTCGGGGATAACCAACGCCGCCTCATTGATTGAAAAAACCGTGTTGACGCGGGCAAACATGCCTGGCCGCAAGGGCATGGGGTTACCCCCAGCGCCTGCCTGCCCGGGAATGTTGCTACGGTTACCCTGACTTGCGCCCGGCGGCATGCGCCCTGGCGCTCCCGCCCCACGGGAACCCGCGCCCGCACCTGTGCCCGGCCCGCCACTTCGTGACGCAATGGCACCTCCAGGCACGGCGGATGCAGATGTTTCTGTCAATGCGGTGCTGGCGACATCGACAGGACAGCCGTTGGCATCAACCGGATTGGCATTGCCCTGGGCACCGCCACTGCCTGGAGCGCCCGCTGGTGTACCCACCCGTGCACCCGCGGCAACCCCGGCGGGACCAGCGCCACCTGCACGCGCACCCACGCGTGCGCCCTGCCCACCTGCACCAGAAGAATTTCCGGGACCGACACCCGCCTGAAGGCTCGCATTGGGTCTGCCA
Source organism: Rhodoferax sp. (assembly GCA_031418135.1). GTDB lineage: Bacteria > Pseudomonadota > Gammaproteobacteria > Burkholderiales > Burkholderiaceae_C > JANYCG01. The sequence goes on along the minus strand of JANOWY010000214.1, from coordinate 9,922 downwards.
GCCTGCGTTATCGACGGATTGCCTGGACGCGGTGCCCCGGCCAAACCAGACGGGCTGGCCGCTCCTGCACCGACTCCGGCGCCCCCAGGACTACCGGGACGCCCACCGGGGCCACCGGGCCCACCGGCGCCGCCTGGGCCACCTGGCCCACCCCGGCCCGATTCGCGGGCCGGCTCCCCCATGGAATTTGGCAATATGGCGCGCAGGCCCACCGAGCGTCCGTTCACGTCCAGCAGCGGGTCAATGGCTTCGATCCGCGCTTTGAAGGCTCGGCCAGGAAAGGCATCCAATGTCAACTCAACCGGCTGCTGCAACCGCACTTTGCCTTGAAACCGTTCGGGCAGGCGAAAATCAACAAACATGCTACTCGTATCTTCAAGGTTGATCAGATCGGCGCCATCCTTGACGTAATCGCCGACATTCACCACCCGAATGCCTACAGTGGCATCAAAGGGTGCCAAGATCGCCATGCGCGAGAGGCGCGCGCAAGACAACGCCAGTTGGGCCTCAACAACCTGCAAATTGGCAGCGCTTTCTTCCAGCACACGCTGCGCGACAAAATTTTGCGCCACCAATTCCTGGTTACGTTTGAGGTTGGCCTGGGCAATCGACACCTGGGCCTGGGCCTGCTTGATTTCCGCACGCTGCAACACGTCGTCAAGTTGCACCAACATTTGGCCTCTGCGAACTGGCTGGCCATCTGTAAAACCCAAATGTTTGACCCGCCCGGCTACTTCGGGTCGGAGCATCACGCTTTGTCGTGATCGCAATGAACCCACCGCCTGGGCATCGTCTTGCAATGGCATTTTTTCAACTTTTGCCACTTCAACGCCGGCAGGCCGAGCCATCGCCGCTGAAGCGGCACCCGCAGGCGCACTGGCGGCCGAATTGGGCCCTGAAGCGCTGGTGCCAACGGCCGCACTGGCCATTTCCGTTGGGGCTATCGGTTTGGTTTGATACCACCATGCCGCGCCAGATGCTGCTGCAATGCCGATAACGGCCGTCAGGTAATAACTTGCTTTGGAAGCCATGAATGGTCGTAAATTTGAAATCAGGGAAGAGTCGAATCGCAAACGACCGGGCCAGGCCGGAAATCACGCGAGACTAACAACCCGAAACTGTAGCAGGGATGAGACTTTTGCGGATACGCAGTACTACCAGTGCCCTTACGGTCTCGTCTCAATCCATGGCAAAAACGTCACTTTTATCAAAGCTTTACCGTTGCTTCACAAACCGTCGACGCATGGCACCGGGTTCAGAGGGCCATTACGCCGGTGCAATCACTGGCCATTTCACTCCTGCCGAGACGACACAAATTTCAAACGCCTATAACCGCTGGCCCACCGCGTAAACCATGTCAACACCTCGATTAGCAAGAGCATCGGCCCGCTCATTGCCCGGGTTGCCCGCATGGCCCTTGACCCACCGCCAGTCAATGTTGTGGCCACCTTGCGCCACCAGGGTGTCCAGGCGTTGCCACAAATCGACGTTCTTGACCGGTGCTTTGGACGCCGTGCGCCAGCCACGGGCCTTCCAGCCCTTAATCCATTCCGTGATGCCTTGCCGAACATATTGGCTGTCCAGGTAGACAACCACCTCGCAAGGGCGCTTCAGCGCGGCCAGACCTTCAATGACAGCGGTTAATTCCATACGGTTGTTGGTGGTCGCCAGCTCGCCGCCGAACAACTCTTTTTCAATGTCACCGGCGAGCAGCAAAGCCCCCCATCCTCCGGGCCCAGGGTTTCCTTTGCAGGCGCCGTCGGTGTACAAGGTGACCGTTGTCATTCAAACGCCCCGTCCAGACTGAACCTCAAGGGCAGGTTCAAATTGCGGGGTGTTGGCGGCGCAAGACTGACGTGCGCCTGGATGGAATTTTGCATGGGAGAAACGATGGCGGCTGAATTGTGCGCAAATGAATGCGCCCACGAGACGACTTAAATTAATATTTAATTAATTGCAGGAAATATCTGGAAGAAATTTGGTATTTTGTTCATAAATTTATTGCGTTAATAGCTATATTTTTTATTAAATTAAATATTAATACTTATAATTAATTTACACTTAACTTACTTTAATTTAATACAATTAAGACAGTTCATTGCATTGCCGTGACACACAGCACACCAGATTCACCCTTTGGCCAGGAGCGAACTTACCCGGGTATCCGCTAGACATCTTCACCCGACAGCTGACTCGATTGGTTCGCCACTGAAACCGGTGCGCCGGCCCGGCTGGTCGAGGCCTTCCAGGGCATGCCCATGAGCCGCACACCTCGCACTTTTTTGACCGCCACCACAAAATAAACGGCACCCAAAATCGGCCACCAACGGCGGCCCAGCCGATCCATCCAGGCAAAACGGTCAAGCCATCCTTGGCTTCTGACGGATGGCCGATAACAACCAAAGCGGCTCGTCTCGACCTCAAAACCCAGCAGCCTCAGCCAGTCTCGCAAACGCCAGTAGCCGATGAAATCCCCCTGCTGAGGCAAATAAGAGTCGCCAAAACCAGCCCGCAAATACCATCGTGCCCGGCGCTGCCTGAATCCCCACAGGCTAACCGGGTTCAAGCCTGTGATGATGACGCGACCTTCGGGCACCAACACGCGCTCAACCTCCCGCAGGCAGGCATGCGGATCTGAACCCAATTCCAGCGTGTGCGGCAAAACAAGCAGATCGAGGCTGTTGGCTGCGAACGGTAATGCTGAAAACTCACTCACAAATGCAACAGCACGGCCATGGGTTTTCACGATCTGCGAACTTTGGGGGTCACCCACCGACAGCCAGCGGTGCGGCATCCGATTTACCCTGAGGGCATCCACCTCCTCCAGACCCAGTTGCACTGCGTGAAAGCCGAATAAATCAGTCACGGCTTCATCAAATTCACCACGCTCCCAGCCGAGCATGTACTGCCCCGCCGGCGTTTGAAGCCACTCATGAAAATCTATAATTTGTCCGCCCATGCGTTCACTACTTAATTCATTCACCCGTACAACCAGTTTGCCGGGTGATTCTAGTCAGGCACTTCATGGGTCGCGCCTCGGGGCGATCCGCCGATACATCCGTGCGCACATTTTTTGCTGGGTCAGCCTCTTGGCAGTGGCCTTGACGGGCTGCGCAACCGGCACTTTCGCGGTACCTGGCGAATCGCCCGGCACTTTGGACGTTCCCAGAACCACCGCTTCTCAATCCACCGAATTGCCGCCTGTGCCTCCTGCAATTTCCCCAGGCTCAGGTGCAGCTTTTAGCCCATCCCCGCCGCGGCCCGCCAGGTCACCCGCTGTGCGCCCAGGAACCGCTTTACCCCAATCATCTGTATCGCCAGGCAGCCTGTCATTGCCCGGAGCTGAACTGTCTCCCATCGAAGCCACCCAAGCGGCTAACCGGGGCGTAGCCCAACTAACACCGCCGGCCGAATTGTGGGAGCGTATTCGTCGCGGTTTTGCCATGCCCAATCTGGAAAGCGATCTGGTGAAAGATCGAGAACTTTACTATGCCGCCCGCCCTGAATACATCGCGCGCATGACCGAGCGCTCGCGAAAATACATGTTTCACATTGTTGAAGAGCTTGAGCTGCGCAGTATGCCCACCGAGTTGGCTTTGTTGCCCTTCATTGAAAGCGCTTTTAATCCCCAGGCGGTTTCCAGCGCAAAAGCAGCAGGCATGTGGCAATTCATGCCTGCCACGGGGCGGCATTTTGAATTGAAGCAAAACGCGTTTCGGGATGACCGGCGAGACGTGTTGGCCTCGACCCGGGCTGCCCTGGATTACCTTCAAAAACTCCATGGCATGTTTGGCGACTGGCATCTGGCGCTGGCAGCGTACAACTGGGGAGAAGGCAGCGTCGGGCGAGCCATTGCCAAAAACAAACGATCTGGTTTGGGCACCGGCTATCTGGACTTGGGCATGCCCGCTGAAACGCGTCAATATGTGCCCAAACTGCAGGCCGTGAAAAATATTGTTGCCGGACCCGAAAACTTTCAGGTCAAGTTGCCGCTGATTGAAAACCACCCATTTTTTCAAACCGTGACAATTGTGCGTGACGTGGATGTCGAAGTGGCAGCCAGGCTGGCCGAAGTCAGCGTGGAGGACTTCAGAGCGCTGAACCCTTCAGCCAACCGGCCCGTTTTGCTGGCCGCCGGTACACCTCAAATTTTGTTGCCGTGGGACCAAGCCGCCGTCTTCCAAAAAAATTTACAGAAATCAAATGGCATCCAGCTTGCCAGCTGGACGGTTTGGGTCGCTCCGTCCAACCTCAAAACCGCAGAGGTTGCCAAGCGGGTTGGGATGGATGAAGGCGAATTGCGCAGCATCAATCACATTCCACCGCGCTCGATCATCAAGGCTGGTTCAGCCCTATTGGTGCCCCGTGGACAACGCATTGACGCTGACGTGGCCAGCCACATCGCCGACCATGGCCAGGTAGGAACAACGCCTGAAATGAGCACCCGCCGCACCGTGGTGCGGGCGGCCAAGGCCGAAACGGTGGCCTCTTTGGCAAAACGATATGGGCTCAGTATTGCCGCTGTGGCTGAATGGAACCGGATTTCAACCCAAGGCACTTTTGCCAAGGGCCAACAAATTACCTTATTGCTGCCAGTCAAGGGCGGTGCATCGGGCCAATCGAAAGCTGTCAGTGGTAAGCGCAGTCCTGCAAAATCAGCTGGCACGATCCGCAAGAAGCCCCGGCGTTAACGCGGTGCCAGACCGCGCACCCCACACACCCATACGCTAAACCTTCATGCCTTGAATTTGTATTTGGCCCGGCGGGCATACTCATTGGTGTAGGTTTTGGCGAGAGCAATTTTATCGGCCGTAACCGAACTGTCGTAACTGCTCAAGGCCTTTAAAGCCGTACGCGGACCGTCTTCCTGCACCAGACCGTCAATGGCCAGCACTTCGCGCACTTTATTGAAAGCCGACAGGTATAAGCCCCGGTCTCCCAGAAAATAAGACTCAGGCACCGTTTTGATGATGTCACCCGGCCCGGCCGTCTGCAGCCACTTGAGTGCATGGACGATTCCATTGGCCAGCGCCTGCGCAGTGTTCGGATTTTTTTGCAGAAATTCAGCGGGCGCATACAGACAGCTGGCGGGCATGAGGCCGCCAAACAAAGCCAGGGTTCCCTTGAGCGAGCGCGTGTCCACAATCGTGTGCACGTCGCCTTTTTGCTCCAGCATGGTCATCATCGGGTCAATGGTGCTGACAACGTCAATGTGGCCTGCGCGCATGGCGGAAATGACACCCATTGAGGCCCCAACCCCCACAAAACTCACGTCGTCAGGCTTGATCCCGGCTTGGGCCAGCACCAGTTTTGCCAGCATGTGGGTCGAGGAACCCATTGCCGAAACGCCAATTTTTTTGCCCCTGAGGTCAGTCCATGTCTTGTAGTTGGCGAGCGTTTTGGTAGAGAAACCCATTGCAATGGCGGGGGATCTGCCTTGCAAGACAAATGCCTGATAAAACTGGTTTTTGCTTTGCAGATGGATGGTGCGTTCGTAAGCGCCGCTCACCACGTCGGCCGCGCCAGAGAGCGCTGCCTGCAAGGCACTCGTGCCGCTGGCGAAATCGTTGATCTCCACATCGAGCCCTTCGGCCCCAAAGAAGCCCAATTGCTCAGCGATTGTCAAAGGCAAGGCATAAAACGCACCGCGCCCAGCCACGGCAATGGTAACTTTCGACTTTTCCGGTCTGGCTTGCGCCCACACACGCGTCGACAGGTGCGGCAGCACCGCGAAGGCACCCATACCCGCCAACATCTGGGCGAATTTGCGTCTGGAATGGCGCAGACTGAGGACAATGGGTTCTGGCATGGTGCTCCCGCAACTTTTGTTTTTTTTGTTCTGCTGCGAGGTTAAAGGTGTCGCCACAAAACCGCATCGGGAACATCCCGAACGGGTTTTCACTAGGTGGCTGTGAGGGGCTGCGGTTGATTGCGCGTCTGGCAACCAAGTGCGGCCCAGGTCTGGTCTAGCGACGGTCCGCAAAAGCGTGCGCTATGGTGCCCAAATCAACATATTCCAATTCACTCCCCACCGGCACACCGCGGGCCAGCCGCGTCAATTTCAGCCCCGCGCCAGCGACCGCTTCGGTGATGACGTGGGCAGTTGCCTCGCCTTCGGCAGTGAAGTTGGTGGCCAAAATCAGCTCTTGGACTTCACCTTCGGACACGCGATCCAGTAACTTCTTGATACCAATTTCTTTGGGGCCAATGCCATCGAGCGGGCTGATCCGGCCCATCAAGACGAAGTACAGGCCCACATAAGCACCGGTTCGTTCCACGGCGGCCTGGTCGGCGGGGGTTTCGACGACGCACAGCTTGCTGCGGTCTCGGCGCGCATCGAGGCAAGTGCCGCAAACTTGCCGCTCCGTGAATGTATGGCAACGCTCGCATTGGCGCACCACCTGGGCAGCTTGTGCCAGCGCTGCAGCCAGCGCTTGCGCGCCCGGCCGGTCATGCTGAAGCATATAAAAGGCCATGCGCGATGCGGATTTTGACCCCACGCCGGGCAACCGCCCCAGGGCCTGTACCAACACCTCGAGCGCATTTGAATCAGCCATTCAAGCGATTCAGTCAGGGGCTGGTCAATTGATAACTCAAAAGGGAAGCTTCATGCCGGCTGGAAGGCCTGCAGTGAGTTTTCCCATTTTTTCTTGTGAGGTGTCTTCCGCTTTACGTACCGCTGCATTGAATGCTGCGGCAACCAGGTCTTCCAGCATGTCTTTGTCGTCGGCCAAAAGGCTGGGGTCGATGCTCACACGGCGCACGTCATGCTTGCATGTCATGGTGACTTTGACCAAACCGGCCCCGGATTCACCCGTGACTTCAATGTTGCCCAATTCGTCCTGGGCCTTTTTCATGTTGTCTTGCATGGCCTGCGCCTGTTTCATCAGGCCGGCGAGTTGTCCTTTGTTGAACATGGGGTGCTTTCTGCGAATGCTGAATATAAAACGGGAACTAGAGAATGGCTTTGATACTGCCCGGCACGATTTTCGCTCCAAAGTCGCGCATCATCTCCTGGACAAATGGATCTTCAAAAATAATCCGCTCGGCGATCATTTGGTGCTCTTGTTGTGCCTGACGAATCCGGCGTGCAGGGCTGTCGGTGACACGCCCGATTTCCACCGCCAGATTCACGGCGTGATCGACCCGTTGAAGTGCAGCCTGCAAGCGCTCACGGGCGCCAGACTGGTTCAACGATTCCCGTTCGACCCGCAACAGCCATTGGTCTGTGTCCCGCGCGATCAATTGGGATTGCAGAGCCAGTTCGCGAACCAAGGCTGCCACCAGATCATTGGCTACCATGCGCTGCACCAGTTCATGCCAAAAATCGCCCTCGGCCGTCTGGACGACTGGCGCCGGGTTGGCCTGTGCGTTGGCAACCTCAACCGCAGACTCGGCTTGCACATGCACGGGTACAGCCATCGCCTGCATCGCATGGCGGGCATAAGCATTCGCATTGGGGGCATCGCGAAGGTTTTGGCCGGCCAAGACCGGCTGGGGCCGCTCAACAACTGTCAGAAGATTGCCTTCTGGCGGTATCGGCAGCGTTTCGTCGAGCCGGGCTACAGGCTCAAGCCCAGGAACAGTTGTCGCAGCCGGTGTTTCAGGTGGCCGGACTGATCGCTGGCTCGTGGTCGTTGGTGTATGTACCACTGGCATGCGCCAGGGTTCCCGCTGTCCACTTTGCACGTCAACGGCGGGGGCATGTTCCCGCGGGGTTAACCGGATGGCCGTTGTGGTGGGGGCCGCGGTGAATGCAGTTCCTCCATCGCTTGGCCCCGATTCAGAAGTTTTTTTTTCCGCTGCCGCGTCAACCGGTGTGGGTTTGAAAGCCAGAAGCCGCAAAAACACCATGACCAAACCGCTGTATTCATCGGGTGCCAGGCCCACCTCCGCACGCCCTTGCAAACACAGGCTGTAAAGCAACTGGGTTTCATCACGGGGCAGCACCTGGGCGAGCCGGCGAATGTCGGCACCATCCGGGTCGTCGTCAGCATCAGGGGCGGCATCTGCCTGTATGACAGCCATCCGCTGCAACACTGAGCTGGTTTCGTCCAACGTCGAGACAGCGCCCAGGCCCTGCTGGCGCAAGCCGTCGACGATCTGTACCACTGCCCGGCCATCCGCTTTCGCCAACGCATCGATCAAGGCAAAAATATGCTGACTGTCCACACTGCCCAGCATTTGGCGCACAGCGGCAGCCTCGATCATGCCGTTGCCAAAGGCGATGGACTGGTCGGTCAGGGACAGTGCATCACGCATCGACCCCCGGGCAGCCCGGGCCAGCAAACGCAGTGCCATGGGTTCCGCCGCAATATTCTCAACTTGCATCAAATGAACCAGATGCTCCCATATCGTTTCCGGCGCCATGGGCCGCAAGTTGAACTGGAGGCAGCGGGACAGCACCGTCACCGGCACCTTTTGCGGGTCGGTGGTGGCCAGGACAAACTTGAGGTACTCAGGTGGCTCTTCAAGGGTTTTCAGCATGGCGTTAAAGGCATGCCCCGTCAGCATGTGCACCTCGTCAATCATGAAGACCTTGAAGCGGCCTTGAACCGGTTTATAGGCCGCCTGTTCGAGCAAGGCCTGCATTTCGTCCACGCTGCGGTTCGAAGCTGCATCGAGCTCGGTGTAATCAACAAATCGGCCACTGTCTATGTCGCGGCACGCGTCGCATTTGCCACAGGGCGCAGACGTGATTCCACCCTGACCATCCTCGCCCTGGCAGTTGAGCGATTTGGCCAATATCCGCGATACCGTGGTTTTGCCAACACCACGCGTCCCGGTGAACAAATACGCATGGTGCAGCCGACGTGACTCCAGGGCATTGACCAGCGCCCGCACCACGTGTTCCTGCCCTACCATTTCTGAAAAATTCCGGGGGCGGTATTTGCGGGCCAGCACAAGATAAGACATGGCTTGATTCTAGAGGGGGCGCTAGACCCGAAATGGTGGAGCGTGGGGGTAAATAATTTCCCGCTGGGCCGCCCCAAGGGAAATTAGCCCCCTCGGGGGGCAGCGACCCGCGAAGCGGTGGAGCGTGGGGGTAAAATAGACTTTGACGGGCCTTCCCGCATGGGGAAGCGGCCAACCGGGTCAGGTGGGGAACCAAGCAGCCCTAACTGCCAAGCCAGTGCCGGGGTAGAGGCTCGTCAACTCCATTTTTCTGATGGTTGCGCTAAAGGCCTTGCCGCCAACGTCGGCAACGCCTTCAACGATCAGCCGGCATTACTTGGCCCAGTAGCCGTAACAGCCCCAAGCCAGCAGACCCAAAGCGATCCAAAAAACGCCCTTCATCCAGAGGCTGGTGGGGGCAAGGTCGCCAGTGCCTGTATCCGCGCCCAAGGGGGCCGGTGTGGTGCCCAATACGGAAGGAACGGTGTCCAGTGAAGCCATCTAACGGTTCCCTGATGAATTAAAAAATCTGAACAAAACTGTCTGATATTGGCAGCGAAAGCAATGCCGTTCATGCCACAACCATCGTTCAGACGGGCGCAAACGGGCCTGTGCAAACTGCTTGCATTTTTCCTTGTTTGCCGGTTTTTTGAACCTAGGACAAACCTTGATACCTGATACGCGGGCGTGACAACCGCCGGATTACAGCAAGCGATTTCGCGCGAAAATACGCCCAGCGAAAGGTCTCAACGTCTGACATTGACGCGGTTATACAAAGACCCCGCGCCCGAGCCGTTTGCCAATTGCTTCTTCCTCCAATCGTTGTCAAATAACACCCGCCAAAACCATGCCCCAATTTGCCGCCAATCTGTCCATGATGTACCCGGAGCTGGACTTCCTGGATCGTTTTGAAGCCGCCGCAATGGATGGCTTCAAGGCTGTTGAATTCCTGTTCCCTTATGCATGGGATAAGACCGAGATCGCCGATCGGCTCTTAGGAAACGGCCTGCGGCAGGTTTTATTCAAC
>JANOWY010000213.1:0-15351 GCA_031418135.1 Rhodoferax sp. | reverse complement strand
GTCCAGCGAATCGATGTCGCGCAGAATCTGCCGTGCATCTTCAAACTGGTCGGCGCTGAGCATCTTGCTGCGCGTCATGAAGCTCACCGCGCGGCGGGTGTCCATCATGTTGCGGCGGATGCGGCCGTTCATGTCTTCGTGCTGGGCGATGGCAGCCAGCACCTCGCCGGCCAGCGCGTCTGTCACGTCGCCCGAGAGCACTTTGGCGCTGACTTTTTCCAGCTCGACGTAAATGCCTTCCAGCGTGTCGGCGGAGTATTCGGCATCGGCGTCAAACAGCTTGAGCAACACTTCTTTGGCATCTTCAATCAGCCCCGGCGCACGGCGGGCCCGCATGCGCAGCAGGCGGAACACGGGCACGTCTTCGTCGTGGATGGAGAACAGCACGCCGCGGCTTTTGAGCTCGGCATTGTGCTGGTTCAGAATAAACGCAACCCGCACGGTGCGCGGGGCATCGTTGTCGGCCACCAAAAAGTCGCTGCGGATGTGTAATTCGCCGTTGTCTTCTTCGTAGAAGCGGGCCGATTCTTCGATGTCTTCGTCCATCGCGTCTTCGGGGATGGAGAGGCCGTAATACTGTTTGACCCAGCGTTTTTCTTCCAGCGTGGGGGCTTCCAGGTCAACCCAGATGGGCTGGAACTTGGAGAGCTCTTCCAGTGAGTCAATCTCTTCCTGGAATAAACGGCCATTGGCAAGGGTGAAGATGTTGAGCACGTGGATGTCTCCCAATCAATTCAATGCATCAGTTTTTTCGCAGATTCAGGCGTTGGCCTGGGCCTTGCGGGGGTAGCGGAATAGGGGTGGCAGGCCTGGTGCCAACCCCGATGCAGTGGGGGAGTTGACGCCTACCGTCGCGGCGGGTGGTCCAAGGAGTGCGCTCCTGTTGTTTCGATCGCCAAATTATCGCACTGGCCGGGGTAAAGTCGAATGACCATGAATCCAGAATCCAGCCTTTGTTTTCACCGCGATTTTGCCGACGCAGCGGGCAGACAGTCGCCTGTGCCGGGTGCGCCCGCTATCGGCGAACTCATTGCCCGCGCCCAAGCGCTGGCCCCCTTGCTGCATGCCCGCGCTGCGCAAACCGAACGGGAGCGGCGGGTGTCTGACGAGGTGACCGGCTGGTTTCGGAAGGCCGGGTTTTTCAAGCTGATGCAGCCCGCGCGGTATGGCGGTTATGAATACGGTTTCAGCGCCTTCATCGACATCATCGCTGAGCTTGGGCGTGGCTGCACGTCGTCTGCCTGGGCTTGTTCGCTCGGAGCCGTGCACCAGTGGTTTGTCGGGATATTCAACGAACAGGCGCAAGACGATGTGTGGGCCAGCAACCCGGAATCGATTGTGTGTGTGTCTTACGCGCCGGTTGTGAAGGCCCAAACGGTGGCGGGTGGTTACCAGATTGAGGGTAAATGGCAATGGGCCAGCAACTGCGACAACTCCCAGTGGGCCATGTTGGCTGTGCAGTTTGAAGGCGAACCGGCCAACCCTACGCCGCACGCAGGCTTTTTGCTGGTGCCGCGCAGCGATTGGGTGGTAGAAGACAACTGGTTCGTGGCCGGGCAATCGGGCACGGGTTCCAAAACCGTGGTGGTGCAGCGGCCTGCTTTTGTGCCTGCCCATCGCAAGCTAACGTTTGCCCAGGCCTCCAGTGGCGCGCCGCCGGGAGCCGCCGTCAACGCCCATCCGGTTTACCGCATCCCGTTTCTCTCGGCCGTGCCGGTGTGCCTGGTGTCGCCCCTTTTGGGCACGGCGCAAGGCGCAATTGACGCTTTCATTGAGATGGCGGCCTCGCGCGTAACACGTGGCGCGGTGGCGGGTGGCGGCAACCGCCTGTGCGATTTTTTTCCGGTGCAGGCGAGGTTGGCGGAAGCCACCGCCAAGCTGGACGCAGCCCGCATGCTGATTTGGCGCGACACCGCCGAAGTGGAGCGGTATGCGGCGCAAGGCCAGCCGATTGGCGTGCCGCAGCGCATTCGCAACCGGCGCGACCACGCCTACGCCACGCAGTTGTGCAAAGAGGCCGTGGATGGGCTCTTTAACTGCGTGGGCGGCAATGGCCTGGCGCTGGAACAGCCCATCCAGCGCATGTGGCGCGACGCGCATGCCATCGCCAAACACATCAGCCTGAACTGGGATGGTGTGAGTGCCATGACCGGGCAGCATCTGCTGGGCCTCGAACCCAAAGGTCAGTATTAAAACGACCGCTCGCCACAATATCGAAAGAAACACCATGCAAGGAAAAATCGGCCTCGAAGAACACTTCGCCATCCCCGAAACAATTCAGGATTCGGCGGGTTTTGTGCCCGGCGACTACTGGGTCGAATTGCAGGCGCGACTGCTGGATATTCACGAGCAGCGCTTGCGGCTGATGGACGCACACGGCATGCAGATGATGCTGCTCTCGCTCAACGCGCCCACCGTGCAGGCCATTGCCGATGTACCGAAGGCGGTTGAAATCGCCCAGCGTGCCAACGACTACCTGGCCGAGCAGGTGGCCAAACGGCCCGATCGTTTTCAGGCGCTGGCGGCGCTGCCGCTGCAAGACCCGCAGTTGGCTGCGCGCGAGCTTGAGCGCTGCGTGAACGATTTGAAGTTCAAGGGCACGCTGGTCAACGGCTTCAGCCAGGGCGGCGGGGCCTCAGGCAGCGGCCCAACCGATGCGCCCGCCAACTGGCTGTATTACGACCTGCCGCAGTACCGCGATTTCTGGCGCGTGGTGCAAACGCTGGACGTGCCGTTTTACCTGCATCCGCGCAACCCCACGCCGCAAGGTTCGCTCATTTACGACAGCCACCCCTGGCTGATGGGACCCACTTGGGCTTTCGGGCAAGAAACGGCGGTGCACGCACTGCGCCTGATGGCCTCTGGCTTGTTTGATGACTTCCCGCGCCTGCAAATTGTGCTGGGGCATTTGGGCGAAGGCTTGCCGTACAGCATCTGGCGGGTAGACAACCGCAACGCCTGGGTGAAAACGCCGCCGCGTTACCCGGCCAAACGCAAGCTGGGCGATTATTTTCAAGAGAATTTCCACCTCACCACATCCGGCAACTTTCGCAGCCAGAGCCTGATCGATGCGATTCTGGAAATCGGTGCTGACCGGGTGATGTTTTCGACCGACTGGCCGTTTGAGAACATTGACCATGCGGCCATCTGGTTTGATAACGCCCCGATTTCAGAAGCCGACCGTCTCAAAATTGGCCGCACCAACGCCATGAAGTTGTTCAAGCTGGAGTAATGCGACGGGTGTTGCACGCTGAACTGGCGTGTGTTGGGGTGGGCTGAAGCTACGGACTGGTTTGCTGGAGTGGCTTTTTGGGTCTATATATCTAATTTACAAAATACTCTACAAAGCAAAAATGCAATTGTTAACGTATTAATTGGACAATATGCTACTAATAATATATTAAATTTTGATATAAAAAGTAATATTATATTTTAAAAACAAAAATATTGCGATATATTTTGGACATTTAAGCGGCCGCAAAAAACGCCAAAAACTCTTCCTTTCGCGCATAACCGTCGGCCTGGCCCAGGGCGATCAGGGTTTGCACAAAATGCGGTTCAAACAAAAGATAACTGGCCAGCACACCGCCGCCGCCACTCAAAATGCCCAGCCCGCTCAGGGCATGCCGCGTGGCAATCGGCAGCTCGGTGATGTGGCGCTGGGCAATTTCGTCAAGCGATTGCGACGGCGAAATGGCCATCACATCGATCGCTTTATAGGGCAAGGCCAAAGCGGCTTCGCGCGGTAGCTGCTTCATGGTGGCCGTTACGCGGCGGGTTTGCTCCACGTCGGCGTGCAAGGTGTCGTGAAACACCGTGGCCAGCGTGTGTCCCATGATCGAACCCAGCGTCATGCCTTGGTCAATGCCGTGGCCCGGGCTTGTCAGCGCCGGGCGGTCGGGTTGCCCCACGCCAACTACCAAAATTTTGCGCGCCCCCAGATGCATGGCCGGCGACAGCGGTGAAATCTGGCGCATCGACCCATCGCCAAAAAACTCGCGGTGACCGTCGGCCCACAAGGGCGTGGAGGGGAACAGGAAGGGAATCGCGCTGGAGGCCATCAAATGCTCAATGGTGATGGGTGTGAACGCCGAGCGCCGCCCAGGGCGGGCCCAGTTTTCCAATGGGGCCCCTTTGAGCGTCTGGCAAAACGTCCAATGCGTTCCAGTTCCGTAGCTGGAAGCAGTGACGGCCAGCGCGTTGATGGCATAAGAGCGCAAGCCTTCCTCAATGTTGGGCAGCGAAATTGCCTGGTGCAGCGTGTCCACCAGCGGCATGTTGTCCAGAATCGCCCCGTGGGCTTTGACTTGGCGTGAAATGCTCCAGGCGGCGGCAATCCGGCTGAAACGCACCCAGCCCGAAACGTTGAGCCGGTAAACGTCTTTTGAGCGCAGCTTGCCCCAAAAGTCGGCCAGCAGGTCAAAAGCCGGCAACCCTTTGGTGGCCCAGGCCGCCAAGCTGGCCGCGTTCAGTGCACCCGCCGAAGTGCCCACCAAAACCTGAAACGGAAACGATTTGGAGACAGACGGATGCAGGCGCAATATCGAAGCCATCGCTTTGAGCACCCCTACCTGGTAAGCCGTGCGGGCACCGCCGCCCATCAGCACCAGCGCCGTGCTGGGTTGGGTGTAATGGCTCAACCCAGAGGTGATGATGGTGTCCATACTCATACCGCCATTGTGGGGGAATTTTGGGCCGCGTGTGCGTTTTGCTGACCGGCTGTTAGAGTCAACCCATGACAGAGAAACGCGAGAACTGGTTATTGTTCACACTCGCCGGCATCCAGTTCACGCACATTCTTGACTTCATGGTGATGATGCCGCTGGGCCCGCAATTCACCCGGATTTTCGGCATCAGCGATGCGCAGTTCGGCCTGCTGGTGTCGGCCTACACCCTGGCCGGGGGCCTTTCCGGCTTGGTGGCCTCGACTTTCATTGAACGTTTTGGCCGCAAGCGCATGTTGCTCACCTTGTATGCTTTTTTTTGCCTGTCGGCGGTGGCCTGCAGCCTGGCACCGGGGTACCACGCGCTGATGGCCGCGCGTATTGCGGCGGGCGTGTTTGGCGGGGTGTTGTCCAGCATGTCGCAAACCATTGTGGGTGATGTGATTCCGATTGAGCGCCGCGGCCGTGCCATGGGCATTGTCATGACTTCTTTTTCGGCCGCTTCGGTGGCTGGTGTACCGGCTGGCCTGTGGTTGGCTGACCATTTTGGCTGGCATGCGCCGTTTATGGGCATCGCCAGTTTGAGCGCTTTGCTGGGCTTGTTTGCCGCTTGGACAATGCCTGCGCTGGACGCCCACGTTAACCGGCAGGGTGGCACTTCGGCCTGGCAGCGCATTGGCGGCGTGCTCGCCGATGTGAACCACCGCAAGGCGTTTGCCTTCACGGCATTGGTGATGTTCGGCGGTTTCACCATGATCCCGTTTTTGGCCATCAACGCCCAGTACGGCATTGGCTTGCGGCAAGACCAGTTGCCTTACATCTACCTGTGTGGTGGCCTTGGCGCCTTGCTCACCGCCCGCTGGATCGGCCGGCTGGCCGACCGGTTTGGCAAAGTGCGGTGTTTCAGGTGGTTGTGTGCCGGGGCGCTGCTGCCGATGTTCACCATGGCGCTGCTGCCTTGGGGCACCCCGCTGTGGGTTGTTTTGGCCACCTCGACCATTTTTATGGCCTTCATGGGTGGGCGCATGATTCCCAGCATGGCCATCGTCACCTCCACCGCCAACCCGGCGGCACGCGGCACCTTCATGACGCTGAATGCTTCAGTGCAATCAGCCGCCATGGGCTTCGCCGCCCTGCTCGGCGGAAGCCTGATTGGACGCGCCGCCAACGGGCAGGTGCAACACTACTGGATGAACGCCTCGCTGGCGGCTATGGCGTCGCTTATCGCAATTTGGCTGGCTGGCCGACTTTTTTTGCACCAAACAGCAAGTACGCCTCTGAAATCAGGTGTGGGCTGATATCAATTGCATAGCTAATGCAGCGGGCGACGGGGCCGTACACACAAAGCTTTGCACTTTTTTGCGCTTTTTGCGGGTTTTATTTGATGTCGGGGCGTTGCAAATTACTCAAAGTGGGGGCATAGTGAGTTCGGCAACCTGTTTTTTCAACCAAGAGCAAGGAGTTCACATGAACCTGACGATCAGCGGTCATCACCTCGAAGTCACCCCGGCCCTGAGAAGTTATGTCACCAGCAAACTGGACCGGATCACCCGGCATTTTGACCAGGTGGTCGATGTCAAAGTGTTATTGACCGTTGAGAAACAGAAGGAAAAAGAGCGACGGCAGCGTGCCGAATGCAACATTCACGTCAAAGGAGGTGATTTGTTTGCCGAATCTTCCCACGCGGATTTATACGCCGCCGTTGACGACCTGGTCGACAAAATGGACCGGCAGGTGGTGCGCCACAAAGGCCGCATCAAAGACCACCATCACGAGGCACCCAAACGCCTGATGTAACAATGTTATCGTCCCTCAATAGAGCCGCTTGCCAAAACAAGCGGCTTTTTTGTCGGCATAATTCCATTCTGTTGCGTTATTGTTCCCATGAACCGACTTGCCCATATCCTGCCTGTGTCCCACGTTCTCGTGGGCGTCGAATCGTCCAGCAAAAAAAGGGCATTTGAAGAAGCCGGGCTGTTGTTCGAAAACCTGCATGGTCTCAACCGGGCATTGGTGACCGACAGCCTGTTTTCACGCGAGCGCCTGGGTTCCACAGGTTTGGGCCATGGCGTAGCCATTCCGCATGGTCGGATCAAAGGGCTTAAAGCGCCGATGGCGGCAGTTTTCCAGTTGGCGCAGCCGATCGGTTTTGATGCGCCAGACGAATTGCCGGTTCGGTTGCTGATATTTTTGCTGGTTCCTGAGGCGGCCACTCAAAAACACCTGGAAATCCTCTCCGAAATTGCAGAAATGCTCAGTGACATCACTTTGCGCGATGCGTTGTCAAGCGCTTCCGATGCAACGGCGCTGCACGGCCTGGTGGGCCGTTGGCAATCGGCCATGGCCACCACCTGATTCATCCCTACTGCTCAATAGCGCTGCGCCTTGAAACCCAATGTTGTCAGTGCCGATGTCTTGTTTGAGGCTTTTCGCGAACGCCTCAAATGGCAATGGTTGGCGGGCCTGGGTGCCTCAGAGCGCAAATTTGACGAAGTAGCGGTACGGGCGGCCCGCTCGGGCGCGGACCTGGTGGGTTACCTCAATTACATACACCCCTACCGGGTGCAGGTTTTGGGCGAGCGTGAAGTCAAATACCTGACGACGGCCCCGGAAAAAGACTGTGCACGCCGCATTTCCCGCATCGTTGCACTGGTGCCCCCGGTGCTGGTTGTGGCGGATGGCCAACCCGCTCCGGAGGGTTTGCTCACCATGTGTGAGCAGGCTCAAATCCCTCTGTTTCAAACTGCTGAATCGGCGGCCTTTGCCATTGACTTGTTGCGCGCATATCTGAGCAAGCATTTTGCTGACCGAGCCACCCTGCACGGGGTGTTCATGGACATTTTGGGCTTGGGCGTGTTGATCACCGGTGAATCGGGCCTTGGCAAAAGTGAGCTGGGGCTGGAGCTGATTTCCCGTGGCAATGGCTTGGTAGCCGATGACGCGGTCGATTTGTACCGCATCAACCAGACGACGATCGAAGGGCGCTGCCCCGAACTGTTGCAAAACCTGCTCGAAGTGCGCGGCATTGGCCTGCTGGACATCCGGGCGATTTTTGGTGAAACAGCGGTGCGCCGCAAAATGCGGCTCAAACTCATCGTCCACCTGGTTCGCCGCGAAACCATGGAGCGCGATTTTGAGCGCATCCCCTATGAGCCGTTGACCGAAGACGTGCTGGGGATTCCAGTGCGCAAAGTGGTGGTGCAGGTGGTGGCCGGGCGCAACATTGCGGTGCTGGTGGAAGCGGCTGTGCGCAATACCATTTTGCAATTGCGCGGTATCGACACCTATCAGGAGTTTGTGATTCGCCATCGCAAGGCCATGGGCGAGGGCTGATTGCCCCGGGCTGCGGGACTTTGCCTTATCTGCGCTTCACCAGGTTTGGGCACTCAACCCGCTTGCAATGGGCATACAGGCTCAAGGCATGGTCCACAATTTCAAACCCCAGTGATGTGGCGACTTTGTGCTGGCGTTGTTCAATTTCAGCGTCAAAAAACTCTTCGACCTTGCCACAGTCAAGGCAAACAATGTGGTCGTGGTGCTGGCCTTCATTCAGTTCATAGACCGCTTTGCCGCTCTCAAAATGGTTGCGCGACAAGATGCCTGCCTGTTCGAACTGCATCAACACCCGGTAGACCGTGGCCAACCCAACGTCTGAGCGGTCGTCCAGCAGCACCCGAAACACATCTTCGGCCGTCATGTGCCGCTGTTTGCTTTTCTGAAACACTTCCAGAATTTTCAGGCGTGGCAAAGTGGCCTTCAGGCCGGTGTTTTTGAGATCGTCGATGGATTGCATGGGAAAGGTGGGCCGCTACAATGAACCATCATATCGCCACACGGGGGTTGCAGGCCTGAAAACCTGCCGATTCCGTTCCTTTTCATGAAGCCCATTCGAATGCATCTTGCCACCCTGACCGGGCCTGGCCTCCAGGCTACGAAAGTTGTGCCCCGGTTTTTGGGGGCCACATCGCTTGCGCTTGCCCTGATGGGCTGCGGCAGCATGGGCGGTACCAGCACCACGGGTGGTGCAGAAGCTGCGGGCAACCGTTTGATCACCACCTTCTCGCCCTACAAAATTGACATTGTTCAGGGTAATTTTGTCTCCAAAGAGCAGGCCCAAGCGCTCAAGCCTGGCATGAGCCGCCTGCAAGTCAAAGACATTTTGGGAACCCCGTTGCTGGCCAGCGTTTTTCATGCGGACCGTTGGGATTACGTTTTCACGTTTCAGCGCCAAGGGCTGGCACCACAAGCCCGTGCGGTAACGGTCTATTTCAAGAATGATGTTCTGGAGCGGTTTGCCGCCGACAACTTGCCCACCGAGGCCGAGTTTGTCAGCTCGCTGGATTCAGGCCGCTCTACCGGGAAAGTGCCGGTGCTAGAGGCAACACCCGAGGCATTAGCCAAATTTGCCCCAGCGCCAGTCTCTCGGCCTTTGACCGGCGCACCGGCTGCCAATCCGGCGGTTTTGCCACTCGCTCCAGAGCGTTACCCGCCCCTGGAGTCTCGTCCATGAATTGCGGGCAGCCGGCGCCGGACCGGAATGCGTGGGTAAGACAACAAGGCAAAGCATGAGCCAGCATCTGATCGCCGTGGCCGGCGCTTCCGGCCGCATGGGGCAAATGCTGATCGAAGCCATCAGTGGGTCGCCCGATTGCGCGTTGGCCGGTGCTTTAGACATGGCCGGCAGCGCCGCCATTGCCCGACCGGCTTGGGCGGGTGATGGCAACTCGGTCAAGGTCACGGCAGACCTGCGGCTGGGTTTGCAACAAGCCAAAACCCTGATTGATTTCACACGGCCAGAGGGAACCATGGCCCATTTGGCCGTGTGCCGAGAGCTGGGCCTCAATCTGGTGATTGGAACCACCGGTTTCAGTCCGGCCCAAAAAGCCGAAATTGGCGCAGCCGCGCAGCACATCGGCATCATGATGGCCCCGAATATGAGTGTGGGTGTGAACGTGACGTTCAAACTGCTGGAAATGGCCGCCAGGGCGCTGTCCAGCGGCTATGACATCGAAATCATTGAAACCCACCATCGCCACAAAGTCGATGCACCTTCGGGCACTGCGCTCAAGATGGGTGAAGTGATAGCCGAGGCTCTGGGGCGCGACCTCAAAGGGCACGCTGTTTTTGCCCGCGAGGGCATCACCGGCGAGCGTGACCCGCAGGCGATCGGGTTCTCGGCCATCCGTGGCGGCGATATAGTGGGTGACCATACGGTGCTGTTCGCCGGCACGGGCGAGCGCATCGAGATCACGCACAAAGCGTCCAGCCGGAACAGTTATGCGCAAGGGGCATTGCGTGCCGTTCGGTATCTTGCCCTGCAACCACCTGGGCTCTACGATATGTTTGACGTGCTGGGCCTCCAGTCAGCACCAAGTTAAGCGCCAACCTAAAAACCGCAGTATTGCGAAAATCCAAATTCCGTAGCCAGCCCTGAACCTGCCGCCACCATGAACCTGGTTTCCCTCTTTTCCCAAGGTGATTTCGTCAGCAAAACGGTGGTTTTGCTGCTGCTTTGGATGTCGGTCAGTAGCTGGGTGGTCATTTTGTGGAAAACCTGGCTCCTGCAGCGGGCCAAAGGCGAAGTGACCCGCAGTGTGGCGACTTTCTGGCAGTCGGCTTCCATTGAAGATGCCCGGCCACGCGTTGCAGCCTTTGACCGATCTGGTCTGGTGCTGCCGTTGATTGACGCGACGACCACCCAGCCATACGGAACTTTGGCCGCCGCAGGTGACCGAGCCCAACAACTTACGCGCGTGTTGCGGGACGCGTTGCACGGCATCTTGCAAAAATTGCAGTTCGGCCAGGTGTTGTTGGCTACCGTAGGTGCAACCGCCCCGTTTGTGGGTTTGTTGGGCACCGTCTGGGGCATTTATCACGCGCTGATGGGTATCAGCAGCGCCGGACAAATCACCATCGACAAAATCTCTGGCCCGGTCGGTGAAGCCCTCATCATGACCGCCGCCGGTCTGGCAGTGGCCATTCCCGCAGTGTTGGCCTACAACACGCTGGGCCGCAGCATCAACCGAATCGAGGCCGATCTGGAGGGTTTTGCCCGGGATTTGCGGGATATGGCCCCCACGCTTCCCGCTACGCGTGGTTCGCTGCCCCCCGAGGGGGAGCATTTGCCTAGGGGCGGCCCGTCGGCAAACATGGCCCCCACGCTTCCCGCTACTTTCGAAAAGGCGACCTGATGTCATTTGGCCGCTTGGAGCGCGACAAGGGGTCTGTCCCCATGAGCGACATCAACATGACACCGTTGATCGATGTCATGCTGGTGCTGGTGGTGATCTTCATCATCACCGCCCCGTTGCTGGCCAGTTCGGTCAGGCTCGATTTACCCAAAAGCGACGCCGCCAAACCCAATGACACGCCCAAGTTCGTGATGTTGGTGCTGGATAAATCGGGTCAGGCCTTCCTGAACGACAAACCGGTGACACTGACAGAAGCCAGCCTGGAATTTACCCGTGTGGCCACCCAAAACCCCGAAACCGAGTTGCAATTGCGGGCTGATGAGGCCGTTGCATATGGCAAAGTGGTCGAGTTGATGGGTGCGGCGCAAAAGGCCGGGCTGAACCGCATTGGTTTTGTGGCGAATCCAGCGGGTACTGCGCCGCCCTGAGGCCGGTTGTATCCTGCGCCGATGGGGGCCGTGCAGAACGGCTGCCAGTCCTGTGGAAGTTCGGCCCTCGCCCGTAAAATCACGGCATGGAAGAAAAATACAACCCACAAGCCGTGGAGCGCGACGCGCAAACCCGATGGAACGCAGCAGACAGCTACCGCGTCACTGAAAACGCGCGCGATGCAGCCGGTCAGTTGAAACGGAAGTTTTACGCCTGCTCGATGCTGCCCTACCCCAGTGGCAAGTTGCACATGGGCCATGTGCGCAACTACACCATTAACGACATGCTCACGCGCCAGTTGCGCATGAAGGGCTTCAACGTCCTGATGCCAATGGGATGGGATGCCTTTGGTTTGCCGGCCGAAAACGCAGCCATGAAAAATGGCGTTCCACCGGCCAAGTGGACGTATGAAAACATCGCCTACATGAAGGTGCAGATGCAGGCCATGGGCCTGGCAATTGACTGGAGCCGCGAAGTCGCGACGTGTGACGCGAGCTATTACCAGTGGAACCAGTGGCTGTTTTTGAAAATGCTGGAAAAAGGCATTGCCTACCGCAAGACCCAAGTGGTGAACTGGGATCCGGTGGACCAAACGGTGCTGGCCAATGAACAAGTGATTGACGGCAAAGGCTGGCGCACGGGTGCCACGGTAGAGCGCCGCGAGATTCCGGGTTATTACCTGAAGATCACGGACTACGCCTCCGAGCTGCTGGACAGCGTGCAGGCCAGCCTGCCTGGCTGGCCTGAGCGGGTGAAACTGATGCAGGAGAACTGGATCGGCAAGAGCGAGGGCGTGCGTTTTGCGTTCACCCACGATATCCGGGGCCCCGACGGCCAATTGATCGGTGGCGCGGATGCGCCCAAAGGCGAAGCGGGCCGCATGTATGTTTTCACCACGCGGGCGGACACCATCATGGGTGTGACGTTCTGTGCGGTTGCCCCTGAGCATGCGTTGGCGCAACACGCAGCTGCCACCAACCCAGCCTTGGCCGCTTTCATTGAAGATTGCAAGCAGGGCGGCACCACTGAAGCTGAGTTGGCAGCGCGCGAAAAAGTGGGCATGAAAACCGGGCTCACGGTCACCCATCCCCTGAATGGCCACCCGATCGAGGTGTGGGTCGGCAATTATGTGCTGATGAGTTACGGCGACGGAGCCGTGATGGGCGTTCCCGCACACGACGAACGCGATTTCCTCTTTGCCAAAAAATATGGCATCGACATCATCGAGGTGGTGCTGATCGACGGACTGACTTACGACTACGACCATTGGCAGGATTGGTACGCCGACAAAAGCCGTGGCGTGACCATCAATTCCGACAGTTACAGCGGTTTGAAATTCCAACCCGCCGTAGACGCGGTTGCGCACGCTCTGCAAGTTCGGGGCCTGGGCGAGAAAAAAACTACCTGGCGCCTGCGTGATTGGGGCGTGAGCCGCCAGCGTTACTGGGGTACGCCGATTCCCATCATCCATTGCGCTGAGCACGGTGCGGTGCCGGTGCCCGAGAAAGATTTGCCGGTCGTGTTGCCGCAAGACTGCGTGCCCGACGGCTCCGGTAACCCGCTGAACAAACACGAAGGCTTCCACGCCGGCGTGGTGTGCCCGATATGCGGCAAGGCGGCGCGACGCGAAACCGACACCATGGATACTTTTGTGGATTCGAGCTGGTACTTCATGCGGTATTGCGACCCCAAAAACGGGCAGAAGATGGTGGCCGAGGGCGCCAACTACTGGATGCCGATGGACCAGTACATCGGCGGCATCGAACACGCCATTTTGCATTTGCTCTACGCGCGCTTCTGGACCAAGGTGATGCGCGACCTGAATTTGATCAAGGTCGATGAACCTTTCACCAAGCTGCTCACGCAAGGCATGGTGCTGAACCACATCTATTCACGCAAAGGCGACAAAGGCGGCATCGAGTACTTCTGGCCCTCCGAGGTGCAGGATGAGCATGATGCATCGGGCAAAGTAACAGGCGCCAAACTCAAACAAACGAAGGGCGAGTTGCCGGCGGGTACGGCCATCACCTACGAAGGTGTTGGCACCATGAGCAAGAGCAAAAACAACGGGGTGGATCCGCAGGATTTGATCGAAAAATACGGTGCCGACACGGCACGCATGTACACCATGTTCACCGCTCCGCCCGAAGCCACGCTGGAGTGGAACGACGCAGCAGTGGAGGGCAGTTACCGGTTTTTGCGGCGGGTGTGGAATTTTGGGGCCAAGCTGGCGGCGAGCCCGGCAGTTGCACAGTATGGTTTGGTGGCAAAAGCGGGCGGCGTGACCAGTGGCTTGACGGGTGTGGCGTTTGGCGCCGCCGCCAAATCGCTGCGGCTGGAAATGCACGGCGTGCTCAAGCAGATCGATTACGACTACCAGCGCATGCAGTACAACACCGTGGTCTCGGGCTCGATGAAGATGATCAATGCGCTGGAAGATTTCAAAACACCGGAAGCCGACGGCGCAGGGGTTGTGCTGGCTGAAGGTTTTGGCATTTTGCTGCGCTGCCTTTACCCCGCCACGCCGCACATCACGCACCGGCTGTGGGCTGATTTGGGTTACGCAGACCACTTGGGTGACCTGCTCGATACCCCGTGGCCCACGGTGGATGCCGCCGCCCTCACGCAAGACGAAATCGAACTCATGCTGCAAATCAACGGCAAATTACGCGGCTCTATCCAGGTTTCTGCGAGCGCCTCCAAAGAACAGATCGAAACGGCTGCAGTGGCCAACGAGATGGTGCAAAAACAGGCGGCAGGTGGTGCCATCAAACGGGTCATCGTGGTGCCGGGCCGCTTGGTGAATGTGGTAATTTGACCGCATGAAACTTGCCAATGCTGTTGGTGTGGTCACGCTGCTGGCGTTGTCGCTTTTGCAGACCGGCTGCGGCTTCAAGCTGCGGGGCGAGCAGAATTTCGCTTTTGATTCGATTGCCGTTGCAGCCGCCCAAAACGGGCCGGTTGCCCAGGAACTGCGGCGTGTCTTGGGCAATCGTTTGCGCGAAGCCACTCCCGTTGCCGGGCCTGCCAGCCCGCAAGTGACGCTGGATGTCATCAGCGAGCAACGCGAAAAAACCGTGGTCGGCGTGAACGCGGCTGGCCAAGTGCGGGAGTTTCAGTTGCGTATTCGTGTGACCTTCAGGCTGCGCTCGGCAGAGGGCAAGGAGCTGATCGCCGACAACGAAATCTTGCAACAGCGCGACATCAGTTTTAATGAATCGGCTTCGCTGGCCAAAGAGGCCGAAGAAGGCCTGCTGTACCGTGACATGCAAAACGACATCGTCCAGCAGGTATTGCGCCGTTTGGCGGCGGCAAGTGTGGTGCGCTGAGCCAGACCTCGGCCACCAGCTTCTGAACCTGCACCCTTACCCATTGCTTACTCAGCTGCCTTTGCATCGTTAAGAATTCCGAGCCCTCACCATGCAAATTGCCGCGAACCAGTTGACCCATCATTTGGGCCGGGGCTTCAAAAACCTGTATACCGTGCATGGCGACGAACCCCTGTTGGCACAAGAAGCGCTGGATGCCATTCGCGCCCATGCGCGAACCCTCGGGTTTGCCGAGCGTACGGTTCACACGGTGGCGGGTGCGCATTTTGACTGGAGCGCGGTGTTGGCGGCTGGGGCATCGCTGAGCCTGTTTGCCGACAAGCAAATCGTGGAGCTGCGCATTCCGTCTGGCAAACCCGGCAAGGATGGCAGTGTGGCCTTGCAGGAACTGGCCCAACTAGCCGCTGGCAATGCGGATACCCTGACCTTGGTGGTGCTGCCGCGTCTGGACAAAATGACCAAAAGCAGCGCTTGGTTTGCTGCGCTGGAAGGCCATGGCATCACCTTGGGTGTAGAGCCCGTGGAGCGAAACGCCTTGCCACAGTGGATTGCCCAGCGTTTGGCGATGGAGCGTTTGCGCGTGGCCGATGGCGAGGAGGGCCAGCGCACCTTGCAGTTTTTTGCCGACCGGGTCGAAGGAAATCTGCTGGCTGCGCACCAGGAAATCCGCAAACTCGCACTGCTGTATATCGCCCCCACGCTCCCCGCTGCGCGTGGTTCGCTGCCCCCCGAGGGGGC
>JANOWY010000212.1:0-1915 GCA_031418135.1 Rhodoferax sp. | reverse complement strand
CACTCCAGCGGCGTGAACATCTCGCGTCAGATGGTCCCAACCTGGCGTTGACCTCGCCCACCTGAACCGTGGTTCAGGATGCCGGTCCGGGAAGCGCTTGCAGACACTTTTTCCGGGCGGGTTGCAAAACAAGGCGATGACCGCGTTGCAATGGCCGAAAAAGCGCAACCCCAGGGCATTTCTAGAACTGCAATTCTGGCAATGCAGTGCAAGGCCTGAACTTCAAGTTGTGCCATAGACACACTTCAGTATGGCGAGGATTTGCAACGACGCAACGCGCCCCACAATCGGTTTTATAGAATTGCCCTTCAATGATTGACCTTCACTACTGGCCCACGCCCAACGGCTGGAAACTCTCCATTTTTCTTGAAGAAGCGGGTTTGCCGTACCGGTTATGCCCCGTCAACATCGGCAGAGGCGAGCAGTTCGCTCCCGCGTTTCTGGCCATCAGCCCCAACAACCGCATGCCGGCTATCGTCGATCATTCGCCCGCAGATGGCGGTCCGCCCGTAACGGTGTTTGAAAGCGGTGCCTGCCTGGTTTATCTGGCTGAAAAAACCGGCCTGTTTTTGCCCACGGGGCTGAGGGAACGCGCGTCCACCCTGCAATGGCTGATGTGGCAAATGGGTGGTCTGGGCCCGATGGCGGGCCAAAACGGCCATTTTTTACTCTATGCGCCTGAAAAAATTCCATATGCCCTGGCGCGTTACAGCAACGAGGTTGATCGCCTGTACGGCGTGCTGAACCAGCAGTTGGGCCAAACCGGCGCGTATGTGGCCGGGCCCGACTACTCTATCGCCGACATGGCGATCTTTCCGTGGGTGCGAACCTACAAGGCGCAACAGGTTGAGCTGCAAAAATTCGAACATGTTCAGCGCTGGTACCACCAGCTAAAGGAACGCTCCGGCGTGCAGCGCGGGCTGGAGGTCGGCAGAGACCTGCGGGCCAACACGCTCAGCGCTGAAGCCCGCCAAGCCCTGTTTGGGCAAACCGCCGCATCGGTGCAGGCGGGCAACCACAACCCATCGAGATAAGCGGCCATGATCGAATTTTTCTTTGACATCAGCAGCCCTTGGACTTACCTGGCTTTTCACAATATTCAACCACTCGCGGCCGAACTCAAAACGCCCATCCAGTGGCGGCCGATATTGGTGGGCGGCATTTTCAACAGCGTGAACCCCAGCGTCTACGCCATGCGCGAGCACCCAGTGCCGCTGAAGCAAGCCTACATGCTCAAAGATTTGCAAGACTGGGCGCGTGAAGCCGGCTTGAAGATCGTGATGCCCCCCAAAGTGTTCCCGGTCAACAGCGTCAAAGCCATGCGGGGTTGCCTTTGGCTGGCGCAGCAGGCAGGTAACACCTCGGCCATGCTGCGCTTCGCGACCGCCGCTTTTGAAGCCTACTGGGCGCGCGAGGAAGACATCTCGCAAGACGCGGTGTTGGCCGACCTGTGCGAAGCCACCGGCGTCAATGTAAAAGCATTTTTCGAAGGCATCTCCCAACCAGCGATCAAGGACGCGTTGAAGGCCAACACCGAAGAAGTGGTGCGCCGTGGCGGTTTTGGTTCGCCCACGATGTTTGTGGGTGATTCGATGTACTTTGGCAATGACCGGTTACCGCTGGTCCGGTCTGCCATTCAACGCGCCATTTGATCCGCCCAACAGTGCCCGGCGTGACCCCATAAAAAAACCCTCCAAAGCGGGTCTTTTCATGTTGCGGCCGCAGCTATCAACCCATGTGAAATCCGCCTTTAACCGAGAAATCAGCGCCCGTGGTGTAGCCGCCCTCTTCCGAAGCGAGCCAGGCGATGATCGACGCGATCTCGCTGGGTTTGCCCAAGCGTTTGACGGGAATGGTCGCCACGATTTTGGCCAACACGTCTTCCCGAATGGCATTGACCATGTCAGTGCCGATG
>JANOWY010000211.1:0-2579 GCA_031418135.1 Rhodoferax sp. | reverse complement strand
ACCGCCACAATGCGCGCCACCCGGGCGGCGTTGCGCATGGCGTATTCATAGCCAAAAAAGCAACCCCAATCGTGGATGAGCAGGGTAACCGGCTCAAACGGGCTGACCGCCGCCACCACTTTGCCGATGAAGGTGGTCATGTCATGCACCGAGGTCGGCCGGGGTGGTTGGGCCAGGTCATAACCCGGCAAGGTAAAACGCACACAGCGAAAGTTGCCTTGCAACGCGGCCACGCTGGTGTCCCACAAAGCTCGGGTGTCAGGCCAGCCGTGGATCATCACCACCGTATGGGTGCCTTGGCCTTCGATCAGGACTTCTATGCCGTCGATGGTGATTTTTTCCAATTGAGGTTGCATCATCAATTTTGTAGTCTGGAGATGTCGACTATTGTGACAAGGTCAGTTGAGCTTTATCCCCCATCGGGGGTATGACAGGACTGACTGCCAACCATAGAGTACGGCTACCTAATTTTTTTTGTGGGAGTATGCCGTGATCGCCTTTTTGCCTTTTGTAAGAGTTCGCTATACGATGTGTTGCATCGCATTTGTGCTTGCTGCCTGTGGGGGTGGCGAAGAAGGTGTTGATGGCAATCCGGCTTTCGTAACCAGTGGACGGTGGTTGGATGCGACGGGTGCGCCCATCCCCGGGGCGGTAGCCAAAGTCCAATTGGACAAGGAATACTCTGCCGTGACGGGCGCGGATGGCGGTTTTGAATTGAAAATTCCGCAGGACTACAAATACCCTGAAATATTTGCAGGCTCCATCAGCAAACCAGGCTACCTGCCCACACCCATATTTTTTACATTTATCGGGTCCAATCGTTCCAGTAGTGTTGAAGGAAAATCGATTCAAACCAGAGCCGCGACGGTTGCGGATGTCGTTTATTCTTCAGGGATTGGTGTTACCCATCTTGGGGACGACAGCTTTGGTGGCAGTGCAAACTCGCAGTTGCAATTGCCAGCAGCCGGTAAAGTCTGGACTGATCGATTCGTATTGTTAGCTGAGCAAAAATCGAAATTCAAGTCTTTGTGCATAGCGATGTCAGCTCGGGGAGTCCAAAGTACGTCCAACGAAGACTTGATCTCACTTTCCCGCAATGGTGCTCCTGGCAGCTATCTGGTCAACGTCATGTCTGATTCGGACACGTCTGGTGGCTACTCCCAAATTACCACCTGCTTTTCGATTGCCACTTTCGCCGCGAACGACACAATCCAGCTGCAGATCAACAGTGGTAACAAGCGCGGAAGTGACTATGACGATTTTGAATTTACAAACGTATTGGGTGTATTGAAGCCCTAGCCGTCGGCCACTTGTAAGGAATCAAAAAAGGGCCCGTGCATCTTCTTCCCAATAGGCAACAGCCGCAAAGTAACCCTCCCACACACAGCCATTGCAGCCACGCCCGCAGCAGGTTGTTGGCTCGGGCGGTGGTGCCCGCAGGCTGATCTGGGCTTGGGCTGCGCGCGCTTTCAGGGTGGCAAACATCAACTGAGCGGTTTCGCGATTGAACGGCGCATCAGCGTCGTTCAAAAAGGGGTTCAGGTTAGGGCCGCTCATACCCAAAGTACCCTGCACTGTGGCGAAATCAAAATCAAATCCGCACGACCCGCCCTGGGTTCATCAGGTTGGTCGGATCCAGCCCGCGTTTGATGGCCCGCATCATGCCCAGGGCCACGGGTGATTTGTGTTTCAGCAGTTTGTCGACCTTCATGCTGCCCACACCGTGTTCTGCCGAAATGCTGCCGCCAAAGGCCTGCACCGAATCGAAAACGACCGTGTTGACCGCTTCTTCGTGCCGCTGCAAAAAGGCGGCCTGGTCGCTGCCCAGCGGTGCCTGCACGTTGTAGTGCAGGTTGCCGTCACCCAGATGGCCAAAATTGACAAAACGCACGCCGGGGAAGGCGGTTGCCAGCAGGGCGTCGGTCGTCGCGACGAACGCGGGGATTTTGCTCACGGCAATCGACACATCGTGTTTGATGTTGGGCCCTTCCAGCGGCTGCGCCATCGGAATGCTTTCGCGGATATGCCACAGGGCCTTGGCCTGGCTCAGGTTTTCAGCCACCACTGCGTCCGTCACGCAGCCTTGTTCGAGCGCGGTTTCCAGCAGGCGCTCAAACTGCGTGCGGGCGTGTTGTTCAGATTCGCTGTCGGAGTTTTCCAGCAGCACACACCAAGGCGACGTTTCGTACAACGGCACGCGCTGTTGTGGCATGTGGCGGGCCACGAGTGACAGCGCAAACTGGCCCATCACCTCAAACCCAGTGAGCCCTGCGCCCAGGTGTTGATGCGCCAAAGCAAGCAGGGTGGCGGCGTGTTCCATCGACGGCACAGCCGCCCAGGCGGTGAGCTGTGCGGCGGGCTGTGGGTAGAGCTTCATACAGGCTGCGGTGATGATGCCCAAGGTGCCTTCGGCGCCGATGAAGAGATCCGTCAGGTCGTACCCGGTGTTGTCTTTGCGCAGGCCCGAGAGGCCTTCCCACACGTCGCCTTGGGCGTTGACCACTTCGAGCCCGAGGCACAAGTCACGCGTGTTGCCAAACCGCAGCACCTGCGTGCCCCCGGCGTTGGTGGCAATCAGG
>JANOWY010000210.1:0-6919 GCA_031418135.1 Rhodoferax sp. | reverse complement strand
CCTGCTGTACAGCCCGCGCAACAAAATTTTGGCCACCTCGCTGCTGGTGGAGGCGTTTTTGTACGAAGAACAAACCCGCCGGGGCATCTCCATCAAACATTGGCACGAGTTTGAAGACGTGGCCGACCACTGCACGGTGTGCCACAAATGCCTGTCGCCCTGCCCGGTCGATATTGATTTCGGCGAAGTCTCGATGAACATGCGCAACCTGCTGCGCAAAATGGGCCAAAAGAGCTTCCGGCCTGGCAATGCAGCGGCCATGCTGATGCTCAACGCCACCAACCCGCAAACCATCAAACTGATGCGCACCGCCATGGTGGATGTCGGCTTCAAAGTGCAGCGCCTGGCCAACCAGGTCCTGCGCGTAGCGGCCAAGGCGCAAACTGCAGCGCCCCCCGCATCGGTAGGTGCGGCTCCAGTGCGAGAGCAAATCATCCACTTCATCAACAAAAAGATGCCCGGTGGTTTGCCCAAAAAGACGGCGCGGGCGCTGCTGGACATTGAAGACGCTGACTACGTGCCCATCATCCGCGACCCGGTCAAAACATCCAGTGAAACCGAGGCGGTGTTTTATTTCCCCGGTTGCGGCTCAGAACGCCTGTTCAGCCAGGTCGGTTTGGCCACGCAGGCCATGTTGTGGCATGCCGGCGTGCAAACCGTGCTGCCGCCGGGTTACCTGTGCTGTGGTTACCCGCAGCGCGGCAGCGGCCAGTTTGACAAGGCCGAAAAAATCATCACCGACAACCGGGTTCTGTTCCACCGCGTGGCCAATACGCTGAACTACCTCGACATCAAAACCGTGGTGGTGAGCTGCGGCACCTGTTATGACCAGTTGCAGGGTTACCAGTTCGACAAAATCTTCCCTGGCTGCCGCATCATTGATATTCATGAGTATTTGCTGGAAAAAGGCATTACCCTGGCCAGCGCTGGCGTGGCGCAGGGCGCGTATTTGTTCCACGACCCCTGCCACAGCCCCATGAAGCTGCAAGAGCCGATGAAAACCGTGAAGGCGTTGGTGGGCGACACCGTGCTCAAGAGCGACCGCTGTTGTGGTGAAAGCGGCACGCTGGGCGTGACGCGGCCCGACATTTCGACCCAGGTTCGGTTTCGCAAGGAAGAAGAGTTGCGAAAAGGCGAAATTGAGCTGCGCGAGATGAGTCTAAAAGCGGCGCAAAAACCTGGCAATTTGGCCGATACCCCGGCGGCCAAGGCCAACGTCAAGATATTGACCAGTTGCCCGAGTTGTTTGCAAGGCCTTTCGCGCTACGGCAATGACCTGAACAACGGTTTGCTGGAAGCAGATTACATCGTGGTGGAAATGGCCAACCAGATTTTGGGAGAAACCTGGCTGCCCGATTACGTGGCAGCGGCCAATGCCGGTGGAATCGAACGGGTTTTGGTTTAGTTTGGCTGTGCTAAACTCAAAATAAATAATATTCAATTTATTGTGTGAAAAATAATTGGATTCTGTTCATTAATTGATTGCACTATTAGCTATCTAATTTGTATTTATTTGGTATTAAAATAAATATTATTTAATTTAAATTCATAATTAATTAGATAAAAATAGTTGAATATAGATAAGGCCAACGGGCATGTCCCTGTCCGGTTTCCACTTGCGCCGACGTTTCGGGCCCAACCCGCCCGTTGGCCATGCCGCATCCGGGAGCATCCGTGATAAACCGCACGTTTTTGGCGATTCCGAGGGGGCTTATCGGGGCTTACGTCAATTGTGTGACGCAGTTCCTGTGGCAGGTGTAAGTCTTATCGCATAGTTGGCCCGGTTGTGCTGTAATGTTTTGAAACTTAAATTGCTAGTCGTGGTGCCGGTTTTTGGCTGAAACGGGTGCTACGTGTCGGGGGTTCCATCATGTCAAATCGCGCGTCTTTGAATCACATTTACCGAACCGTCTGGAACCAGGCCTTGGGTGCCATGGTGGCGGTGGCTGAAATCGAATCCGCCGGGGGCCAAAGCAGCGGCACCCGCACCCGCACCCGCGCCAGTGCCCTCAAAAATGCCTTGTCCGATTTGGCGTGGCCGCCGGGCCTGGCGGTGATGCCCCTGTCCATTGCCATCGGCTTCAGTGGCCTCTCAGGCTATTTTGCCGACGCGCATGCCCAAACCCTGCCACAAGGCGGCGTTGCGATTCACGGCACGGCCACCTCCAACTACAGCCAGGCCGGCAAACTCACCGTTACCACCACCAATGGCGCGGGCACGGCGCATTCGGCCACCAACTGGAACAGTTTCTCCATCGGCGCGGGGGCCACCACCCAGATCAACCAGCCCAATGCGGCCAGTATGTCGATCAACCGAGTGGTGACCAACACACCGTCGCAATTGTTTGGCACCTTGTCCAGCAATGGCCGGGTGGTGCTGGTCAACCAAAGCGGCATTGCAGTTGGCGCGGGCGCGTTGATCGACACAGCGGGTTTCACCGCCTCGGCCGTCGGCATGAAAGACGCCGATGCGTTGGCCGGGCGGCTGCGCTTTGGTGGCAGCGAGTTGGGCAACCACACCGGTGCGCTTACCGTAGAAGGCAACATCATTGCCCGGGGTGGTGACGTGGTGCTGATTGCCCCCAGCATTGATCTGGCCAA
Organism: Rhodoferax sp.; assembly: GCA_031418135.1. Lineage (GTDB taxonomy): Bacteria > Pseudomonadota > Gammaproteobacteria > Burkholderiales > Burkholderiaceae_C > JANYCG01. The sequence continues at coordinate 4,318 of JANOWY010000210.1, read as the reverse complement.
AACCGCCGTGGTTGAAGCCAAAAACGGCAGTGTCTCATTGGTGGCCGGCCAAAAAGTCGAGATTACCGGGCGCGGGCTCGAAGGCATCACGCTGGAAGTGCAAGCGCCAACTGACCAGGCCATCAACCTGGGCTCGCTCAAAGGCGATGCGGTCGGCATTTTTGCCGGTACGCTCAAACACAGCGGCCTGATCCAGGCAGTTACTGCCGACATGCAAGGCGGCAAAGTGGTGCTGCGCGCCACGGGGGATGCGCGGGTAGACGGCAACGCCCAGGTGCTGGCGCGCGGCGACGCAGCCGGTACCAAAGGTGGCACGGTCGACGTGCTGGGCAACCGCGTGGCAGTGGCCGACAACGCTTTGATCGACGTGAGCGGCCAAAGCGGCGGCGGCAAGATTCGCGTGGGCGGCGGGTTTCAGGGCAAAGATACCGACGTGGCCAACGCCAGCAAAACCTACTTTGGCCCGAACGCCACGCTTAAAGCGGATGCGCTGGACAACGGCAATGGCGGCACAGTGATTGTGTGGGCCGATGAGCAAACCCGGGGCCACGGCACCGTCAGCGCCCAGGGCGGCGCGAATGGCGGCGACGGCGGGTTGGTGGAAGTTTCAGGCAAACATAAACTGGCGTTCAGCGCCAAGGTCAATACGCTCGCGCCCAAAGGCAAAACCGGAAATTTGCTGCTGGACCCTGATTACATCGACGTGGTAGCCAGCAGCAGCATGCCGGGCGCGTTGTCAGACGCCGATGAGTTCGCTGATTTGGGCAATGCTGCGGTTGAAATTTTGACGAGCGACATCAATGCTGCCGGCACCAACGTCATGTTGCAGGCGAACGAGAACATTTCGTTCAACGACCCGATTTCGATGCTGAATAACGGTGTGGGCATCACCGCCCGAGCCGGCGGTTACCTGACGGTTCAGCCCGGTGCCTCCATCACCACCAAAGGCGGTGCGGTATCTTTGACGGCGGGCGATCCAGGGTCTTTGACGTCACCTAGCGAAGGTGGGCTGAGTGTTCTGGCACCGATCAACACCACTGGGGGCGGGTTTACGGCCGGGGCCAATGTCAGCTTAAGTGCCTACACCGCGAACGTCGGCTCGGATTCCCTCTACTTGGGTGCCAATATCAATGCCGGAACAACTGGCACGGTGGATCTGGGCGGCTTCTGGATCAATCAGGCAGCCGGTAACATCACCGCCGCTAATCTCGCGGCAATCGCCAGCAGCGGCGAAGCAAACTTGAACAGCGCGGGCAATTTCATCACGGGCAGCGTAGCCGTTAATGCCCAAAGTTATGTGAACTTCAGCAACTCGGCGCCGGGCTTCCTGGTCAGCAGCGTGGGTTCTGCTAATGGCATCACTGCCGCAGGCGGGCCCGTGAACATTTTGACCACGGGCCGCATGGACACCGAGCAAATCATTTCCGGCAGCAGTGTCAGCATTACGGCGTCGGGCGGGGTGGGCCTGGGTGACGACTTGGTGGCATCTTCTGGTGCCGTTTCGATTAACACCTCCGCAGGTAATGGCAACATCGATCAGCTGGGTGGTTCTATCACTGCCAGTTCGGGCACAACATTAAATGCTGGCTTGGGCCATATCACGCTCAGTAGCACGGGCAATGATTTGAACCAGCTGGCGGTAACGCAGGCTGGTAACGTATCGATTCAAAACGGCACCAATAGCCTGTTGTTGAACAATATCACCGCCGATGCCATCAGCATCACGGGACAAGGTAATTTGTACTCTCAGGGTGCTTCGATTAGCGGTACGGGTCACATCGCACTGACGTCTACAACCGGCTCTATTGATCTTGCCGCAGATGGTTCGGCCAATCTGACGACAACGGGTGGTCAAATCACCATCGCAGCCGCCGGTGCGCTGCGTTTGGGTAGTACGTCTAGGTCTGGCGGTATTTTGAGCGTTGAACTCACGGCGGGTGGCCCTGTTACCCAGGCAGGTCCTCTGACCACGACGGGCCCGGTATATGTCAATGCAGGAACCAACAGCGTTACCCTGAATCACTCGGGTAATCAGTTTGTCGGGTTTGAGGTGACAGGTGGTGCAGTGTCAGTCACCCACGGCACCGGCGCGCTGACCTTGGGCAACGTGGCCGCCAGCACCAGCCTGAACTTGGTGGTTGGCGGGGCGATTAGCCAGACCGGCGGCACGTCCATCACGTCGCCAACTGCAACATTGACTGCAGGGGCTGCCAACATCACGTTAAACAACGCTGGCAACAACGTCGGCACCCTGACGGTCAACCCCAGCCAAAACCCAAACACCTCAGGTAATGTGAGCTGGGTCAATATCGGGCCGCTGACACTGGGCGAAGTCAATGCCAATAACTTGTCGGTAACGACCGGCGGCGGTGCCCTCAACCAAGCGCAGTTCGGGCCGGTCACCAAAGTGGCCAACAGCGCGACCTTTAATACCCAAGGTGCGGGTGACATCACCCTGAACAACCCCGGCAACGATTTCAATTCCATATCGCTCAATGGCGGAGCGGTGGTGGTGTGGGACGCCAACGCCATGGCGCTCACCTCCCTCACCGCGACATCCGCAGACATCCAGGCGGTGGGTGCACTGACTTTGCCCAACGCCCCCATCACGACGACGGGCATTTTGAGTTTGCTCAGCGGCACCTCGTTGACCACGCTGAACGACCTGAGCGGCGGCGGTGTCTTCCTGCAAACCAACAACGGGAACATCACCTTTGGCAGCAGTACTATTGTCAGTTCGACGAGTTTGTTGTCAATGGCCGCCAACAGCGGCTCCATTAACGGCGCTTCGGCGCTGTTCGACATTGCAGCAACGACAACGGCCACAGCCACCAATGGTGGCAATGTAACGATGAGCAACTCCGGCAACTCGTTTGGCAGCAGCGTGTTCTTGAACGGATCTGCTATCGATGTTCGCGCTGCTTCGGCAATGAATGTCTCAAGCCTGAGCCAAACCACTGCAAACCAGCCGGTCCGCCTGCAGGCGGATGGGTTGTTGACGTTGCCGGCTACAGCCATCAATACCGGCACGGCTGATTTGACCCTGATCAGCGGCTCGAATCTAACAACCAATGGCGCGTTGACCGGCAACAACATTGCCCTGCAATCGGTCACGGGCGACTTGAAGCTTCGGCATAACGTGACCGCCACGGGCAACGTAGACCTGACGGCCAACGTGGGCAACGTTGATTTGAACGACCAGATGATCGGCCCTGTTTCGATCGTTTCGGCCGGCACTGTATCCGGGCTTGTTTCGCTGGCGGCCGGGAGCAGCATCAACCTGTACGGTGATATCAATCTGATCCGCAATGCGCCCTCTTCGAATTCTGCGAATTTTTACTTCAATGCGCCGTCTGGGCAGATTTACAGTGCGGTCAACAACCTCACAGTGGACGGCCAAACCGGGCCCGCTTTTGTCACAGTGGGCAGTGGAAGACTGTGGAACAACCAGGGCACGATGAACCTGAACGGCCTTTCCACCATCTATTTGCCCAATGAAGGGGGTTTTGCGACCTTTGCGAACAATGGCGTGCTCAACATCAATTCTGGCAATGGCTGGTCGTTTTTAAGCAACCCGAGCTCCCAGGGAGGCAACTTTATAAACAACGGTGTGGTGAGTGTGAATGGCACCAATGCCGGCTTTGCAACCGCCTGGGAGGCCAAATATTCGCAAACAGCCGCTGGCACGTTGAACATCGGCGCTGGCAAATACCTGAGCATGCAACACGGTGACGTAATTGGAGGCACCGTCAATTTTGGTGCCAATTCGACCATCCGGGTGTCAGAACAACATGCGTCGTCAACCCAATTCAATTCGGCCTTCACGGGCAGTGCAACGGGTACGCTGGAAATTGCGCCGGCTGTTTCGGTGGGTTTTGGTGCCACCAGCGGCACCCTGGGCAATTTGAATGTGATGGCGAACGCGACGGGCTATATGGCAAATGCCGGTTCAGCCCTGACCGTAGGTAACTACACCCAAGGTGTCGGCTCTGACCTCTCTGGGCCGGGTGCCTTGACCATCACACAGAGTTACAACAATCCGACGGCTGCTGCTTTTCAGCCGACCGGCACGGTGAGTATTACGCAGCAGTCTGGTGATTTGAATATAGGCGGTGCTTCGCCAATGACGCCGTTTGCGATGGCATTGTCGGCACCTGGTGGAAATTTGAACCTTGGTGGCAACGTCGCTACCACGGGTGGTGATTTGAGTTTGTCGGGCTTGGCAGTGAATGCCAGCGGCAATTTGTCGGGAGCCAACCTATCGATTCAATCCAACGGATCGGGCGTCAATCTCGCTGGCAGCATCAGTGCGACGGGC
>JANOWY010000209.1:0-2587 GCA_031418135.1 Rhodoferax sp. | reverse complement strand
TTGCCCTGAACCGGCGAGTTCCAGTCAATCGGGTCTTGCTGCAGCACCATGTCGATGTCCAGCTTCAAGATGTCGCCCACCGCGCCGGGGAAGGTAACCGCCAGGCCCCGCTCATCGAGCCGGGCTTCTTTGGCGCGGGCGCGCCAGCCGGCCAGATGCAACACGCCCGCCAAAGGCTCGTAGTTGTCGTTCTCAAACGGGTCGGCTTGGTGTTCCAGCGCATCGATCATGGCCTGCGGGTAATGCCAGCGTTTGGCCAGCGCCGCACTGACCAGACCAAAGTCGTAACCCAGCAGCTTGATTTCAACGTCCGAGCGTTTCAGGCTCAGGGGCGGCACATCGCGGCTGATTTTGGCCATGGTTTCGGGCATGATTTGCATCATGGCAAGTTCGCCCATGGCATGCAGCAGGCCGCTGGTAAACGCCGACTGCTGGTTGATATGCAACAGCCCTGCCAAGGAGCGCGACACTTTGCCCACGTTCAGGCTGTAGTTCCAGAACTGCTGCAAATTCACGCCCGGCACCGATTTCAGCGAGGCCTTGGGCAACGCCGCTGCCACCATCGAGCGCACATGGCCCAAGCCCAGCAAGGCCAGTGATTCGGGCACGCTGCGTATTTGGCCGGAGAGACCAAAGTAAGTGTCATTGGCCGTCTCAAGCAAGCGCGCGGTCAGGCCCAGATCACCACTGACCAGCTGGCTGATGCGTTTGAGGTCGGCTTCCGGGCGTTCCAGCTCAAACAGCAAGATCGCCACCACCCGGGGGATGCAGGGCAAGTCAAACGGTTGTTGCAGCAACGCGGTCAGTTCCATGGGGGGCAAGCTTGGCAGGGGCAGTGAAGGCAACAACAATGGTTGTGACGGATGGTCTGGCGTGGGGCGGGTGACTTGAAGGCTTGCATTATGGCCTTGCCGCACTCTTTTTTGCAGCGCAACAGGTCGCACACGTATGAATCGCGCAACCATTGGCCGCCGGGCTTGTTGGGCGCTCGCTGCCGGTGTTTGGCCCAGGTTGCCACCGTCGGCATCCGCAGGGGGCTGAGTGCGTTATCGGATGGGTTTTAGGCATGAATGGCGACTCACGCTTAGATGTTTTACAGCATAATGATTGCCGAAATAACCTCAAATTACGCATGAACCTTCATCAATTCCGGTTTGTTCAGGAAGCCGCCCGCCGCAACCTCAATTTGACGGAAGCGGCCAAGGCGCTGTTTACCTCGCAGCCTGGGGTTTCCAAGGCGATTCTGGAGCTGGAGCAGGAGCTGGGCATTGACATTTTTGCCCGCCACGGCAAGCGGCTCAAACGCATCACCGAGCCGGGGCAACAAGTGCTCAAGAGCATTGAAGTCATCATGCGCGAAGTGGGCAACCTCAAACGCATTGGCGAGCAGTTCAGCGCTGAAGACAGCGGCACGCTCTCGTTGGCCACCACCCACACCCAGGCCCGTTACGTGCTGCCCGACGGCATCAAACGCCTGCGCGAGGCTTACCCCAAAGTCAATGTGAGCCTGCACCAGGGCTCGCCTGATCAGGTGGCCCGCATGGTGATTGATGAAGTGGCCGACGTGGGCATTGCCACCGAGTCGCTGGCCGGGTATGAAGAGCTGGTCACCCTGCCCTGCTACGAATGGCAACACGTGCTGGTGCTGCCGCAGGGCCATCCGCTGGCCTTTCAAGATGCCGTGACTTTGCAAGACATCGCCAAAGAGCCGCTGATCACCTACCATCCCTCTTACACCGGGCGCACCAAGATCGACCGCGCCTTTGCCGCTGAAAAGCTCACCCCCCGTATTGCGCTGGAAGCGATCGATTCAGACGTGATCAAGACCTATGTCGGGCTGGGCCTGGGCATTGGCATTGCCGCCGAAATGGCGGTGCGGGATCTGGACCCCACCCATCAGCCATCGGGCGAGCGGATCGACGCCAAAACCGCGCTGGTGGCGCGGCCTGTGGGCCACCTGTTTGGCACCAATGTCACCCGCATTGCCTTCAAGCGCGGGGCCTACCTGCGCAACTTTGTTTACAAATTTTCGGAGCTGCTCAGTGACCAACTGACCCACGAATTGATTTCTGACGCGATGACCCGCAAAACCTGAACCGCAAAACCTGAACTGCCAAACGCCATGTCAACTTCTGCTTCTGCCTTGCCCCGCACACCCGTTGTCCAAACCAAATTGCCCGCTGTCGGCACCACCATTTTCACGGTGATGTCGGCCCTGGCCGCCGAAAAACAGGCGGTGAACCTGGGCCAGGGTTTCCCGGATTTCAACTGCGACCCGGCCTTGGTCAACGCCGTGAGCCAAGCCATGAACGATGGCCTGAACCAATACCCCTCAATGCTGGGCGTGCAAGGCCTGCGCGACGCGGTGGCCGCCAAGATCAAGTCGGTTTATGGGCGTGACTACCGGGCTGCCGATGAAATCACCATCACCGCCGGGGCCACCCAGGCCATCATCACGGCCATTTTGGCGGTTGTTCACCCGGGTGATGAGGTCATCGTGCTGGAGCCGTGTTACGACAGCTACGTGCCCAATATTGAACTCGCCGGGGGCGTGCCGGTACGGGTACCTTTGACGCCCGGCACCTTC
>JANOWY010000208.1:0-4995 GCA_031418135.1 Rhodoferax sp. | reverse complement strand
CGACGTTGAAATTGAAACCCCGCTTGAGAAGATGCAGAGCAAGATGATCGACGGCAAAAAGCTGGTGTTTGTGTCGATACTGCGGGCGGGCAATGGCATTCTGGAAGGCATGCTCAACGTGGTGCCCGGTGCCCGCGTGGGTCATGTGGGCCTGTACCGCGACCCGAAAACCCTGGTGGCGGTAGAGTATTACTTCAAGATGCCGCACGACATGCACGAGCGCGACATCATCGTGGTAGACCCGATGCTGGCTACCGGCAATTCAGCCATTGCGGCGGTAGACCGGCTCAAAGAACTCAGCCCCAAATCGATCAAGTTTGTCTGCTTGCTCACCTGCCCCGAAGGCATCGCAGCCCTGCAAAAAGCCCACCCCGATGTGCCCATTTTTACCGCGGCCATCGACCGCCAGCTAAATGATCACGGCTACATTTTGCCCGGTTTGGGTGATGCAGGCGACAGAATATTTGGTACAAAATAATTTTATTGTAATTTTTGCAATATTGTTAAAGTCTTAGTTGCATAGTTAGATATATTTAACATAGTAAAATTTAACATAATTTAAGTAATTTATTTTATAAAATTACAATGTTTGACTATTTAATCACACATGCGACGTTGCCCAACGGCCATTCCAACATGGCCATCGGCGTGCAAAACGGCAAAATTGTGGCCATCGAAAAAGGCGAAGGCCTGGCGGCATCCGGCGCCCACGAAACGCTGGACGCGCAAGGCCAACTGCTGGCACCGCCCTTCGTCGATGCCCACTTCCACCTCGATGCCACGCTGAGTTACGGCCTGCCGCGCATCAACCAAAGTGGCACGCTGCTGGAAGGTATTGCCTTGTGGGGCGAGCTCAAACCCACGCTGACGGCCGAGGCCATCACCCAGCGCGCCCTCACCTACTGCGATTGGGCGGTGGGCCGGGGCCTGCTGGCGATTCGCTCGCACGTGGACACCAGTGACGACCGCCTGCTTGCCGTGCAGGCCCTGCTGGAAGTCAAAAAACAGGTTGCGCCCTACCTCGATTTGCAGCTCGTCGCCTTTCCGCAAGACGGCGTGTTGCGCGCCAAAAACGGCATTCAAAACCTGAAACGCGCGCTGGATTTAGGCGTGGAAGTGGTCGGCGGCATCCCGCATTTCGAGCGCACTTGTGAACAGGGCGCGGCCAGCGTCAAGCTGCTGTGCGAAGTGGCTGCCGAGCGCGGCCTGCTGGTCGACATGCATTGCGACGAATCCGACGACCCGCTTTCGCGCCACGTCGAAAGCCTGGCCTTTGAGACCCAGCGCCTGGGCCTGCACCGGCGTGTCACCGGTTCACACCTTACCTCCATGAACAGCATGGACAACTATTACGTCAGCAAACTGCTGGGCCTGATGGCCGAGGCGCAACTCAACGTGGTGAGCAACCCTTGCGTCAACATCACCCTGCAAGGTCGCCACGACACCTACCCCAAGCGCCGCGGCCTCACCCGCGTACCCGAGCTGCTCGCCGCTGGCCTGGATGTGGCCTTCGGCCAAGACGACATGATGGACCCGTGGTACAGCTTGGGCAGCGCCGACATGCTCGACGTGGCCTACATGGGCCTGCACGTCGCCCAAATGACCAGCCAGGCCGCCATGCGCCAGTGTTTCGAGATGGTCACCACCGTGCCCGCGCGCATCATGAAATTGCAGGGCTACGGGCTTGAAGTCGGCTGCAATGCTGATTTTGTGTTGCTGCAGGCGCGTGACCCGGTAGAAGCCATTCGCCTGCGGGCCACGCGGCTCAAGGTGTTCCGGCGCGGGCGTTTGATTGCTTCTTCGCCTGCTACGACTGCTACGCTGGATTTGCCGGGACGGCCTGGGCAGACCAGTTGGATGGCGTAGCCCGTACAAACTTCTGCATTGCGCCTGCTGCGTAGTCCGCCCGAACCCCCACAGCCCGCCCGCCGCCCGGGTGTCGCAGGCCCGTCGGGCGACCATCTGCAGTGCTCAACCCCAGGGCCGCCGCGCAAACTCGCTTCGCTCAAACATGCGCGACTCTGTCGGTCTGCTGCGCAGCCCCCAGACCCTGAGATTTCCGCGCTTCGAGGCTGCGGCACACGGTCGGTGGGCGGGCTGTGGGGGTTCGGGCTCAGCTATATTCGAAAAGCAAAATTAACCAACCCGGTGACAATCTATATGAGCCTCGAACAAGCCATTGAAGACATTCGCGTTGGCATTCGCGCGGGTCGATACACAAATGAAGCGTCAGTGTCACAAGGGATTGTGATGCGCATCCTTCATTCTCTTGGGTGGCCAGCATATGACACCCAGGTTGTTTGCCCAGAGTATTCACTGGAAGGGAGACGAGTGGACTTTGGCCTCTGTCATCCAGTCGGAAAACCAATTGCATTCATTGAGGTGAAGCAGATTGGCCAAAGTGACGGCGCGGAGCGCCAACTCTTTGAATACGCCTTCGTCGTTGGCGTGCCGCTTGCAATTTTGACGGATGGACCGGAATGGAATTTTTTTCTTCCGGCAGGCCAGGGCGACTACGGTGACCGAAGGGTCTACAAGCTCGACATCATGGGGCGCGAGCTAAGTGAATGCATTTCTCGCCTGACGCGCTATCTCGGGTACCAGGAGATTTGCACTGGTAGAGCTATTGCGGCTGCAAGCGCGGACTACAACAACGTAGCACGTGAGCGACAAATGATTGCGGCTATGCCCCTGGCTTGGTCAAGGCTTGTCACTGAGGAGGACGATCTGTTGCTTGAAATCGTCGCAGATAAAGTTGAAAGCCTATGTGGTTTCAAGCCAGACCTTGATGCGGTTGCAAAGTTTTTGAGAGAAATTGCATCCGCGCGGGTTACGTTGCCGCCGCCTGTAGTTGATCGACCTATCAGGCCCACAACTCCTTTGCGAACGCCAAACTTGGCTACAGTAGCGTTAACCACTTCCCCTGCGACACCTTTCCCTGTTGGATTCACGCTAAAGGGTACCTTTGTGCCAGCGAAAAATGCGCGCGACGTATTGTTCAATGTTGTCAGAGAACTTGCTTCCCAGGACGCCGGTTTCTTGCAACGATTTGCTTCACCTCCTAGACACGGTAGAACGAGACGCTATGTTGTACGAAGCCCATCTGAACTCTATCCGGGAAGGTCAGATTTAGCCAATGAATTCACCGCCGAACTCGGCTCAGGCTGGTACCTTGGAGTCAATGTAAGTCGAGCTCAGGTCCAACGGATTGTTGAGATGAGTTGCGACGTTGCCGGACTTCGATACGGAAAAGACCTCACGATCAATTTGGGTGGGTAGTTTTCATGCGCCCCTTATCGCGCATAGTGTTTTATAAGTAGTTTTCAGCCCGAACCCCCGCAGCCCGCCCACCGCCCGTGTGCCGCAGCCTCGAAGCGCGGAAATCTCAAGGTCTGGGGGCTGCGCAGCAGACCGACAGAGCCGCGCATGTTTGAGCGAAGCGAGTTTGCGCGGCGACCCTGAGGTTGAGCACTGCAGATGGTTGCCCGAAGGGCCTGCGACACCCGGGCGGCGGGCGGGCTGTGGGGGTTCGGGCGGACTCCGAGGCGTGCGCAGACTGCCGGGGTTCTGGCGAACTATGCAGTGAACGAAAACGAAATACGCAACTCCGTCATTTTTACTGCCAAAAAAAGGGGCTCAAAAGCCCCTTTTCACAACCCAAAAACCAATATCAAGCCGACGTAACCACCGGCTCCGGTGCCACCACTGGCGCGCCGCCCGAGGGGCCACTGCCGCCGCCGGGTGCGGGGGGCACGCGGGGGGTCCAGTCTTTGTGCGGACGCGGTTCTTTGCCGGCCATGATGTCGTCGATCTGCTCCATGTCGATGGTTTCCCATTCGAGCAGGGCCTTGGCCATGGCGTGCATTTTGTCGCTGTTGTCTTCGATCAGCTTGCGCGCCACAGCGTATTGCTGGTCAATGATGCGGCGCACTTCAGAATCGACCTTTTGCATGGTCTGCTCGCTCATATTGGTGGTTTTGGTAACGCTGCGGCCCAAAAACACTTCGCCTTCGTTTTCAGCGTAGACCATGGGGCCTAAAGCATCGGTCATACCGTAACGGGTGACCATGTCGCGGGCGATGGCCGTCGCGCGTTCAAAGTCGTTGCTGGCGCCGGTCGTCATTTGTTTCATAAAGACTTCTTCGGCAATGCGGCCACCAAACAGCATGCTGATCTGGCTGAGCATGTATTCGCTGTCATAGCTGTAGCGGTCTTGAGCGGGCAGGCTCATGGTGACACCCAAGGCACGGCCACGCGGGATCACAGTGACCTTGTGCACCGGATCGCATTTGGGCATCAGTTTGCCGATGAGGGCGTGGCCGCTCTCGTGGTAGGCGGTGTTGCGGCGTTCTTCTTCGGGCATCACCATGCTCTTGCGCTCGGGGCCCATCAGGATTTTGTCTTTGGCTTTTTCGAAGTCGATCATCTCGACCACACGGGCATTGCGCCGCGCGGCCATCAGGGCGGCTTCATTGCACAGGTTGGCCAAATCGGCACCGCTCATGCCGGGCGTTCCGCGGGCGATAACGCTGGCGTTCACGTCTTGGCCCAAGGGCACTTTGCGCATGTGTACGCCCAAAATCTGCTCGCGGCCGCGAATGTCGGGCAGCGTAACGTAGACCTGCCGGTCAAAACGGCCGGGGCGCAACAAGGCGGCATCCAGAATGTCGGGGCGGTTGGTGGCGGCGACGACGATCACGCCGACGTTGGTCTCGAAACCGTCCATCTCCACCAGCATCTGGTTGAGCGTTTGTTCACGCTCGTCATTGCCACCGCCCAAGCCAGCGCCGCGCTGGCGGCCCACCGCGTCAATCTCGTCGATGAAAATGATGCAGGGCGCGTTTTTCTTGGCGTTGTCAAACATGTCACGGACGCGGGCCGCGCCCACGCCGACGAACATTTCAACAAAATCAGAACCCGAAATGCTGAAGAACGGCACTTTGGCTTCACCGGCAATACCCTTGGCCAGCAAGGTTTTACCGGTGCCGGGAGGGC
>JANOWY010000207.1:0-2392 GCA_031418135.1 Rhodoferax sp. | reverse complement strand
CTGAACATTCAACATGCCGACGGCACCGTCACCTAAGGAGCACGCCATGAATACAACTCCCACGACAAGTTTCGCCTCGGGCGTATCGCGCCGCCGTTTTCTGGGCACTTCCGCCGCCGCTGGCGCTGCAGGGTTCACTTTCGCCTTTCACATCCCGTTTGGCAGCGAAGCCAATGCCCAAACCAACCCCCATGAAGTCAACGCCTGGGTGGTGGTAAACCCGGACGACAGTATCGTCATCCGCATCGCCCGCTCTGAAATGGGCCAGGGCACGCTGACGGGCCTGGCGCAATTGGTGGCCGAAGAACTCGATGCAAATTGGGCCAAGGTGAGCACCGAATACCCCACCCCTGCGCAAAACCTGGCGCGTAACCGCGTCTGGGGCAACTTTGGCACGGGCGGCAGCCAGGGCATCCGCCAGTCAAACGACTACGTACGCAAAGGCGGTGCGGCCGCGCGCATGATGCTGGTGCAGGCCGCCGCCGACGAATGGAAAGTGCCAGCAGCCGAATGCCGCGCATCCAACAGCGTGGTAACCCATGGCGCCTCTGGCCGCAGCGTGAGTTACGGCAAAGTTGCCGCCGCCGCGGGCAAACTGGCATCCCCCGATCTGACCAAAGTGGCTTTGAAAGACCCCAAAGACTGGAAGTTGGCCGGCAAACGCCTGGCCCGGCTCGACACGGTCGACAAAACCACCGGCAAACAAATCTATGGCATGGATTTGCAGTTGCCCGGCATGCTGAACGCCGCCATCAAACAAAGCCCCGTGTTTGGCGGCAAGCTCAAATCGTTCAATGCAGCAGCGATTGCCGGCAAACCCGGCGTGAAAAAAGTGGTGCGGGTGGGCGACAACGGGGTCGCCGTGGTTGCCGACACCTGGTGGCGCGCCAAAACCGCGCTGGAAGCCCTGCCGATTGAATGGGACAACGGCGACAACGCCCAACAATCGAGTGCCGAATTTGCCAAGGTGATGCGCGCCGCGCTCGATGCGCCCGAAGCTGCCATGGGCAACCAGAACGGTGACGTCAAAGCCGCCATGGCCGGTGCCGCCAAAAAAATCGAAGCCATTTACAGCTACCCGCACCAAAACCACGCCTGCATGGAAACCATGAACGCCACCGCGCGCTGGACACCCCAGCGCTGCGAAGTCTGAGCCCCCACCCAAAACGGCGAAGCGGCGCTGGCCGCCGCGGCCGAGGTGGCCGGGTTGCCGCAAGCCCAGTGCGATGTTTACAAAATTCACCTCGGCGGCGGTTTTGGCCGGCGCGGCATGACCGACTATGTGCGCCAGGCCGTCACCATTGCCAAAGAAATGCCCGGCGTGCCAATCAAGATGATCTACAGCCGTGAAGAAGACATGCTACAAGGGCGCTTCCACCCCACCTCGCAAGCCAAAATGACAGCCGGGCTCGATGCACAGGGCAACCTGATGGCACTGCACATGCGGGTGGCCGGGCAATCCATCCTCTCGCAAGTGGCACCGCAAAACATCGTTAATGGCAAAGATGTCGTGGCCTTCCAGGGCCTGAACCCGCCCAGCCCTGAAGCGCAGTTCACCTACACCATCCCGAACCTGCTGATCGAACATGCCATCCGCAACCCGAACGTGCCGGTGGGCTTTTGGCGCGGCGTGAACCTGAACCAGAATGCGATTTACGTCGAATGTTTCCTCGACGAAGTCGCCCACGAGACGAAGCAAGACCCACTGGCGCTGCGCCGCAAATTGCTGACCAACATGCCCAAAGCGCTGGCGGTGCTGAATGCCGTGGCCGACAAAGGCGGCTGGGGCAAACCAGCCGCACCCGGCGTGTTCCGGGGCCTGGCTCAGACCCATGGCTTTGGCAGTTATGTAGCGGCGTGCGCCGAGGTTTCCGTAGCGGCAGACGGCACCGGCAAGGTACACCGCATCGTAGCCGCCACCGACAGTGGCCACGCCGTCAACCCGCAGCAGATCGAGGCGCAAATTGAAGGCTCTTTCGCTTACGGCCTTTCGGGTGCGTTCTACCAGGAATGCACGGTGAAAGACGGCAAGATGGAGCAAGACAACTTTGGCACCTACAACGTGATGCGCATGGGCGAAATGCCTGCCGTCGAAAGCATCGTCATGCCCTCCGGCGGCTTTTGGGGCGGCGTGGGCGAGCCCACCATCGCCGTGGCTGCACCTGCCGTGCTAAACGCCATCTTTGCCGCCACCGGCAAACGCATCCGCAGCTTGCCGTTGAAGAACCATGATTTGAAGCGGGCCTAAAAGGCATCGGGAGTTGGTTTGCGCCGCGCCTCAGGCGCACAATGCACTGCAACGAGGGCCATCGGCACGGTGCTGAGCGGCCTGATGAATAGGGCAATGCATGAATGAACGAATCACGCTGTTGATGGCGCAATTGGCGGCTGT
>JANOWY010000206.1:0-2761 GCA_031418135.1 Rhodoferax sp. | reverse complement strand
GAACAAAGAATGGCCGCCGCTGCGCCATCGCCCAAGGGCGAACACATCGACCGCGTCAGCGGGTAAGAAATGGGCCGGTCGGCCAGCACCGCGTCTACCGACACCTCAAACTGGTATTGCGCCTTGGGGTTCAGACTGCCGTGGTGGTGGTTTTTGGAGGCGCCGGTGGCGATTTGCCGCTGCGTGGTGCCGTAGTGCTTCATGTGCCAGGCGGCCTGCATGGCGTAGGTGTCCATAAAAACGGTGCGCCCGGGGCCGGTCTCAAACGGCTTGCCCGCTTGCTGCCCTGCCGCTTCGTAATACCGCTGCCAGCGCGCCGGCTGAAGCTGGTCAATGCCGGTGGCAAAAATCTCGGCCACCCGCTCGGGCCGGTCAGGGCTGACCAGCTTTTCGACACCCATGGCCAGGCTGACCTCGACTTCGCCCGACAAAACGTCTTTCCAGGCACCGTGAAAGGCGAACGAGCCAGTGGCACAGCCGCCTTCGACGTTGATCATCGGCACATGCTCCTGAAACAGCCTCTCCTGCACCAAGGGCGTAAACGCCACCTGGCCGCGAATGCCGCCCTGGCCCCATTGGCCCATGCCGCAGTTGGCAAACCAGGCTTGTTCGATCAGCGCGCCTGCGCCGGGCGTTTGCCCCAAGCCCGCATCGGCCAAAACCTCCAGGTAAGCCCAGCGTGCCAGGTCTTCAAACGATTGGTCGGCATGTTTGCCAAAGGGTGTGCAGGCAGCACCGATGATGTAAACGTCTCGCACAGTCATCCTCCTTGCGGGTTAACCTTGCCGTTCCACATCGTCGCAACAGCGGGTGCACCGACGCAGACTGTGGTGATTTTGAAAACAGCTTAAATCAGTTGCAGCGCCAGCCGGGCCCACATGGCCCATACCAGCAGCGTGCTGGTGCCAAACGCCAAAAACCGGTGGTTGACGTTGTTGTAGGTGCAGTGAATGGCGCTGTGGGCATACCGCAGCGCCACAAACAGCCAGGCAAGCGTGACGAAGGTGCTGTCGGCCTTGTTCAGCACCACCAGCAGCACACAGACCGCATAAAACAGCACCGGCATCTCAAACAGGTTGCGGTAGTTGTCCGCCGCTTGCACCGATTCAAACTTGAGCGCCTGGGTTTTGGAGGTAGCCACCTGCTGCGGGTGGATACGCCGCGTGCGCATCTCGGTCACCCGCACGTACAACATGCGCAGGGCCACCAAAGCCACCAGCAAGACCATGGCGGCACACGCCAAAACCAGATAATTTGATGAATTCATGAAATAAAGGTATAAATTAAGGTCATATTAACTATGATTAATATATCATATTGTCCAATTAATACTTGAACAATACTCGATTTTTAACAACAACAATTATTGAAAATAAATATTATTGTCTTTGGTATTAGAATACCCCCTTTTCCACCACCTTGCTGTCGCCCCCACGTCATGACCCTTTCCAAAGCCATCACCACCAGCCCACTCTTCACGTCTTTTCAATTCGGCGACATCAGCGTGGCCAACCGCATGGTGATGGCACCGCTCACCCGCAACCGCGCGCCGGGCGCGCTGCCCACGCCCCTCATGGCCACCTACTACGCCCAGCGGGCTGACCCGCTCAACGGCGCGGGCCTCATCGTCACCGAAGCCACTGCCATCAGCCACCAGGGTCAGGGTTATTCAGACGTGCCGGGCATTTGGAGCGCCGAGCAAATCAAGGCCTGGCGGCTCACCACCGATGCCGTTCACGCGGCGGGCGGCAAAATCGTCATGCAGCTGTGGCACGTGGGGCGCGTTTCGCACAGCGAACTCCAACCCGGTGGCCAGGCACCGGTGGCCCCCAGCGCCATCACCGCCAACACCAAAACCGTGCTCATCCACGACGGCGTGCCCGCCTTCTTCCCCACCAGCGAGCCGCGCGCCCTGCGCCTCGACGAGATGCCCGGCATCGTCGCCAGCTACGCCCAAGCCGCTGCCAATGCCATCGAAGCCGGTTTTGACGGCGTCGAAGTGCACGGCGCCAATGGTTACCTGCTGGACCAGTTTTTGCGCCGCAACGCCAACCAGCGCACCGACGCCTATGGCGGCCCGATTGAAAACCGCGCCCGGTTGATGGTGGAGGTGATGAACGCCATCGCCCAACGCATCGGCGGTGGCAAAACCGGCATTCGCCTCTCGCCCGTCACCCCGGCCAATGACGCGTTTGACGACCAGCCCCAACCCCTGTTCAACCATGTCGCCACGCAATTGGGGCAGATCAAAGGGAGCGACGGCAAAGGCATCGCCTTCATTCATGTGATCGAAGGCCAAACCGGTGGTGCGCGTGATTACCAGCAGGGTGACCAGCCGTTTGACTACGCCGCCTTCAAAACCGCCTTCCGGGCGGCCGGCGGCACGGGCGCCTGGATGGTCAACAACAGCCTGACCCTGCCTTTGGCCGAAGCCGCCCTGCAAGGCGGTGCCGACCTGGTGGCATTTGGCAAAAGTTTCCTGGCCAACCCCGACCTCACCCGTCGCCTGCGCGAAGGCGCACCCCTGAACGAAGGCAACCGTGCGACGTTTTATGGTGGAGGGGTGGCGGGGTATACCGATTACCCGTTTTTGGCGGCTTGAGGGTTTGATGCCTTGACGGCACGGTGACTCTATTGAGCCTGTCAGCCTGAACCCCCGCAGCGCCCCTGACGCTCAACTGTCGCAGGCCCTTCGGGCGACCATCTGCAGTACTCCCGCTCAGGGCCGTCGCGCAAACTCGCTTCGCTCAAACATGCGCGA
>JANOWY010000205.1:0-2519 GCA_031418135.1 Rhodoferax sp. | reverse complement strand
ACCACGCCCACGCTGGCGCACAACATCGCCAACGCCGACCACAAGCCGGGTATTTCAAACAACAGCAAACTGCCCAGCAGCCCGGCCTGCAGCACCTCGGTTTTGGCCAGCGCCACACCAATTACAAAGTTACGCTGGGCCATGGCCAGCAGCAAAAAAGCAGTGGCCAGAATTTGCGCCACGGCGCCCACGGTTAACCACAAAAAATAGCTCAGGGTGAACGACAGCGCCAACCCGCCCGCTGGCAGCAACTGCAGCACGATCAGCAGCCACAAGGCCGCAAAAGGCAGGCCGTACAAAAAGCGCACCAGAGTGGCGCTCAAGGTGCCTAGTTCGGCCACCAGGGAACGCTGCGCGGCGTTGCGGATGGTCTGAAACGCCGCAGCGGCGATAACGATGGGGATCCAGGCCCAAGCCGGTGGCGCGGAAATTTGCATGCAGTCTATTGTGCCGCCTATTGCGCATTGACAAGCTGCGGCTGACTCTGGGAAACTGGGGCCGATTCAGGGGCGGCAAGTAATTTCAAGCCATTTTCATGAGGAGAAAACCGATGAAACGCTGGTCCAAATACCTGGTCTACGCTGTGCTCAGCCTCGCCGTGTTGGTGGCGCTTGCCATCGCCGTTGGCCTGCAGTTGGGTGAGCGCAAAAAGCAGCGCATGGTGGATGCCAAACCAGCACCGGTGGCCTACGTCAATGATGCCGCGTCATTGGAGCGCGGGCGTTACCTGTTCAGCACGCGTGGCTGCGTGGATTGCCATAGTGCCAATGGTGCTGGGCGCGATTTTGTGAATGATGGCAGCACCCGCGTTTCGGGGCCCAACATCACGCCGGACGGGGTGGTGAAGGCCTATAAGGAAGTGGACTGGGTGCGCATCATCCGCCACGGTGTCAAGCCCGACGGCACGCCGGCCCAGATCATGCCCAGCGAAGATTACAACCGGCTCACCGATGCGGACCTGGCCAGCCTGGTCGCCCATGTACGCAGCTTGGCACCCGCCCAGGGGGGCGCGGCGATCATCCAGATGCCACTGCCCGCGCGCGTGCTTTATGGGTTGGGCGTCATCCCGGATGCCGCCTTGCGCATTGACCACCGCCTGCCACCCCAGGTGCCACTGCCTGCCAGCGATGCCGTCGCGCTGGGCAAATACGCGGCCAACATGTGCATCGGCTGCCATGGCGAGCATCTGTCTGGCGGCAAGATCGTCACCGGCCCGCCCGATTGGCCGGCTGCCGCCAACCTGACCCCTGGCGAAGGCAGCGTGATGCCGCGTTACAAAGACGTGGGCGTTTTCATGGCGATGATGAAAAGCGGCAAACGCCCCGATGGCACGGCCATCGCCATCATGCCGTTTGAGTCATTGGCCAAAATTGACGAGGCTGAAATGCGGGCCCTGCACGCGCATCTGCAAACCCTGGCGGCGCGCCCCTTCGGACAACACTGAAGCCGGCGGGCTGCGGTTGGCGCGGCATCAGGTCGGGTAGGTGCCCGGCAGCAGGATTTTGGTGTCCACCTTGTCGATCTGCGTGTGCCCGCAAAAGGCCATGGTCAGATCGAGTTCTTTGTGGATGATCTCCAGCGCTTTGCTCACACCGGCTTCACCCATGGCGCCAAGGCCGTAAGTGAAGGCACGGCCAATGTAGACGCCGCGTGCGCCCAGGGCGCGGGCCTTGAGCACGTCCTGCCCGCTGCGGATGCCGCCGTCCATGTGCACTTCAATCTGGTGGCCCACCGCATCCACAATGGCGGGTAGGGCGCGGATGGATGACGAAGCACCATCCAGCTGGCGGCCTCCGTGGTTGGAGACGATCAGCGCATCGGCCCCGGTTTGCACTGCCAGCTTGGCATCCTCCACATCTTGAATGCCTTTCAAGATAATTTTGCCGCCCCAGCGTTTCTTGATCCAGGCCACATCGTCCCAACTGAGGGTCGGGTCAAACTGCTTGCCGGTCCACTCCATCAGGTTTCCCATGTTTTCAATGCCTTTGACATGGCCAAAGATGTTGCCAAAGTTGTGCCGCTTCGTGCCCAGCATGCCCAGCGCCCAGCGCGGTTTGGTGGCGATGTTCAAAATATTGGGAATGGTGAGGCGGGGCGGCGCGGTGAGCGAATTTTTCAAATCCTTGTGGCGCTGCCCGATGATCTGCAAATCCAGCGTGAACACCAATGCCCCGCACTTGGCGGCTTTGGCGCGGTCAATCAGGCGTTCGATGAAGCCCCGGTCACGCATCACATACAACTGAAACCAGAAGGGTGCTTGGGTGTGTTCGGCAATGTCTTCAATCGAGCAGATGCTCATGGTCGACAAAGTGAACGGCACGCCGAATTTTTCAGCGGCGCGGGCGGCCTTGATCTCGCCGTCGGCGTGTTGCATGCCCGTCATGCCCACCGGGGCCAGCGCCACCGGCATGGCCACATCGCGCCCCAGCATGGTGGTGCGGGTGCTGCGGCCTTCCATATTCACGGCCACGCGCTGGCGCAGCTTGATGCTCTGGAAGTCGTCGCAGTTGGCCCGGTAG
>JANOWY010000204.1:0-2611 GCA_031418135.1 Rhodoferax sp. | reverse complement strand
AAAAATACCTGAACGATATCAAGAACTGAAACCAGGCGTTGTCACCAGCCCCGGCAGGGGTCAACGTGTCAGTTGTCAAGAGCCCAAGGGTGGGCCAGAGTACTTGCTGGCTTGCATGTAGCCCAACGCTACATTCACCAGGGCCTTCACACCGGTCTTCATGTGTTTCTCACCGATCATGAACAGCGGCGAATGATTCGGCGCACCTGCTTTGTCGTCTTGTGGCGGCGCATTCAGGAACCAAAAAAACCCGGGTGCGGATTGGGTAAATGCGCCAAAGTCTTCAGAACCCAGAATTGGCGGAATTTCCATCACACGGCCCGTGCTTTTTTCAAGGAACCCGATGGTTTTGCCGACCAAAGCGGCGTCATTCGACAACACCGGGTAGCCATTGGTCACCTTGGCATCTACTGTCAAACCCGAGGCTTCTGCGGTGCCCTTGGCCATGCGCACCACCGCTTCGTGTACCTGCCTGCGGCTGCCTTCGTTCAGCGTGCGAATGGTGCCCGTCATGGTGGCAGACTCAGGAATGATATTGCTGCGGTTGCCACCATTGAATTGACCGACGGTGATCACCGCTGCGCCCTGGGAAAGATCGACCTGGCGGCTCACCACGCTTTGCAAGTTGGTCACGATATGGGCCGCCGTCACGATGGGGTCTTTGCTCGCCCAGGGCATGCCACCATGGCCGCCCACCCCTTTGACAGCGATGTCAAAACTGTCAGAACTCGCCATCAACGAGCCCCTGCGGTACATGATGGCCCCGGCGGGCAAGCCCGAACCAATGTGTTGCCCAAACACGGCTTCTACCTTGGGGTTGTCCATAACCCCGGCCTTGACCATCTCAAAAGCTCCGCCGCCACCTTCTTCGGCCGGTTGGAAGAAAAACACCACCGTACCCGGCAAGTCTGCCCGCATTTTGGATAACACTTCGGCCGCACCCAGCAGCATGGCCACATGCGCGTCGTGCCCGCAGGCGTGCATCACACCGGTTTCTTTACCCTGCCATTCAGCCCGGGAAGTGGATCTGAAAGGCAGGTCATTTCGCTCTTCGACGGGCAGCGCATCCATGTCGGCCCGCAGGGCGATCACGGGGCCGGGCTTGCCGCCCTTCAGCACCGCTTTAATGCCGGTTTTGGCAATGCCAGTCTGCACTTCAAACCCCGGCATGGCACGCAGCGCTTCAGCAATGTACGCGCTGGTTTTGACTTCCTGAAACGACAGCTCTGCGTTTTGGTGGATGTGCCTGCGCCAGGCAATCACGTGGGGTTCTGCGGCATCGATGAGGGCTGGCGCATCGGCCAAGGTTTGGGCCTGCACGGTCAGGGCAGAGGCCAGCGCGCAGGCGGCCAGACCGACTGCGCCAATGTGCCTAAAGTTTTGAATTGTCATAACGGTCTCCAGATTTTGAATCATTGTGAATGCCTGCCAACGCTGTCAGCTTTGGTCGATCAGGCCGTTCCAGAATACCCTAATTGCGTATCAAAAACAGCCTGTACCCTGCGCTGAACCGTTGTACATTGCACTGATTTGCATGAAAACCCATGATTCATTTCACTGTTGAAACAGACGACCTGCACGCGCACCTGTTCGGTATCACGCTCAAGGTGGGCCAACCCGCTGCCCGCCAGCGTGTTAGCCTGCCGGTGTGGATTCCGGGGAGTTATTTGGTTCGGGAGTTTTCCAAGAACCTGCAAGGTTTGCTGGCTTCGCAGCGCGGCAAACCTGTGGCGATAAAACAGCTGGACAAAGCGAGTTGGGAGGTAGATTGCGCAGCAGGCCAAGCGCTGGAACTGCGCTACCAGGTGTACGCGCTAGACAACTCGGTACGCACCGCCTGGCTCGATGCAGCCCGTGGGTTTTTCAATGGCACCAGCCTTTGCCTGCGTGTCGATGGGCAAACAGACGCGCCCCATCAGCTGCGCATCAAGCCACCACGGGGTGTGAAGGGCTGGCAACTCGCTGCCGGGCTCAAGGCGCTGAAAACCCATGCGAGTGGTTTTGGCACCTACGAGGCGGCCCACTACGACGAACTGGCCGATTGCCCGGTAGAAATGGGTGCATTCTGGAGTGGCAGCTTCAAGGCCTGCGGCATCGTGCACCGGTTTGTGGTGGCGGGTGCCTTGCCCACTTTCGATGGCCCCCGCTTGTTGGCCGATGCGCAAAAAATTTGCGAAGCCGAAATCCGCTTCTGGCACCCTGATATTGACAAAAAGGGCAGCAAAAAAAAGCCACTGCACAAAGACTATCTTTTCATGCTGAACGCCGTAGACGATGGCTACGGCGGCCTGGAGCATCGCAACTCAACCGCGCTCATCTGCAACCGAAAAGATTTGCCACGGCGGGGTGGAGCGGGCGGCGACAAGGCCTTTGACAACGGCAAACTCACCGACGGCTACACCACACTATTGGGCCTTATCAGCCACGAATATTTCCACACCTGGAACGTCAAACGCCTGCGCCCGGCCGAGTTTGCAAGTTACAACTATGGTGCAGAAAACTACACGCAGCTTTTGTGGTTTTTTGAAGGCTTCACCAGTTATTACGACGACCTGCTTTTGCGCCGCGCTGGCCTGATCGATGCGGCCACCTACCTCAAGCTGCTGAACAA
>JANOWY010000203.1:0-8570 GCA_031418135.1 Rhodoferax sp. | reverse complement strand
GGGGAGTTGCCCGGTGGTACCCGGATTGCCGAGCTTTCCATCGTCGAAAAACTGGGCTTCTCGCGCACGCCGATTCGGGCCGCCCTGATGCGGCTGGAGCAGGAAGGCCTGCTCAATGCCTTGCCCAATGGCGGTTTTGCGGTCAAAACCTTTTCCGAGCGCGATGTCTCCGAGGCGATCGAGCTGCGCGGCACGCTCGAAGGGTTGTCGGCACGGCTGTCGGCTGAGCGGGGCGCTTCCCCGGTTGTGATGAAGGAAGCCCGCGAAGTGCTGCAGGCCATCGATGAACTGTTGGCCCCAACGGCCCTGAATGACGATGCCTTTGCCAGCTATGTGCGGTTGAACGAGCGTTTTCACGGGTTGCTGACCGAAATGGCCGGCAGCGACGTAATCGCCAAGGAGATCGAGCGCGTTTGCGCCATGCCCTTTGCGTCGGCCTCGGCCTTTGTCGTGGCGCAGGCCAACAGCCCGGCGGCGCGCGACATGCTGGTGGTGGCGCAAGACCAGCACCACCAGGTGCTGGATGCCATTGCCCGGCGTGAAGGCACCCGCGCCGAGGCGCTGATGCGCGAACACTCGCGCCTGGCGCAGCGCAACCTGCGCGACGTGGTGCAGGGCCCCCTGCTCGACCAAGTGCCCGGCGTGCGGCTGATCCGAAAACGTTGACTGGCAATCCTTGACCTCAGGATGAACCCATGAAAAGCTCACTCAACTGGCTCGAAGCCATCATCACCGGGCTGCGCGATGTAACGCCCACGGTGCGTGAATTCACCCTCAAACCGCTCGAGGGCGCAGAATCGCACGAGCCAGGCAGCCATCTGCAAGTGCAAATCGGGGTGGCCCCGGATCAGCGTTTCAGCCCAATGGGCCCGAGTGGCCAAAGCAGTGGTTTGCGTTTGCACACCCGTTCTTATTCGCTGATTGGCCAGCCCGATGGTCAGGCGTATCGCATTGCGGTCAAACGGCTGGACGATGGCCGGGGCGGCTCGCTGGCCATGTGGCGGCTGGAGCTGGGAGACCGCTTGCGCATCACGCCACCGCAAAATCACTTTGCGCTGGATTTGTCAGCCCCTGGATATTTGCTGGTTGCAGGCGGTATTGGCATCACACCCTTGTTGGGCATGGCGCAAACGCTGGCAGCCCGCTGTGCACCGGTGCGCCTGTGTTTTGGCGCGCGTTCTGAAGAAGAGTTGGCCTACTGGCCCGATTTGCAGGCCGCTATGGGTACCCAGGCCCAGGCGGCGTTGGCCAGCCGGGGCGAGATGATTCGCCTGGCCCAAGAAATTGCCGCATTGCCGGCCAAAGCGCAAATGTACGTGTGTGGCCCCGTGCCGTTGCTGGATGCCGCCCGCCGCGCTTGGGCGCTGGCCGGTCGGCCAGTGGCTAGCCTGCGTTACGAAACCTTTGGCAGCAGCGGGCGGTTTGCCCCGCAGGCTTTTCGTGTCAAGCTGCTACGCCACAAGCTGGCGTTTGAAGTGGCGCAGGACGCGGGTTTGCTTGATTGCCTCGAGAGCGAAGGTGTGCAGGCGCTCTACGATTGCCGGCGCGGCGAATGTGGCTTGTGCGCGATGGACGTGTTGTCGGTGCAAGGTGAAATTGACCACCGCGATGTGTTTTTGAGCGACGACGAAAAAGCCGCCAACAAACGCATATGTGTTTGTGTCTCGCGCGTCGTGGCATCACCCGGCGACTGGCCCGGTGATGTGGCTGGCGCCATGGGCGAAATTACGCTCGATTCCGCCTACCGGCCTGATGTGTAACGAAGGCCCTTGTTTACTCACCAAGGCGCAAAGGCCCGCTTGTCCCGTTCGAATGAACCGGCTCATTTTTCTAACCTTGACGCTTTTCTAACCTTTGGAACCCTTATGAAAAAACGAGTTTTACTACAAGCTTCGGCGCTGGCCATTGCTGGCTTCGCTGCCGGCAGCGCGCTGGCACAAGACACCAGTTTCAAAATCGGACTGATCCTGCCCCTCACCGGGCCGTTTGCCTCCACGGGCAAACAAATTGAAGCCGCGGCAAGGCTCTACATGGCCCAGAACGGCACCCAGGCTGGCGGCAAAAAAGTGGAGTTGATCGTGAAAGACGACACCAGTACACCTGATGTCACCAAGCGCATTGCCCAGGAACTGCTGGTCAATGACAAAGTGAATGTTCTGGCCGGATTTGGCCTGACACCGCTGGCATTTGCCACTGCGCCACTGGCCACCCAGTCCAAAACGCCCATGGTGGTGATGGCGGCCGCAACATCCAGCATCACCCAGGCTTCGCCCTACATCATCCGCACCAGTTTTACTTTGCCCCAGGCGGCAGTAGCCATCGCCGATTGGGCGCCCAAAAACGGCATCAAAAAGGCGGTCACCCTGGTCACCGATTTTGGTCCGGGCCTGGATGCCGAAAAGTTTTTCCGGGATCGCTTTTTGTTCAATGGTGGCCAGGTCACGGACTCTATCCGGGTACCCCTGCGCAACCCGGACTTCGCCCCTTTCCTGCAAAAGGTGCGCGATGCCAAGCCCGATGCGGTCTATGCTTTTGTGCCCTCCGGGGCTGGCGCTGCCCTGATGAAACAATTCAGCGAACGCGGGCTGGACAAAGCCGGTATCAAGCTGATCGGCACCGGTGATGTCACGGATGATGACATTCTGAACGCCATGGGGGATGTGGCTTTGGGGGTGGTTACGTCCCATCACTATTCCGCAGCGCATCCCGGAGCTGTCAACAAAAAGTTTGTTGACGCATTTACCAAAGCCAACGCCGGGCTGCGCCCCAACTTCATGGCGGTTGGCGGTTACGACGGCATGCGCGTCATCTATGAAGCAGCCAAAGCCACCAAAGGCGGCAGCGGCGATGCCTTGCTGGCAGCGATGAAAGGCCAGATTTTCGAGAGCCCGCGCGGCCCGATGTTTATTGACGCGCAAACCCGCGATGTTGTGCACAACATCTACATCCGGAAAGTCGAAAAAAAGGACGGGCAACTTTACAACGTGGAGTTCGATACCATCAAGGACGTGAAAGACCCGGGCAAGAACTGATTCGCAGCCGAGTAAACAAAGTGCTGTAAGGTGACCACTGCATGTTGACCATTTTGTTTGATGGCATTGCCTACGGCATGCTTTTGTTTGTGCTGGCGGTGGGGCTGGCGGTGACCATGGGGCTGATGAATTTCATCAACCTCGCGCATGGCGCGTTTGCCATGGTGGGTGGCTATATCACCGTGCTGTTGATGCAAAAGCTCGGCGTGCCGTTTTTGCTGTGCCTGCCGCTGGCCTTTTTGGGCGCGGCCGTTCTGGGCGGGGTGCTGGAACGCACCCTGTACCGGCCCATGTATGCCAAGCCGCACCTGGACCAGGTGTTGTTCTCCATCGGGCTGACCTTCATGGCGGTGGCCGCCACTGATTACTTCATCGGCTCATCACAGCAGATCATCCAGTTGCCGGCCTGGCTCAAGGGCCGCTCCGAATGGGGTGAAGGAGCTTGGACACTGGGCATGGGCCACTACCGCTTGTTCATCATCGCGGTGTGTGCTGCGCTCACGGTTGTTTTGCAATATGTGCTGGCCAAAACCCGTTTTGGCAGCCGCCTGCGGGCTTCCGTCGATGACCAGCGGGTGGCGGCCGGTATGGGCATCAATGTCAATGTGGTGTTTTTATCGACTTTTGCCGTGGGCTCGGGCCTGGCCGGCCTGGGCGGGGCCTTGGGTGCCGAGGTGCTGGGCCTGGACCCCACTTTTGCCCTCAAGTTCATGATTTACTTTTTGATCGTGGTCGCGGTGGGCGGCACCTCCAGCATCACCGGCCCATTGCTGGCTGCGCTGTTGCTGGGCGTGGCCGATGTGGCGGGCAAATATTACATTCCCAAACTGGGTGGTTTCATCGTCTACAGCCTGATGATTGCCATTTTGATCTGGAAGCCGCAAGGCCTGTTTGTGCGCCAGGGGGGCAAATGACAACATCGACCTACAAGCCCTGGGAGATCGTGTTGTGGGTGCTGGTGCTCGCAACGCCCTTGCTGCTGCCCACCCATGCCGCCATCATCAACGAGATTGCCATCGTCGCGCTGTTCGCGGTGTCGCTCGATTTGGTGCTGGGTTACACGGGCATCGTCTCATTGGGGCACGCGGCGTTTTTTGGCATGGCAGCTTATGCTTCGGCGCTGTTTGCCAAACACATCAACCCTGACCCTTTGCTGGGCCTGGCGGTGGGTATTGCCATGGCTACGCTGCTGGGTGCCCTGTGCAGCCTCACCATCATTCGGGGCAGCGACCTCACGCGCCTGATGGTCACCTTGGGCATGGGTCTTATCCTGTACGAGCTGGCCAACAAGCTCGATTGGCTGACCGGCGGGGCCGATGGCCTGCAAGGGGTGGTGATGGGCAAACTGCTGGGCCAGTTCGAGTTTGATCTGGCCGGCCGCACGGCCGCCTGGTATTCACTCTGCGTGCTGCTGCTGCTGTTTTTTATTCTGCGGCGTTTGGTGAATTCGCCCTTTGGTGCCACCTTGAAAGCCGTGCGTGACAACCGCTTGCGGGCGCAGTCGATTGGCATTCCGGTCACCCAGCGGCTGGCCGTTATCTACACCGTGGCCGCTGCCGTGGCGGGTGCCGCGGGTGCCCTGCAGGCACAAACCACGGGTTTTGCTTCGCTGGATGTATTCGAGTTCATCCGTTCAGCCGACGTGATGCTGGTGCTGGTGATTGGTGGCACGGGCTGGCTGTACGGTGGTTTGGCAGGAGCGGTGGTGTTCAAGCTGCTGCAGGATGCCATCTCGTCCATCACGCCGCAGTACTGGACGTTCTGGATTGGCCTGTTCCTGGTGGTATTGGCCCTGGTAGGCCGAGACAAACTGATCCGCCCCTGGACCTGGTTTGGAAAACCCCGTGGGGGTGTGCAATGACAGCCATTGTTTTGTCGACGCAGGGGCTGACCAAAAATTTCGGCGGCATCACGGCCACCAACAACGTCAACCTCGAACTCAGGCAAGGTGCCCGCCATGCCCTGATCGGCCCGAATGGTGCCGGCAAAACGACCTTGATCAATCTGCTCACCGGCGTGCTGGAACCTTCCGCGGGCACCATCATGCTCGAAGGAAAAGACATCAGCCGCCTGGCACCGCATGAACGCGTCAAGCGCGGCATGGTGCGTACCTTCCAGATCAACCAATTGTTTGATTCGATGACACCGCTGGAAACCCTGGCGCTCACGGTTTCGCAAAACAGCGGCCTGGGTGGGCAATGGTGGCGGCCGTTGGGGGCCGACCAAAAGGTGACACAACGTTGCGAGCAACTGTTGGAGCAGTTTCACTTGTCATCCGTGAACAACCAGATCACCCGCGAGCTCGCCTACGGCAAGCGCCGCCTGCTCGAAATTGCCATTGCCCTGGCCTGCGAACCCAGGGTGCTGCTGCTGGACGAACCGGTTGCCGGTGTACCCGCCGGCGAGCGCGAAGAGCTGTTGCAAACCGTTTCAGCCTTGCCGCCTGAGGT
Source organism: Rhodoferax sp. (assembly GCA_031418135.1). Taxonomy (GTDB): domain Bacteria; phylum Pseudomonadota; class Gammaproteobacteria; order Burkholderiales; family Burkholderiaceae_C; genus JANYCG01. Next base: position 3,088 of record JANOWY010000203.1, on the reverse strand, counting down.
TTCTGTCTTGTTGATTGAGCATGATATGGATTTGGTTTTCAGCTTTGCCAACCGCATGACGGTGTTGGTCAACGGTGCCGTGCTGACCGAAGGTACACCCGAAGAGATTGCATCGGATGAGCGGGTCAAGGCGGTGTATTTGGGGCATGGGGAAACGGCCAATGACTGAGCGACTGTTGCATATAAAGAATCTGAGTGCCGGCTACGGCGAAGCGGTGGTGCTGCACGATGTGAACCTGTCGCTGAACCAGGGCCAGACCTTGGCTTTGCTGGGGCGCAATGGCACGGGCAAAACGACCTTGATGAATACCTTGGCGGGTGCTACCCGCCAACACGGGGGTAGCATCACCATCAGTGTGCAGGGTGCGCCAGTGCAGTTGCACCAATTGCCGTCACACGAGCGTGCAAACGCGGGTATTGGCTGGGTGCCGCAGGAGCGCAATATTTTCAAATCGCTCACCGTCCACGAGAACCTCACGGCGGTGGCGCGCCCGGCGCGGACAGGGCAGGCAAAGGCCTGGACACCCGAGCGCGTGTACGAGATGTTCCCGCGTCTGGCCGAACGCAAAGGCAACCTGGGCACGCAACTCTCGGGCGGCGAGCAACAAATGCTGGCGGTGGGCCGAGCCCTGGTGCTCAACCCCACGCTGCTGCTGCTGGATGAACCGCTGGAAGGCCTGGCCCCCATCATCGTGCAGGAGTTGCTCAAGGCGATTCGCCGCATCACCCGCGAAGAGGGCCTGAGCGCCATCATCGTCGAGCAGCATCCGCAAGCTATTTTGGCGATCTCTGATGTGGCGGCTGTGCTGGATCGCGGCACCGTGGTGCATTCGGGTCTGGCCGCAGATTTGCAGCGCCAGCCGGAATTGCTGGATCGTCTTTTAGGCGTGGCGCGGTAAACTGGTTCTGCAGTTTGGCCCGTCAATAGCTATTTAATAAATAGCATACTGTTGGTGTTTTATATCAACAAATCCGTTGTTTATCTTTATGGAATTCAAAATGACCTCAAAACACCTGCTGTGGAGCCTGCTGGGTTCGATGTTTGCCGCCCAACTGGCTTTGGCGCAAACTTACCCCAGCAAACCGATCAAGATCGTGGTGCCCAACGCGGCGGGTGGCGCGGCCGACATCACGGCCCGTACCGTTGGCCAGGTGGTGGCGCAAACCATCGGCCAGTCGGTCATCATTGAAAACAAACCCAGCGCTGGCGGCATCGTGGCCGGCGAGCAAGTGGCCCGCAGCGAGCCTGATGGCCACACCGTCTTGCTGATCTCCAGCGGCACGGCAGTCAGTGCTTCGCTCTTCAAGGCGCTGCCGTTTGACACCCTGAAAGATTTCGCGCCAGTCACCACATTGGCCACCTTTGATCTGGGCCTGGTGGTCAGTGAAACCGGTCGCTTCAAAACCCTGGCCGAGTTGCTGGCTTATGGCAAGGCCAACCCCGGCAAACTCAACATTGGCACACCACAGATCGGCACCACCCAAAACCTGGCGGCCGAACTGTTCAAGGCTTCCGCGGGTATCGACGTACAGGTGGTGCCTTTCAACGGCACGCCCGCCGTCATCACCGCGCTGCGTGGCGGCCAGCTGGACGCGTCGGTTGACATCCTGGGCCCGCTGATGAGCCAGATCAATTCCAAGGCGATTCGTGCGGTGGCGGTGTTCGGCGCCAAACGCGCCACCGCGCTACCTGACGTGCCGACGGTGCGCGAATCAGGTGGCAGCTTGGCCAGCTTCAACGTGACCTCCTGGAATGGCCTGGCCGTACCCGCCAAAACCCCCAAAGAAGCTATCGCCCGTCTGAACAAGGAAGTCAACGCCGCGCTGAATTTGCCTGACGTGAAAAAACGCATGGCCGAGCTGAGCCTGGACGCGCACGGGGGAACACCCGAGCAGGCGGCGGAGTTTTTGGCCAGTGACATCAAGCGCTGGGCCGAGGTGATCGCCAAAGCCAAGATCGAAAAGCAATGAACAACCGGGTTGGCGTGATCGGTTACGGTGAAGTTGGCAAGATTTTCGCCAGCGGACTCAGGCTGAAAACAGGCGTTTTGGCGGTTAACGCGTGGGATTCGAAATTCCTTGAAGGTTTAGGGTCAAATGTTCACATAGAACATGCACAATCAGCTACTGTATTTGTAGCAAATTCCATGCAAGATTTGTGCGGGCGATCCGATTTTTTGATCTCTGCTGTCACCGCATCCAGCACATTGGCTGTTGCTGCTGAAGCAGCCAAATACCTGCAATCCGGCAGCCTGTTTCTCGATTTGAATTCAGCCTCGCCCGGCACCAAAAAGGCAGCCGCCCAGGTGATTGAGGCCGCAGGTGGCCGGTATGTCGAGGCGGGCGTGATGACCTCCATCCCGCCCTATGGCATCAAGGTGCCGATGTTGCTCGGTGGCCCGCATGCGGCTGCGCTGGCGGCGCGGTTGACGGCTTGGGAGATGGATGCCAAAGCCGTGTCTGCGCAACTGGGCATTGCCAGCGCCATCAAGATGAGCCGCAGTGTGATGATCAAGGGGCTCGAAGCGCTGGTGATTGAAAGTTATGCCACCGCCCGTTTTTACGGTGTTGAAGATCACGTGTTGCCCACCTTGGCCGAAACCTTCCCCAGCATTGATTGGGCGCAGCAGGGGGCTTATTTTTTCAGCCGCGTGGTGGAACACGGCAAGCGCCGCGCCGAAGAAATGCGCGAGGCGGCCCGTACCGTTCAGGAGGCCGGTTTTGAGCCGCTGATGACCGCTGGCACGGCGGCCAAACAACAATGGGTGGCCGACCTGGCCGCTGCTGGCGTTTTTTCAAACGTGGGCAAACATGCTGTTTGGCAAGACTATGCCGATGCCTTGCTGGCCCAAAGCGCAAAATAACTGACACTGGGGCTACCCGGTTTCAACCCATTCGAACCCGCTCTGTCCAGCTTGCGGGCAACGTATTTTTCAAGCAGGCCCCCTATGCCCAAACCCATCCACATCAACGCCTTCGACATGAACTGCGTAGGCCACATCCAGCAGGGCCTGTGGACGCATCCGCGCGACCAGTCCACCCGTTACCTTGATCTGCGTTATTGGACCGATTACGCGCGCCGCCTGGA
>JANOWY010000202.1:0-2061 GCA_031418135.1 Rhodoferax sp. | reverse complement strand
TACGTGGCTGCCCCCGCCGCGCTGACCACCGAGTTCCGCAAGGTGCACCAGTTCAACGTCTTCACCGTGAACACGCCGGTGCAATACGGTTTGACGACCTACATGGCCGACCCCAAACCGTACCTCGAACTGCCCGCCTTTTACCAGCGCAAGCGCGATCTGTTTCGTGAAGGATTAAAACGCACCCCCTTCAAGGTGTTGCCCTCCGAGGGCACCTATTTTCAGTGTGTGGACATCAGCGCGGTAACGGCCAAACACGGCAACCTGAACGAGGCTGATTTCTGTAAATGGCTGACCACCGAGATCGGTGTTGCGGCCATTCCGCTGAGCGCCTTTTACGGCAACAGTTTTGACCAGCGCGTGGTGCGGTTTTGTTTCGCCAAGAAGGACGAGACCCTGAACCTGGCCTTGGGGTGTTTGGCCAAACTATAGATTTTTTTATTATTTTTACTAAAAATTATATTTATTCAGATCTAATTTGTTGTTATTAATATAGCTAACTATTCAATATTTGTATTAACAATAGCCCAATTAGCATTGAATAGAATTTTTACAATACTTATTTAACTCTTTGACGGTGGCTTTACCGGCCACCGCGCGCTTGGCACCGGGCCCCACATCCAGGCTGAGCTTGAATTCATACTTGGCAAAAAACGCCTCGAACAACTCGCCGCCCAGTGTGGCGTGGGCCGTCAGGGTGTCGGCTTTGGCGTCGTAATCCAGCAGCACCGCGCAAAGCGGTTGCTCCGCCGGGCCGCTGAGCACTTTGGCCCCCTGGGCCGGGTCATACTGGCTGTGGTCGGCGCAGCAGTGGATGAGGTTGTCATCCAGCCCCTTCTGCGCTTTGGTTTTGCGAAAGCTGATGAAGCTGACCTGCGGCGTGGGGTACACCAGTTGATGCGCACAAATGGCGCTGAAAGCCACTAAACTTTTGCCTTTGCCCACACCGCCGGGCCAGGCGTAATCAGCAGCGGTTTTGGTTTTGAGCTTGTGCGGTTGTGCGGCTTTGCCCAGATCCAGCAGAAAAACGGGCGTGGCCTCAAACGGGTAGTGAAAAACGTAATTGGTTTGCGGTTTCAGGTTGGAAGCCCGCAACGGATGGCCTTGTTCGTCAACCAGCAAGGTGCGGCTGTAGGCGCGGGAACGGGCCTCAGCGCCAAAAACGGGTGCATGAAACAGGCCAGCAGCTGGCACCGCCAGGCAAGTAGCTGCTGCCGAGCACGTTTCTACAAAACTTCGTCGGTCCATGCGGCTTGGCTCCTGTTGCGTGTTGATGATGAGCGATTCGACAGTCTAGGGCTATTTGCGGGTAGACGTGCAAGAGGCAGCCTAAGGTCCATCTGCTTTTGTTCGCCCGCGCAAGAGACAGCCCAAGGCGGCTGCGTACGTGTCCTCCTTGACCTCCCGCAGCCGCCTTGGACTGCCTCAAGCGCTTGGGGTTTGTTGCGAGCACGGTTTTCTTTTTTGGCGCGGTCGTTGCTATGCTCGCGAGCAAGACAACTGGCGCGTGGATGTGTTGTCTGGCTGTTGGGTACCCGTTGCAGCGGCGGCTTCGGTCGGCCCGACAGGTCAGTTTCTCAAACACGGGCGGCGCCTCTGGCGATCCCCGCAAAGCCAACCCAATTGCCACCATCCCCCAAAGCGACGCAATACCCAGGGCGGGTGCGGGAGGTCAAGGAGGAACCGCGCTCGCCGTTTCCGCAAGGCGAACAGCGCTTCAACCGCGGTGGGGGACACGGACGCAGCCGCCCTGGGTATTGCGCCGCTGCTCGTCGCCAGTTAGTCAGGGTCTTTGAATTCCGGGTATCGCTCTGGTACTCGTCGCCAAGCACACCGAACTCATGTGACGACGACGCCGCTCAACGAGTCGGCCCGCGTTTGGCCTCGCGGTGGGCTATCCAGATAGTGGAGGCGCAAATCACCGTGCCGCCGATCAGGGTGGATTGGCTGGGCGAATCGGAGAACACCATCCAGCCGATCAGCGCCGACCACACCAGATCGAGAAACTTGACTGACTGCGTGGCCGAGATATCGGCAATTTTGTAGGAGCGGGTAATGCAG
>JANOWY010000201.1:0-2754 GCA_031418135.1 Rhodoferax sp. | reverse complement strand
GCCGCGCCTTCGAGTTCTTCAATTTGGCTGCGCTGCAGTATCTTCAGTGCGTTCACCGCCAGCCGTGTTTTGAAGCGGTGTTCGCCCGACAAGATAGGCAGCAGGATTCCTTCCAGGTAATCAATCGTGGCAGCCATCAATTGGGCGTTTGTCGGATGCTTCGTCATACCTTATCGCCTCGAAGTCTTGCGGTTTTCACCATTTGCAGCATGTCCCACAGCGGTTCTTCCATGCGTCGGCCAATCAGGCGGTGTTCCAGGCTAACGGTGGGCGGGGGCGCTTGGGGCCTGTCAGCTGTGGCAGAGGTAACAGAAGCGCCATGCGCGGCAGGCGCACCTTGGCCCATGCCCAGGCACATCACGGCCCAGCGCACTTGGCTGGCCATTTCCCAGAAAAAAACGCGGTTTTTATCGATGGGTTTGCAACTGAATTTTTCGTACGCGGCGTACAAATCTTCGCGCTGCCCAAAACCACCAACCGCTGGTGTGCCGCCAAAACGCCAGGTGCGCAGGCAAAGCCAAGCCAGGTCTAGCAGGGGGTCGCCCAGGTGGGCCAGTTCCCAGTCGATCACCGCTGCCAGTCCCAGTTCATTCACGATGAAGTTGCCCAAGCGGAAGTCGCCGTGCACAGGCGTGGCCAACTGGTTCGTGTGTTCGCCCATGCGCTCTTCAACCCAGCGCAAGCCCCATTCCAGTGCCGCGTGGCGAATGCCGCTGGCATCCACTTGAGCGCGGTTGTCACGCCATTGTTGGCTTGCATCTTTGGTGGGCAACAAGGCGGCTTGAGCCGCCGGAATGCGGTGGATGGCTGCCAGGGCTTGAGCGCATTGCTGCGTGAGACCTTGGCGGGCAACTTCATAGCGGGGATCGCGCAATAGTTTGGCGGCCAGCGTTTCACCGGCGACAAATTCTGTGATCTGCCCTTGTCCAAGGTTGTGTGAGGGCACCAGCTGTAGCACGAGGGCGGGCACTGGCACACCCTGCGCGTGTGCCAACTGCATGATGTTTGAATCCTGCTCGGGCGTCAACGTGCGGGCAGGCGCAGTGGCCATGGCTTGCAGACGGGCGGGCGGCAAGGTTTGGAGAATGAACTGCCGGGGAATGCCCGCCACTATTGCCGCCACCTGCAAGGTTTGTTTGGTGGCCCCGGCGGTAAGGCGGTGTAAGCCTGTCACCACCACAGGCGAGTGCAGAACCGCGCTCAATGCGGTTTCAAGCAACGCTGCGTCGGGCGTGTCGGCAGGTGAGGTCATCACGCCGTCAGGTGCCTGGCGCGCGCGCCGGGTAAAGACCTGCACAGACCGGGATGGATTGCCTGGCGAATGGCATAGGCAGCGTCACGGGCAGGCAGTCGTTATTCAGTCTTGCCGATGATGCCAAACAGATGGCCGGCCACTTTGCGCATCTGGATTTCTTCTGACCCTTCAGTGATGCGGTAACGCCGGTGGTGGCGGTAAATGTGCTCAAACGGTTTGTGGCGCGAATAACCCATGCCGCCATGCACCTGCATGGCACGGTCTGCCGCTTCACACACCAGCCGGTTGGCGCGGTAGTTGCACATGGAAACCTGATCGCTCAACAGACGGGCCACCTCGGGTTTGCTCATCTGGTCCATGCGCCAGGCGGTCTGATAAATCAGGGCCCGTAACATGGCCGCTTCTGTGTGCAATTCAACCAGCGGAAACTGGATGCCCTGGTTGGCTGCCAGTGGTTTGCCAAAGGGTTTGCGCACCTTGGCGTAGGCCACGCTTTCGTTGATGCAATACTGCGCCGCGCCCAGCGATGATGCCGCCTGGCGGATGCGGTTCTCATGCACAAAATGTTGCGCCAATGCCAGGCCGTTGTCGGGCTCACCCAAAATCGCGGTGTCAGTCACCCACACGTTGGTGAGTGAAATGCGCGGGTGATCGGTAGGCATGTTGAAGGTCCACAGGTATTCCTCGATCTTGAAACCGGGTGCGTCGGTGGGCACGATAAAACAGGTGATGCCACGCGCATCGCCATCTTTGCCCGAGGTGCGGACAAACACCAGGTCATGGGTGGCGGTATGCAGCCCGGTGTTCCACATTTTTTCACCATTGATGCACCAGCCGCGAGACGCAGAACCTGTGGGGTGTGCAGCTTGGGTGGCGGAATCCTTGACCGCACGGGTTTCCATCCACGTGGCATCTGAGCCATGGTTGGGCTCGGTCAAGCCAAAACCAAAGCGCAAAGTTCCTGCCAACAACCCGGGAATGAATTGCTCCTTTTGGGCGGGGGTGCCAAAGTCGCGCAGCATCAGCGCGACTGGTGCATTGCCCACAATGGAGCTTTCATTTTGCAAATCGTTGTGCAGCCCCAGGCCTTTGGCGGCCAGGTGTTCACGAATGATGGCCATGGCCAGATTGCTGCCGTTTTGGCCGCCAAATTCTGTGGGCAGGGCGTAGCGGTAATGCCCCGCTGCGTCCGCTCGGCGGCGCATTTCTGCCAAGAGCGCTTCCCAATCGTGGTGCGGCAGGCCACCGGCATCAAAATCAGTCCGCGCAAACTCTCTGCGATGGTCAAAAAACCGGATGTTGTCGTCTTGCAGTTCCAGCGGCTTGATTTCGCGCGCAATGAACGCGTCAAGCTCGGCCAGATAAGCCTGAATGGGGGCGGGAATGGTGAAGTCCATGGCTCCACTCTAAACCAGTTCCCGGTGCCATCCGGTCGCCGGACGGACTACACCGCTTCGCGCCGCAACGCCGGGAAGAGGATCACATCGCGGATGCTGGGG
>JANOWY010000200.1:0-2045 GCA_031418135.1 Rhodoferax sp. | reverse complement strand
TCGACCGGTTGCAAACCCGCGTTATCGGGTATGCGGGCATCGTCCACATTGATGGCAATGCGTTCCAGCGAGATGGCACTGCGGCCACCGGCCTGGCCAACACAAATCACCAGCTCGGGTTGGTTATGCAGCAGCAGACCGCTCAGAACCTGCAGCGAATCCCCGAATACCGTGGGTAAGCGCGCGGCGACCACCTTGCGCCCCAATATGCGTCGCCCATGCAGCGCGTGCACGGCCAACCAACTGGGGTTAACTGTTTCGCCGCCAAATGCTTCGAAGCCAGTCAGCAAGACTTTTCCTACACCAACAGGGGGTGGCGGTGGTGTTGGCACTGCTGGCGGGGCGGGTAACATGATCGCAATTTACCCCAATTTGCACGCGGGTCAGCAGGAGTCAAAGCATGAAATGGGAAGGTAATCGCGAATCCAGCAACGTTGAAGACCGCCGCGATGGGGGCGGGGGCGGCGGTGGCATTGGCATTGGCGGGCGTGGCATTGGTGTCGGCACCATCGTCATCGCGCTGGTGGGCGGCTGGATTTTCGGCATTAACCCGCTGACGATTCTGGGCCTGCTCAGTGGCGGCGGCGCGCCGATGACGCAAACTCAGCAGCAAGCACCGGCCAAGACCGTGCCGGCAGATGACCGCATGGGCAAATTTGTCAGTACCGTGTTGGCCGATACGGAAGACGTGTGGAAGGGCATCTTCACCAAAGGCGGCGCCCAGTACAAAGAGCCCAAGCTGGTGCTGTTCCGGGGTGGCATCCCCACTGCCTGCGGCACCGGGCAGGCGGCGATGGGGCCGTTTTATTGCCCGGGTGACCAAAAGGTTTACATCGACCTGTCGTTTTACGAAACCCTGAAAACCAAACTGGGCGCACCGGGCGATTTTGCCCAGGCCTATGTGATTGCCCACGAGGTGGGCCACCATGTGCAAAACCTGCTGGGCATCACCGCCAAGATGGAGCAGATGCGTGGCAAAGTCAGCGAGGTGCAGTACAACGGCCTCAGCGTGCGGCTGGAGTTGCAGGCCGATTGTTTTGCCGGTGTGTGGGCACACCACGCGCAAAATGCCCGGCAAATTCTGGAAAACGGCGATGTCGACGAAGCCATGAACGCCGCTGCCAAAATTGGCGACGATGCCCTGCAACGCGCCGGTGGTGGCCGGGTGGTGCCCGAGAGCTTTACCCACGGCAGCAGCGCCCAACGCACCCGCTGGTTCAACCTGGGTTTGCAAAACGGCAGCGTGAAGGGGTGCGACACGTTTTCGGCCAAGCAGCTGTAAAACGACCAAGCAAGGCAAAGCCAGGCAAGGCCCTTAAGGTTGAGACACGCCCGGCAGGGCCACATCGGCGATAATGGGCGGTTGCCCTAGAACAGTTTTCTGCTGGATCAGGGGCCCTTGAGCGCATAGCGTTCCCCGTCCCCGTGACGATTTCCAGAAGACTTGATGACTGCAACCCCGACAATTGACATCACCGAAGGCCACCGCGCCGCCGCCGAACTGGCCGAAGCTGCCCATTTGGCCTCTTTTTCCCAGCTGAATCTGGCCGAGCCGCTGATGCGCGCCGTGGCCGAGCTGGGCTACGAATCCATGACGCCCATTCAGGCCCAGGCGATTCCCGTGGTGATCCAGGGCAAAGACGTGATGGGTGCCGCCCAAACCGGCACCGGCAAAACGGCGGCATTCTCATTGCCGCTGCTGCAGCGCATGCTCAAACACGAAAACGCCTCCACCTCGCCGGCACGCCACCCGGTGCGTGCCCTGGTGCTGCTGCCCACGCGCGAACTGGCCGACCAGGTGGCCCAGGCCATCAAGGCCTACGCTAAATACACCCAACTGCGCACCATGGTGGTGTTTGGCGGCATGGACATGAAGCCCCAAACGCTGGAACTCAAAAAAGGCGTTGAAGTGCTGGTGGCCACGCCGGGCCGCCTGCTGGACCACATCGAGGCCAAAACCGCCGTGCTGAACCAGGTGGAATACGTGGTGCTCGACGAAGCCGACCGCATGCTCGACATCGGCTTTTTGCCCGACCTGCAGCGTA
>JANOWY010000199.1:0-8023 GCA_031418135.1 Rhodoferax sp. | reverse complement strand
GAGGCTGAGCGGGAACAAAAACCCGGCTTCTTCAGCCGCTTGTTGCGCGTCTTGCAAGATGCAGCCCGCCTGCAATGTCATGGTGAGGTTGGCGGCATCGATGGCCAGCACCTGGTTCATGCGTTTGAGGCTGAGCACAATTTGTTTGCCGCTGGCGTCGGGTATGGAGCCAATCACCAGGCCGGTGTTGCCGCCTTGCGGCACCAGGCTGAGTCCCAAGGCCGCCTGATGCGTGTTGCACAAGGCCACCACGGCAGCCACTTCGGCCGTGGAGCCCGGGCGCACCACGGCCAGCGCCTTGCCGGTGCTGCGCTGGCGCCAATCACGCTCCCAGGCGCTCAGGTCGCCTTCGGTCAGCACGTGCTCAGGGCCCACGATCTTGTGCAGGGCCAGAATGAAATCAGAACGGTTCATGTTGCATTTCTATTGATTCAAGCGTGGGGCGCAGGGTGTCGCTGCAAATCCTCGGCCTACCCGCGGCGTGTGTTATCCGGCATCGGTACCGGTGTGGCAGCCTCAGTCAATGCCAACGCCGCCTTGGCACCCGCCTGCCGGAAACGGATGTGCAGCGTACAGGCCGTAAACAACACCAGGCACAGTGCTACTTCCAGCCAGCCCAGCCAGTTGCCTGGCGGTTTGTCGCCATAACCACGCACCGCGCCTTCGGCCACATACAGCCATACCAGCAGCGCTAGCCAGCGGTAGGTGTACATGCGCTGCTTGAGCAGGCCGGCTACTGCAAAACACAGGGGCAACACCTTGAGCGCCAGCATCGAGCCGCCGGGCTTGACCGGTGCCCACTGCAGCTCCCAGCCCACGCCCAACACAATCAGGGCAATGAGACTGGCCACTGCCAGCCAGCGCATGGCCTGGATGGGCGCAGCAGGCATCGAAACAGGCATCGAAACAGGATTCACGGGCGGCAGAGAGTCATAGGGATGGCATGATACCCACCATGCACCCGTTTTTCGCTTCGTCTATGGCCTGGCTCCGGTCATTCATCCTCACTCTGCAACGCCTGCGCTGGCGGGCCATGGCCGTGCATTTGCGCAACCGCGTGGTGGCCGATCAGTTACCGCTGACCGCCAGCAGCCTCACATTCACCACCATCATTGCGCTGGTACCGCTTATCACCGTGCTGCTGGCCGTGTTCACGGTTTTCCCCATGTTTGGCAAATTGCAAGTGGTACTGCAGCAGTGGCTGATTGAAAGCCTGGTGCCCGACAACATCGCCAAGCAGGTGCTGGGGTATTTGACGCAGTTTTCCGGCAAGGCCAGTCGCCTGGGTGGCGTCAGCCTGGTGCTGCTGTTTGGCACTGCGTTGGCCTTGATCTTGACGATAGACCGCACCCTGAACCGCCTGTGGCGCGTGCAGCGGCCCCGGCCCTTGCGCCAACGGGTGTTGATCTACTGGGCCGTGCTGACCCTGGGGCCTTTGTTGCTGGGCGTGATGCTGACCATCACTTCGTACCTGGTAACGGCCTCCAGAACCGTGGTGGGCGCACCGCCGGAAGGTTTTCGGCTGCTGCTGAATGCACTGGAACTGCTGCTGTTGGCTGGTGGCATGGCGGCGCTGTTTCGGGCGGTGCCCAATACGCTGGTGAAGTGGTCTCATGCCTGGCTGGGCGGCGCACTGGTGGCGTTGGCTTTCGAAGCGGCCAAAAAACTGCTGACGCTGTACCTGAGCGCCATGCCCACCTACTCGGTGGTGTACGGTGCTTTTGCCACCGTGCCGATTTTGCTGATTTGGGTTTACCTGGCCTGGCTGATTGTGCTGTGTGGCGCAGTTATTGTGGCCAGTTTGCCGGGCTGGTTGGCTGGCGAGTTGCGCAGCAGCAGTGCACCGGCCTGGCATTTTCAGCTGGCGCTGGAAACCCTGGCCGCGCTGGAGCCCGGCCCCGAGATCGTTGGTGCCATCGCAGGCGCGACACCGGCCACCAACGGAGCCCCGGCCACCCAAATCGGCATGACGCTGGCCCAGTTGTGCGCGAAGCTGCACGTAGACCCGCTGCATCTGGGCCTGGTATTGCATGGCCTGCTGCAGCTCGACTGGATAGGCCAGCTGGATGAAATGCAGCCGCAGCAAGACCCGCGTTTTGTGCTGTTGGTGGATCTGGACACCGCCCTACAGGCACCGCTGGTGGCCCAGTTCTTGTGGACGCATAGCACACGGGCGCATCCGGTGTGGGAGCAAGGCATTGTGCCCACCGCTGCAGTGCGTTACTTGTTGTGAAAGGTGCGCAGCCTGTGATGGCTGGCCGGGCTCAGAGTTTGACTTTGCCCTGCCAGATGTCCTTGTACATCACCCAATCACCCGCAAAACTATAGAACGGGTACTTGAAGGTGGCTGGTCGGTTTTTTTCGAAGAAAAAATGCCCCGCCCAGGCAAACGCATAACCACACAACAAGGCGACCAGCAGGTATTGCCAGTGGCCTGTGGCCCCAAACATGGCCAGGCAGGCCAACGAGAGCGATGTGCCGACAAAATGCAAACGCCGGCACATCCCATTGCTGTGCTCGCTCAGGTAGAACGGATAAAAAGCCTCAAAAGTTGAAAATTTCTTATTCATAAAATATGATTTATAAAAAAGTGGATTAAGTTTCTATGCTAATTGCACTATAAGCTATAGTTAATTGTGTAAAAAAGTACAAATTAAATTATTAATATGCGTAAATATTTTTATTATTGAGTATATTTACCCACATCCGCTTTCACAACATCTGCAACTTTCGGGCGTAGCTTAGTTGCCTTCCTGTTCCCTTCGAGCCGCCGCAGCCCCCATCAGCCGCGCTATGTGTCTCGCTCAGATCGCCGCAACTTCCTTGCGCATCCTCTGCATCGTCAAAGCCACAAACACCAGCGCAAAACCGATGATGTCTGACACCAAGCCTGGGTAGGTCAGCGCAAACCCCGCCACGATGAACAGCCAGCGCTCCAGCAGGGTGGTTTTCTTTATTGCCCATCCCTGGAACCCCGCTGCAATCGCAGCAATGCCGGCGGCCGTGGTGAATGTGACAAGCGCAATAGACCACCAGTTGGCCGCCATCAGGCCCTTCATCGAGCCCATCAGCAGCAGGCCCTGGCCTTCGGGGGCGAGCACGAACACAAAGGGCACCAAAAACGCCGGCACGGTGTACTTCCAGCATTGCAAGGTGGTCTTGTAGGGGTCGCCCCCGGTGATGGCTGCAGCGGCAAAAGGCGAAAGCGCGGTGGGCGGCGAAACTTCAGACAGCACCGCGTAATAGAAGATGAACATGTGGGCCGCGTAATCGGGCACACCCAGCTTGATGAGCGCTGGTGCGGCGATGACTGCACAGATGATGTACGACGCGGTAACCGGCACCGCCAACCCGACAATCCACACCACCAGCGCCGTGAACAGGGCGGTGAGCAACAGCGAGCCTCCCGCGTAATCAATCACGATGCCGCTGAACTTGAGCCCCAGGCCGGTCAGCCCCACCACACCCACAATGATGCCCGCGCCCGCGCAAGTGGCCCCCACATTGAGCATGCTGACCGAGCCGCCCTCCAGGGCTTTGATGAAGGGTGAACGGATCAGCTTCTTCCAGAACCCATCGCCACTAGCACCCCGGTTGCCGCTGAACAAATCCCAGGGCAGCAGAGCCGTGTCGCGCCGCAGCATGCTGGTCGCCAGCGACACCACCGTCGCCCAGAACACCGACAACACCGGCGAGAACCCCACCATCATGAAGACGATGATGGAGACCAGCGAGAGAAAGTGGAACCAGTAGTTGCGCGTCAGTGTCCAGAGCGATTCAACCTTGTCAAACACAGCGTTCTTCATGCCGTATTTGCGGGCATCGATTTCCACCATCAAAAACAGCGCAAAGTAAAACAGCAGCGTGGGGATCACCGCCATCAGCAGCACGTTGAGGTAGGTGATCTTCAAAAATTCGGCAATCAGGAAAGCCGCCGCCCCCAACACTGGCGGCGAGATGATGGCGCCCAGGCCACCAGCGGCCAGCAGCCCGCCAGCGGCGTTTTTCTCGTAACCCACTTTTTCCAGCATGGGGTAGGCCACGGCACCCAAAGTAACGGTGGTAGCCACGCCGGAGCCCGAAGGCCCGCCCAGCAGAAACGAGGCCAGCACCACCGTGCGGCCCGCGCCGGTGGGTTTGCCACCCATGGCGCTGAACGAGAAATCAATGTAAAACTTGCCGGCCCCCGAATACTGCAAAAACGCGCCGAAGATGGTGAACAAAATGATGAGCGAAGAAGACACATCCACCGCCACGCCGTAAATGCCTTCCAGCGTCATGTACAACACGCCCATCAGGCGCGCCACTTCGTAGCCCTTGTGCGTCCATGGTGCGGGCAGGTAGGGCCCGGCCAATGCGTAGGCGATGAAACACAGCGTGACGAAGGGCATGATCCAGCCGCTGGTGCGGCGCATGGCCTCCAGCACCAGCACCACCAGGGCGATGCCAAAAAACACATCCCAGGGCAGGGGCGAAGTGTTGCGGTCGCCAAAATCATCACCCCCGGCAATCAGGTACCACACTGCCGCTACCGACAGCGCCGCCATCAGCAAATCCCACCACATCAGCCGGTGGCGGAAGGGCGTGGCGATAGGGAACAGCAGAAAACACAGCACCAGCACCATGCCCACATGCACTGGGCGCAGCCACTGGGTGGGGAAGATGCCATACGCCGTGTAGAGGTGAAACACCGACATGCCCACCGCCGCCAGCGTGACCAGCACCGCCAGCCAGCCCTTGAACTTGTTGGCCGCGCCTTCGTCGGCCTCGACAAATTCTTCGGCTTTCTTCAGGGCCTCTTCGCTGATGCCTGCGGCCGGCGCATGCAAGGTGGTGGCAGAACTGTTGGCGGTGCTGGGGTCAATCATGGGCGCAATCAAGTTTCAATTAAAAACCCCGCCAAAGGGGCGGGGTTGAAGTTCAGTTTAGCTTGATGCCTTTTTCGGCAAAATACTTGATGGCACCTGGGTGGAATGGAATCGGCGAAGCGGCATTGCTTTGGGTTTCGAGCTTGAAGTTCTCGGCCTCTTTGTGGGCCGCCACCAGATCAGCCTTTTTGTCGAAAATTGTCTTGACGATGTTGTAGGCGGTTTTGTCGTCCATGCTGTCGGGGGCCACCAAAATGTTCATCACGGTGGCTTGTTTGTTGTCCACGTCCATGCCGCGGTAGGCGGCCTTGGGGATGGCATCTTCGACATACAGGTTGCCGTATTTTTTATTCATGGCAGCCACCACTTCGGCGTGGTCTACCAGCTTGAGCTTGGTGCCCGGTGTGTTGGCCAAATCGGAGATGGCGGCAGTGGGCAGGCCGCCGACAAAAAAGTAGGCGTCAATCTTGCCGTCTTTGATGGCGTTGGTCGACTCGGCTGCGCCCAGGCGCTCGCGTTTCATGTCTTTGTCTTTGTCCAGACCAGCGGCTTCGATGATGCGAAACGCCATCACCTCGGTGGCGCTGCCAGGCGAACCGGTGGAAATGCGTTTGCCTTTGAGGTCGGCCAGCTTGTTGATGCCCTTGCCTTCAATGGTGGCCAGGTGCATGCGGTTGGGGTAGAGGATCATCAGCGTTTTCATGGCCACTTTGCCACTGGCGAATTTGTCGACCCCGCGATACGCATCAAGCGAGGCATCGACCATGGCAAAGGCAAAGTAGGGCTTGCCGCTGCCGATCAGCTTGAGGTTGTCGACCGAACCACCAGTGACTTCGGCGGTGGCCGTCATGCCCGGCACGTTTTTCTGCAAGGCCGCCGCCAATGCGCCACCCAGGGGGTAATACACACCGCCGGTACCACCGGTGGCAATGGAAAGCTGTTGTGCGCTGGCTGAGAAAGTCAGAGCCAGCCCTGCGGCTGACAACACGACGGATTTCAAAAATTTCTTCAAGGTAACAGGCATGGCAAGGGCTCCGGTGGCTAAAAAATCATTGTGTCACTTCGCGGGTTGTGGGTGCCTATCGCTTTCCCGCAGGGCCAGCCGTCGGGTGTGTGGGAGGCAGCCACCTTGGTTTAACATGAAATGGAAACAACCCTTGCAGGAGATGAAATGACCAGCCACGTGACCGTGGGCGACGCAGACTTGGCCTATCGGTGGGACGGCCCCGCCAATGGCCAGGTGGTGGTGCTCTCCAACAGCCTCATGTCCAACTACACTATGTGGGACGACACCATGCCCGCCCTGGCCGACAAATTCCGCGTGTTGCGCTACGACAAACGCGGCCATGGCCGCTCTACCGTGACGCCGGGGCCCTACAGCATTGCCTCACTCTCCGAAGATCTGATCGGCCTGATGAACGCATTGGGCGTGCAAAAAGCCCATGTGGCCGGCCTCTCGATGGGCGGCATGATTTCGCAATACATCGGCGCCAACCACCCCGAGCGGGTGCTGTCTTTGGCCCTGTGCAACACCGCCAGTGAAATGCCACCGCGAAGCCTGTGGGAAGAACGCATCGCCCAGGCCCGGGAGGGCGGAACCGCCGCCTTGGTGGACGGCACCATTGGCCGCTGGTTCCGGGCTGGTTTCACCCAGCGCTCACCCGAAAAAATCGCCACCGTGCGCGCCATGATTTTGGCCACCACCACCGATGGCTACATCGCCAATGCCAGCGCCGTGCGCGACATGGCACAAACCACCATGTTGCTCAAGATCAAGGCACCCACCCTCATCATGACCGGCCGGCAAGACCCGGCCTGCACCGTGGCGCAGGGCGAAGTGCTGCACCGCATGATTGACGGCTCGCGTTACGAAATCATTGAAGACGCAGCGCATTTGTCGAACATCGAGCAGCCCGAGGTGTTCAACCTGCTCTTGCGCGGCTTTCTGGATTCGGTTTCCTGATTCCCTTACGTCATTTCTTTTTTGGAGTTCACATGAAAAAGCGAATTTTCCTCAGCCGGGTTGCCAGCGTTGCGGCCGCTGCTTCACTCTTGGTGTGGGGCATGGGCAGCGCCCAGGCGCAGGCTTTCCCCAACAAGCCGGTCAAGCTGGTGATTCCGCTCACCGCCGGTTCTGGGGCCGACATCGCCGCACGTATATTGGCCAAATCACTCACCGAGATATGGAAGCAACCCGTGGTGGTAGAAAACCGCCCCGGCGCCGGTGGCCTGCTGGGCACGGGTGTGGTCGCTCAGGCCCCGGCCGATGGCTACACGCTGATGGTGCAATCAGCCTCGTATTCGGCCAACCCGGCCATCTACAAAAAGCTGCCCTACGACCTGGCCAAACCGTTGGTTGATGTGGGGCTGATTGGCCTAACCCCCTACGTGATGGTGACCGCCGCCAATGGCCCCTACCAAAGCATCAAAGACCTGGTGGCCGATACCAAAGCCAAACCCGGCACGGTGGCCTATGCCTCAGCCGGTTTGGGCAGTTCGACCCATCTGGCGGCCGAGCATTTCAACCAGACCAGCGGCATCCAGATGTTGCACGTGCCTTACCAGGGCTCACCCCAGGCCATGCAAGACACCATGGCCGGGCGCACCGCGTTTTACATGGCCCCGCTCGATGCCGCAATCGGCCACGTGAAGGGCGGCCGCCTCAAAGCCTTGGCGGTTACCACACCCACCCGAAGCGATGCCGCCAATGACATCCCCACCGTAGCCGAACAAGGCATGGCCGGGTTCGACCTCAGCCTGTGGTTCGGCCTGTGGGCCCCGCCCGATACCCCCGCAGCGCTAACCCAGCAAATCAACGCCGACCTGAACAAAGCCCTGTCAGACCCCGAAGTCATCGCCGCGCTTTCAAAAGGTGGCACCGCCATCCGCAAAATGAGCCCGGCAGAATTCAGCGGCTTTGTGAAAGCTGAAACGGCGAAGTTTGTGAAGATTGCGAGGGATGCGAAGCTGGAGCCGCAGTAGGTTTTGCTTTGTGCTTTGTGATTGACGCCTGTGCCCGGTGGCCCGGCCCCGGCGGCAGGGCCAGGTGCTGCGGTTTTCGGGCAGAAACACGCGCGGAAACGAAAAATCGGAAGCCCGGTGTTTCCGATTTTTCGGAGGTGCACAACGGACAGCTACCGCGAAGCCTTCTGCCC
>JANOWY010000198.1:0-8134 GCA_031418135.1 Rhodoferax sp. | reverse complement strand
TCAAGCTGCTGCGAAAAGCTGTTTTGGCCACTGGCCCGCAAGATGTGCCGTGTGGCTACCAGGGCCTTGGTGGGCATGACAGCCAGGCGCTCAGCGAAGGCGGTGGCGGCGGCCAACGCGTCGTCTGCCACCTCCCAAATCATGCCCCATTCTTTGGCTTGTGCGGCGCTGAGTTTGTCGCCTGTCATAGCCAACGCGGTGGCCCGCGCCAGACCCAAGCGTTCTGTCAGCAACCAGGTGCCGCCCGCGTCGGGTATCAGGCCGATTTTGCTGAAGGCCTGTATAAAACTGGCGTTGGTTGCGGCAAACACCACGTCGCAGCCCAACGCGAATGAAGCGCCCGCGCCCGCTGCAACGCCGTTTACCGCCGCCACGGTGGGGAAGCGCAGGTTTTGCAAACGCCGCGCGGTGACGTTGAAGTTTTTCTCAATCGTTGGGCCAGGGTCGGCGCGTTCGATCAGGCCGGGGCCAGGGGTGAAGTCAAAACCTGACAAGTCGGCCCCTGCGCAAAAGCCACGCCCTGCGCCGGTGAGCACCATCGCTCGGATGGCGGGGTTGCCCTCGGCCTGATCCAGCGCGGCCCACAAATCGCGGTGCATCTCAGTGGTGAAGCTGTTCAGCGCAGCAGGCCGGTTCAGGGTGACGGTGGCCACGCCGTTTTTTTCGGCGTAGAGCACGGTGGATGCAGCGGGTTCACTCATGATTGTTTTTCCGGTAAGGGGGTAAGGGATGCGCTTGAATTTACCATTAACCGACCGGGCGGTTTGGAAACCTGTTTCTGTTCTTGGCGTCCCGCTGTTCGTTATCGCTAGAAAGACGCGCCCGCAGTTTGTAGCAAGGCGAAGCGGTTCACCTCGCGTCGGGGGACACGTACGCAGGCGTCCTGGGTGATGTGCTGCTGCTCGTCGTCAAGCTCACGGAACTTTGGCACCGTGCCGCCTGCACAGCCGTTGGTTATAGTTACCCAAGAACACCAGCCAACCGGAGAACCCCGTGACCACACCAGACAATTTTGAGTTCATCACCACCCGCATCGAAGCCGGCAAAGTCGGCATCATCACCCTGAACCGCCCCAAAGCGCTCAACGCCCTGAATGCGGGGTTGATGATCGAACTGGGCCACGCGCTCAAGGCTTTTGATGCCGACGCAGCGATTGGCTGCACCATCATCACCGGTAGTGAAAAAGCCTTTGCCGCCGGGGCCGACATTGGGGCCATGGCCACCTGGGGTTTTGCTGACGTTTACGGGGCTGACTACATCACCAAAGATTGGGAAACCATCCGCGGCATTCGCAAACCGGTGATAGCTGCCGTGAGCGGTTTTGCCCTGGGCGGCGGTTGTGAACTGGCCATGATGTGCGATTTCATCATCGCGGCCGACAACAGCAAGTTTGGTCAGCCTGAGATCAAGCTGGGCATCATCCCCGGCGCGGGCGGCACGCAGCGCCTGCCGCGTGCTGTGGGCAAGGCCAAAGCGATGGATCTGGCACTCACCGGCCGCATGATGAACGCCGAAGAAGCCGAACGCGCGGGCCTGGTCAGCCGCGTCGTACCACTTGAAAAACTGATGGAAGAAGCCCTGGGCGCGGCGCTGATGATCTGCGACTATTCACAACTTGCCACCATGGCTGCCAAAGAATCGGTGAACCGCGCGTTTGAATCGGGCCTGTCAGACGGCGTGATGTTCGAACGCCGCCTGTTCCACGGCTTGTTTGCCACCGAAGACCAGAAAGAAGGCATGAACGCGTTTGTGGGCAAACGCAAAGCTGTTTTTAAACATCGCTGATAAAAACCGCGAAGGGTAGGGGCTTGCCCCATCGAAGCCCTTTGGTAGCCTGGTTTTGCCGTCGATTTCTGCCCGAACCTCGTGATGACTGACGCGGCCTTGGTATAATATTTGGCTCTTGGTGGTATAGCTCAGTTGGTTAGAGCGCAGCATTCATAATGCTGATGTCGGTGGTTCAAGTCCACCTACCACCACCACATTTTAGTCAAAAGCCCCGCAGATGAAAATCTCCGGGGCTTTTGTTTTTGGTAAATAAATTTATACTTAACAGTCGTTATTACTATGTATTTAATATCTTATTGTGCATTTAAAACGTGAACAATCGGCTATTTTCTTTCAAAGGTAACCACGTGATCTACTTTTGTGCGTATTCCGATCCACTCGCCCAGTGTATGGTCGTGGTGGCTGGGCACGTGGGCCATCACTTCCTGGCCGTCTTTTAGGCGCAGGGTGTACAAGAATTCTGAACCGCGAAACGCCTTGCGGATGATTTCGGCTTTCACCGGGGCATCGTCATCGTGCACGATGTCGTCGGCGCGCAGCAGCACGTCGCATTCGCCGTTGGGGTAGGCACCCGGCAAGGGGCATTCGAGCACATCGGCCAAATCGCCTAGCGGGGTTTTCACCACGGTGTGGCCGTTTTCTTCGACGATGCGCGCTGGCGCAAACACGCCGTGCCCAATGAAATCGGCCACAAAACGCGTAGCCGGGCGATGGTAGAGCGAATAGGCATCGTCCCACTGGTGCAACTGGCCTTCATGCATCACGCCGATGTGGTCACCAATGGCGAAGGCTTCGAGTTGGTCGTGGGTGACAAACAGGGCGGTGGCACCAGCTGCCTTAAGGATGTTGCGCAACTCGTGCGCCAGGCGTTCTCGCAGGTCCACATCGAGGTTGCTGAAGGGTTCGTCCAGCAGCAGCAGGCGCGGTTTGGGGGCCATGGCGCGGGCCAGCGCCACGCGTTGCTGCTGGCCACCCGAGAGTTCATGCGGGTAGCGGGCTTCAGTGCCCTCCAGCCCAACGGTTTTAAGCACCTGCTCCACCCGCGCACGGCGCTCGGCGCGGGGCAGGTGGTGAATGCCAAAACCGACGTTGTGGCGCACGTCCAGGTGCGGGAACAGGGCGTAATCCTGAAACACCATGCCGATGCGGCGCTTTTCGGCTACCAGGTTCACCCCCGCGCTGCTGACCACCTCGCCCGCCAGTTTGATCTCGCCGCTGGTGGCTGATTCGAGCCCCGCCACCGCCCGCAGCAAGGTGGTTTTGCCGCAGCCCGACGGGCCGATCAACACGCCGATATCACCCGTGCGCAGGCCAAATGACACGTTTTGAACGGCAGGTTGCGCCCGCCCGGGGTATTGCACGTTCAGTTTGGAAACTTCAAGAAACATGTGGGCAATTTTAGGCGGCAAGTCAATGCAGATGCGTACAATTCTCATTTAGATTGACTGTTGTCAAACCCATCCGCACTTTTAGCCGCACCATGCCCGTTCGCCGACTCCCGCACATCCTGATGGCGCTTTTGGCGGCCATTTTGTTGCTGCCGGTGTTGGCGGTTTTGGCCGCCTGGTTGCCGGCGGGCCTGATGACGGGGCAGCTGGCAGGCCCCACTGCCGATGCTTACCAGGTATTGGGTGAAATGGCCCACACCGTGTTGGCTGGGTATGTCGTGACCACCGTGGTGTTGTGCCTGGCGGTGGGCGTAGGGGTGGCGGTATTGGGCGTCAGCGTG
This sequence comes from Rhodoferax sp., assembly GCA_031418135.1. Taxonomy (GTDB): domain Bacteria; phylum Pseudomonadota; class Gammaproteobacteria; order Burkholderiales; family Burkholderiaceae_C; genus JANYCG01. The sequence goes on along the minus strand of JANOWY010000198.1, from coordinate 4,617 downwards.
GCGGCGGCGGTGACTCTGTTCGAGTTCCCCGGTCGGCGCTTTTTTGAATGGGCGTTGTTGTTGCCCCTGGCCATGCCGGCCTACGTGGTGGCCTATGCTTACACCGATTTTTTGCAGTTCAGCGGGCCAGCGCAAACGCTGTTGCGTGAAACCTTTGGCTGGCAGGGCCGGGTGTTGCCCGAAGTACGCAGCCTGGGTGGCGCTATCTTGGTGTTTATTTTTGTGCTGTACCCCTATGTGTACCTGCTGGCCCGTACCGCGCTGACCGAGCGTGCCGCCCACCTGATGGAGGCCGCGCGCTTGCTGGGAGCGCCAATGCGGCGGCGTTTGATGAAGATCGCCTTGCCCATGGCCCGCCCGGCCGTGGCGGCAGGTATGGCATTGGCCTTGATGGAAACGGTGGCCGATTTTGGCGTGGCCAGTTATTTCGGCATCCAGACCTTCACAGCCGGCATTTACAAAGCCTGGCTGGCAATGGACAACCGCATCGCCGCCGCGCAACTGGCCACTTTTTTGCTGGTGCTGGTGGCGCTGTTGTTGCGGCTGGAGTACCGGGCCCAGAGGCGCATGCGTTTTGCCGCCAGCCAGGGTGGCGCGGGCGGCAATGAGTCGCGCTTGCCGGTGCTGCGGGGCCGCCAGGCAGTTGGGGTGGTTGCGTTGTGTACGGCACCGGTGCTGCTGGGTTTTATGTTGCCGGTGCTGTTCATGTTGCGGCCCTTGTTGGCGCAAGGTGTTGAGTTGCCCTGGGCACGGTTTGGCGAGTGGGCGTTGAACAGCTTGCGCCTGGGCGCGCTGACAGCGGTGCTGGCGGTGGCCCTGGCCTTGGTGCTGGCCTACAGCGTGCGCCGTCGTGCCGATATTTACAACCAGGCGGCGATACAGCTGGTCGGCCTGGGTTACGCCATTCCGGGTGCAGTGGTGGTGGTGGGCCTGCTGTTGCCGGTGGGCTGGCTGCAGCAGGCTTTTCCGGGCAGCGGCATTGGCGGGCTGATCACTGCGACCTCACTGGGCCTGGTGTGGGCCTACCTGGTGCGGTTTTGCGCCGTGGCCCTGCAATCGGTGCAAAGCGGTTATGCGCGGGTGCCCACCAGTTTTGACGATTCGGCCCATATGCTGGGGGCGGGTGGCATGCGGCTGGCGTTGCAAGTGCATGCCCCCCTGCTCAAACGCAGCACTGCCGCAGCCGCTTTGCTGGTATTTGTAGATGTGATGAAGGAGCTGCCTGCCACCCTGGTGCTACGGCCCTTCAACAGCGACACGCTGGCGGTGGTGGCTTATCAGCTGGCGCGAGATGAACGCCTGGGCGAAGCGGCGCTGCCCTCATTGGCCTTGGTGCTGGTGGGCTTGCTGCCGGTGATATTGCTCAGCCGCACTTTGCGCAGCCCGACGCGTTAACATCGGATTCCTCAGGCCTGAAACCAACCAGGCCCCACCCCAAAACCCGCCGCCAACCCTTTTCAGACACCGACCCATGCTGGCCAAACCCACTGCTGAAGCACGCGCCAACGGTGATGGGGCAGGCGTGGCCCAGGCTGCCGCAGTCGGTGCGCAACTTGCTCCAGGCGCCGAACCAGAAGCGGCCCTGGAATCAGACCAGGTGTTTGAAAAAGCCGCCGATCTGTTCAAGCTGATGGCCGCGCCGATGCGGCTCAAAATCATCAGCAGCCTGTGCAGCTCTGAAAAAAATGTGGGGCAATTGCTGGGTGAAATCAACACCACCCAACCCAACATGTCGCAACACCTCAACACCTTGTACCAGGCCGGTGTGTTGGGCAAACGGCGCGATGGCGTGCAGATTTTTTACCGCATTGTGGACGAGCGCGCCGCCCAAATGTGCCGGGCCGTGTGCATGCAGATTGCCATCGAAGGCGATCATTATTCGATTTGAAGACGTAGCCTTGCCGGACAAGCGCATTTGGTTCGAGGTGCCAGCGGGTTCGGGTTTGTCCTCAACCCCTGAACCGCGAACATAATTTACTATTCACTTATATAAAAGAATGCTAATTGAGCAGCTTTCGACGATCTGACCCACCAGGAGACACTGTGAAACCACGTTATTTTTCAGGAATTGCCGCCGTGCTGGCCATCGCCGCGCTCAACGCTGGTCCGGCTTCGGCCCAAACAGACGCGCTTCAAGCCCGCAGCATGGCAGCCTCTTGCGCCAACTGTCACGGCACCAACGGGGCTGCGGCACCGGGCATGGTGGCATTGGCGGGGTACGACAAGGCAGGTTTGGTCAAGGCCATGGCTGATTTCAGGAGTGGTGCCCGCCCGGCCACCATCATGCACCAGCTCTCCAAGGGTTACAGCGATGCGCAGGTCGAAGCCATCGCCGGGTATTTCGCAGCGCAAAAAAAATAAGGGGACAGACATGACAACACCGATCAAACGCCGTTCACTTCTGCAAGCATCCGCCGGGCTCCTGGGGGCCACCGGTGCGATGGGCCTGATGTCGGGCTGCGCCACGGGTGGCAGTGGCCCCAAAGTCGTCGTGGTGGGCGGCGGCTACGGGGGTGCCACCGCCGCCAAATACGTCCGCATGTGGTCCGATTACGGTGTGCAGGTCACGCTGGTCGAGCCCAACGCCAACTTTGTCAGTTGTCCTCTTTCCAATCTGGTGTTGGGCGGCAGCAAAACCATGGCCGACATCACCACGCCTTATGACAACCTGGTGCGCCGCCACGGCGTGAACTTGGTGCGTGACATGGTCACCGCGATAGATGCCGACAAACGCACCGTCAAACTGGCGGGTGGCTCCGAGCTGGTTTATGACCGGCTCATCGTTTCCCCCGGTGTGGATTTCATGTGGGAGACCCTGCCCGGCATGGGAAAACCCGGCGCGCAAGACGCGGTGCTGCACGCCTGGAAAGCCGGTGCCCAAACCGTGGCGCTGCGCCGCCAGCTCGAAGCCATGCCCGATGGCGGCGTTTACGCCATGTCGATCCCGCTGGCACCCTACCGCTGCCCACCCGGCCCGTATGAGCGCGCCTGCCAGATTGCCAGTTATTTCAAAGCCGCCAAACCGCGCAGCAAGGTGCTGATTCTGGATGCCAATGACGACGTGACCTCCAAAGGCCCGTTGTTCAAGAAAGCCTGGGCTGATCGTTACGCAGGCATCATCGAATACCGCCCCAAACACAGCGTGGTCGATGTCGATGCCGCCGGCAAAACCCTGAAGTTCGAGTTCAACAACGACCAAAAGGCTGACGTGCTGAACGTGTTGCCCGCCATGCGCGCCGGCGAGATCGCCGTTAAATCGGGCCTGGCCACCGCCAACAAACGCTGGTGCGAGGTCGACTTTTTGACCTTTGAATCCAAAGCCGCCAAAAACGTGCACGTCCTGGGTGATGCCACCCAGAGCGCTGCGCTCATGCCCAAATCGGGCCACATGGCCAACCAGCATGCCAAAACCTGCGCAGCCGCCGTGGTAGCGCTGTTATCGGGCAAAACGCCCAACCAGAGCCCGATTTACAACAACACCTGCTACAGCTTTGTCAGCCCCGACGAAGTGGTACACGTGGCCAGTGTGCATGCCTACAACGCGGCCAACAAAACCATGACGGTGGTGGCTGGTGCGGGCGGTGTGTCGGGCGCGGCTTCGGCGCTGGAAGGTGCCTACGCCATGGGCTGGGCGCAAAACATCTGGGCCGATTCATTGGCCTGATGGCGCTATTGCTGCCGGGGTGATTCTGCCATGATGCCCTGGCTCTGCGGCGCGGTTTTGGTGGTGGCAGGTAGCTTGGCGTCGTTGGCGGGCTGTGCCGCACCGCCGTTAATACAGCCAGTCACGCCATTGCCCGTGGCTGGGGGTTCGGCTTTGGCCGAATCCGTCACCGGCGCAGTCGCATTGCCTCCCATGGTGGCCGTGCAGGTGTCGCCCTCGGCCTGGTACGTCGAAGGCCTGTCGGCGGCCGGGTCACCCGCCAACCAGAACTTCATCTCCAACGCGGGGTTCATCATCACACGCACAGGTGTGGTGGTGATCGATGCGTTGGGCGCACCCGCGCTGGCCGAACGCCTGGTAGCGCTGATCCGGCAAAAAACCGCTTTGCCGATCACGCACGTCATCGTCACCCACTACCACGCTGACCATGTGTATGGCTTGCAGGTCTTCAAGCGTTTGGGCGCCGCCATTTGGGCGCACCGCGCGGCGCAGGAATACCTGAATTCCGACAACGCCCACCTGCGGCTGATCGCCTCGCGCACAGAGCTCGCCCCCTGGGTGGATGAGACTACCCGGCTCACCCCCGCCACCACCTGGCTGGACGGCCCGACCGAGCTGTATGCCGGTGGCGTGCGCATCGTGGTGCATCCGATGGGGCCTTCGCACACGCCCGAAGACCTGGCCGTGCACCTGCCCGATGAACAGCTGCTGTTTGCCGGCGATCTGGTGTTCCGCAACCGCATTCCGTTTGTCGGCCAGGCTGACAGCCGCCGCTGGATTGCCGCGCTGGACGAACTGTTGGCCCTGAAGCCTGCGGTGATCGTGCCCGGCCATGGCGCGGTGTCGCGCCAAAGTGTGCAAGACATGCAACTTACCCGCGATTATTTGGTCTACCTGCGCAAGGCCATGGGTGAAGCCGCCAAAAACCTGGAACCGTTCGAGGCGGCCTACGC
>JANOWY010000197.1:0-14627 GCA_031418135.1 Rhodoferax sp. | reverse complement strand
CTGCTTCGTTGAGGCACATGTTGGGGGCATCGGCGGAGGTGACGGTGATTTGGCTGGTGGCCGTGTTGGCACAGCCATCGCAGGTGCCCGTGATCGTGTCCACCACAGCGTTGGCCGGGGGAAGGTAGTTGAAGAAGAATTGGCCGGTGGAATCGGTGACACCACTGATGCTGCCTCCGCCTGTGATGGAGATGGAAACCGATTTGTTGGGCGCGATCAAGCCGTCTTGCGTTACCAAAGCGGTTTGCTGCAGCGCTGAGCCCGCTGGCAACGCCTTTGTGCTGGTCGCGCCATTGAAACTGATCTGGAATGGCGCTGGCACGCAGGAATACACGCTATTTGCGTTGAGCTCGACAAAGCCTTGGTTGCAGGTACAAGATGAGCCGCCAAGCGTTGAGTTGACGGGGCAGAGGTCGCTTTGACTGATCAGGGTTTGGTAGTTGTAAGTGGTGAGACCAAACCGCCCTTCACAGGTGGCGTTTTTGGTACCAATCATGGTGACCAAATAGTTTCCATACCCACCGCCGCCCACAGGCGTCATCTTGCAAGCGCAGGCTTCGGCCGCTGTGGCTTTGCCATTGCAGCCATAGCCCTGGGTACTATTGAATTGCCAGCCTATTGCAGTTGCGGGAAAGGTCGCCCAAGCGGGCCCAGCCAATGCGGCAAATAGTGAAATGACCCCAAGCACACGCCAAACATAACGCCAAGTGAACCCAAAACCCATTTCGCCTCCCTGCAACCGACTTTTTGATTAAATTGCAAAGACAGTCTATACCAAGGCGGACTGCCACTTGCTGAAATAGGGGGTTCGGTGCTTGTCGCTGAACTCAAGGCAACGGCGTCAACTTGGCAACCGACAACGCCAGCCATTTGACCCCATGGCGCGGAAAATTGATTTGCGCGCGGGCATCGGCCCCGTTGCCTTCCAGCGTCAGCACCGTGCCTTCGCCAAATTTGTTGTGGAAGACTTTTTTGCCTGCTGTTAACCACGCGAGGCCGGCCGATGGGGCTTGCGTCACCACATTTTTATTTTGAAACGAATCATTTGAATTTTTTGAGTCGTTTGTTCTTTTAAATATTGCACTATCAGCTACATTATTTGTATAAAAATTGTTTTTAAGTTCACTATTATTTTGTAAAAAATTACCATTATTTGGTTTTGATGACAACCATTTCAAGGCGTTTTCCGGCAACTCGTCAAAAAAGCGGCTGCGCAGGTTGTAGCGCGTTTGCCCATGCAACATGCAGGTTTGCGAATGGCTGAGGTACAGGCGTTTGCGGGCCCGGGTGATGGCCACGTACATCAGGCGGCGCTCTTCTTCCAGGCCGTCATGGCTGCTCATCGAGTTTTCATGCGGGAACAGGCCCTCCTCCAGCCCGCCGATGAACACGCAGTCAAACTCCAGCCCTTTGCTGGCATGCACCGTCATCAATTGCACGGCATCTTGCCCGGCCTGGGCCTGGTTGTCGCCCGATTCCAGCGCCGCGTGGGTTAAAAACGCGACGAGCGGGCTTTGGGTTTCGCCCGTTTCGGCATCTGGCGCAGCCTCAAGGGCATCTGCCTTCAGGCCAGGCAGGTTGGCATCAGCTCGCTGCGCTTGCGAGGCCAGTTCGTCCACCGGCAAGGCCACCGCCTCTCGCCCAAAACCCTCTTGGGTGACAAAACTTTCGGCGGCATTGACCAGCTCTTCCAGGTTTTCCACCCGGTCTGCGCCTTCACGGTCGGCACGGTAATGTTCAACCAGGCCGCTGTGCGTTAGCACCAATTCGATGATTTCGCGCAGGCTGAGGTTAAGTGTTTGCTCGCGCATCACGTCCAACTTGGCGACAAATGCGCCAATGTTGGCACCTGCTTTGCCCTTGAGTGCGGTAACTGCGTGGTGCAGCGAACCGCCCTGTGCCCGGGCCACATCCTGCAATTGCTCCAGCGAGCGGGCACCGATGCCGCGCGGCGGAAAATTGACGATGCGCATGAAGCTGGTGTCGTCGTTGGGGTTCTCCAGAATCCGCAAATAAGCCAGCGCATGTTTGATTTCGGCGCGTACAAAAAACCGCAAACCGCCGTACACCTTGTACGGCATGGCCGCATTGAACAACGCCGTTTCAATCATCCGGCTTTGTGCATTGGAGCGGTATAAAACGGCGACCTCGCTTCGGGGTATATCCTCCCGAACCAGTTGCTTGATTTCATCCACCATCCACTGCGCTTCAGCAAAATCACTGGGCGATTCCAGCACCCGCACCGGCTCGCCTGCGCCCTGGTCGGTGCGCAAATTTTTGCCCAGGCGGCGCTGGTTGTGGCTGATGAGGGCGTTGGCGCTGTCCAGGATGTTGCTGCCGCTGCGGTAGTTTTGCTCGAGCTTGATCTGGTGCTGCACCTTGAATTCGGTCACAAAGTCGGCCATGTTGCCCACGCGTGCGCCCCGAAAGGCGTAGATGCTCTGGTCATCGTCGCCCACCGCCATCACGCAACCACCTTGATCCGAATAACCCGCCTCAGCCGTGCCACCACCACCCGACAGCATCTTGATCCAGGCATATTGCAGTTTGTTGGTGTCTTGAAATTCATCGATCAGGATGTAGCGAAAACGCCGCTGGTAATGCTCGCGGATGGCGGCGTTGTCGCGCAGCAGCTCAAAACTGCGCAGCATCAGTTCGCCAAAATCGACCACCCCTTCTTTTTGGCACTGCTCTTCATACAGCTGGTAAATTTCGACCTTTTTGCGGGTTTCGGAATCGTTGGCTTCTACGGCGTCGGGCCGCAGGCCATCTTCTTTGCAACCGCCAATGAACCACTGGGTTTTTTTGGGCGGGTACCGCTCGTCGTCAATGCCAAACTGCTTGTACAGGCGCTTGATGGCGCTCAACTGATCTTGGGTATCGAGAATCTGAAAGGCCTGGGGCAGGTTGGCCATTTTGTAGTGGGCCCGCAAAAAGCGGTTGCACAGGCCATGAAAGGTGCCAATCCACATACCCCGCGCATTCACCGGCAGCATGGCGGTCAGCCGGGTCATCATTTCCTTGGCGGCCTTGTTGGTAAAGGTGACGGCCAGCACACCACCGGGCGACACTGCACCGTTTTGCAACAACCAGGCAATACGCGTCGTCAACACCCGTGTTTTGCCCGAACCGGCGCCTGCCAAAATGAGCGCATGCTCAGCGGGCAACACAACCGCCGCACGTTGCTCGGGATTGAGGTTGTGTAAGAGTGGCGAGTTTGAAACGACTGCTGACGCAGGGGCCGCAACAGGGCGCAAGGCTGACTGTGGGTTCGTGGCGCTGCTTGAAGCGCTGGTAGGAACATCTGAAAACATCACTGCATTGTAGGAACTGCGTTGAACAAGACTCGGCTGGCTGAAAGCTTCCAATATCGTGGGCCTCGCTGTGTTGCCGTGCGTCCTGAGCCTGTCGATGGAACCTTCGAAAGGCTCAGGACGAACGGCTTTTCCGGAATTTCTGCAGCGCTCAAAAGACGATGGCCTGCGGCGGGGGCCACGGCGAGGGCACTGGCGGCCTTGGGCCTGTCCATCGCGCTATCCGTCGCCCTGTTCGGCCCGGCGATGGCTCAATCGTCTTGCTCCAGCGACGGTGAACCGATGCCGCACGCCCTGTTGGAGCGTTTCATCAATGCCGATTGCGATGCCTGCTGGCAAGACCCGGCCACGCCAACCGCCAAGCCGGGTGAGATTGCGCTGGATTGGGTGCTGCCGGGCCGCCAGGGCGACGACGCGCCACTGTCTGCCGTGGCCCTGCGGGATGCCGTGCAACGGCTCGAAGCTTTGAAAGCGGTGAGCCCCTCGGCCGCGTTAACGCACCGTTCGGTGGCCGCTTTTCCTTTCAATCAGCGGGCATTCGCAAACAACAGCACAGTGGGCAACATCCGACCCGCTGACAAAACAGGCCCAGCGCCTTTGAGGGTCGCCCGGGGTATTGCCTTGAACGGTTATGTTGGCGCATCCATCGAATTACGTCTTCCCCTTGAGGCGACAGGCCCACGTACCCGGCTGCGCTACCCCTTGACTGCCTGGCTGCTGTTGACGGAAACCATCCCCGCCGGTTCAGAAGGCAGCCCGGTCAGCCGCGCATTGGTGCGCAACAGCCTGGTTTCCACTTGGAACGCACCGCGCCGGGCTACCCAACCAACGCCCGCCGACAGGGCCAATCGACATTTTGAATCCCGCCCCATGAACCTGCCACCCGGCAGCAACCCGGAACACATCAACGTGATCGGCTGGGTGGAAGATGCCCAAGGCCGGTTGCTGGCCAGCGCAGTCAGCGTGTGCCAGCCGTAAGGCAATGCAACGCACAAGGCGAAGGTCCGCAGCGCTACACCAAGGGCCAAAACCCAAACATCAGTCCGCGTAGAATCAAGCACCGGGCCTCAGCACATGTAGCCCGGTTTTTTTTGGCCATTTTTTGACCTGATTCTGGAAGCGCTGCCATGGAAATATTTGACTACGACAACATCCTCCTGCTGCCGCGCAAATGCCGGGTGGAGAGCCGTTCTGAATGTGATGCCGGGGTGGAGCTGGGTGGGCGCAAGTTCCGATTGCCGGTGGTGCCCGCCAACATGAAAACCGTGGTGGATGAACCGATTTGTGAATGGCTGGCGCAAAACGGTTACTTTTACGTGATGCACCGGTTTGACCTGGACAATCTGGTGTTCACCCGCAACATGAAGGCCAAGGGCCTGTTTGCCTCAATTTCACTGGGTGTGAAAAAGCCCGATTACGACACGGTGGACCGCATGCTCGCCGAAGGCCTCACGCCCGACTACATCACCATAGACATTGCGCACGGCCATGCCGACAGCGTGAAGAACATGATTGGCTACCTGAAAGAAAAGATGCCGCAAGCCTTCGTCATCGCGGGCAATGTGGGTACCCCCGAAGGCGTGATTGACCTGGAAAACTGGGGTGCTGATGCCACCAAAGTGGGCATTGGCCCTGGAAAAGTGTGCATCACCAAACTGAAAACCGGGTTTGGCACCGGCGGCTGGCAACTCTCGGCGGTGAAGTGGTGCGCCCGCGTGGCCACCAAGCCCATCATTGCCGACGGCGGCATCCGCGACCATGGCGACATCGCCAAATCGGTGCGTTTTGGCGCCACCATGGTGATGATTGGTTCGTTGTTCGCCGGGCATGAAGAATCGCCCGGGGCAACGGTAGAAGTGGATGGCAAGTTGTACAAAGAGTATTACGGCTCGGCCAGCGACTTCAACAAAGGCGAATACAAACACGTGGAAGGCAAACGCATCCTGGAAGAGATCAAGGGCAAACTGGCCGACACGCTGGTGGAGATGGAGCAAGACGTGCAAAGCTCCATCAGTTACTCGGGCGGCAAAAAGCTGATGGACATCCGCAAGGTGAACTACGTTACCCTGGGCGGCGACAACGCGGGGGAACACCTGTTGATGTAACGCAAACGCAGCCGGCCAGGCACGATGCCCAGTCCACTCCCCGATCTACCGCAAGCCCTGCCGACGGCGCCAACCTTGACGGCGGCATTGGCACCCTTGCAGGTTCCGGTGTTCCGCATGTTGTGGTTCACCTGGCTGACCGCCAATGTCTGCCTGTGGATGAACGATGTGGCCGCGGCCTGGATGATGACCTCATTGACCACTACGCCGATCTGGGTGGCGCTGGTGGCCACGGCCTCGACCCTGCCGGTGTTTCTGCTGGGCCTGCCCAGCGGCGCACTGGCCGACATTCTGGACCGCAAGCGCTTCTTTCTGGGCACACAAATCTGGGTGGCGCTGGTGGCCGTGATTTTGAGCGTGACGGTGTTTGCCGGTGTCATCACGCCGGGCTTGCTGCTGGCGCTCACCTTTGCCAATGGCATAGGGCTGGCGTTGCGCTGGCCGGTGTATTCCGCCATCGTGCCGGAACTAGTGAAACGCGAAACCCTGCCCGCTGCATTGGCGCTCAATGGCATTGCCATGAATGCCTCCCGCATCGCCGGGCCGCTGGTGGCTGGTGCCTTGATCGCCAGCCTGGGCAGTGCCTACGTATTTTTGCTCAATGCGGTGCTCTCACTGATGGCGGCCTGGGTGATTTCGCGCTGGCACCGCACCGTGCAGCCGCCGCCCCTGGGACCCGAAAAACTGCTCAGCGCCATCCGTGTGGGCTTGCAATTTGCCGGGCAATCCAGCCAGCTCAAGGGGGTGCTGGTTCGCATTTCGCTGTTTTTCTTTCACAGCACCGCGTTGTTGGCTTTGTTGCCCCTGGTGGCACGCGGCCTGCACGGAGGCGATGCCGGTACCTATACGCTGCTGCTGGCGGCCATGGGCGCGGGTGCGATCAGCGCGGCCCTGTATATGCCGCGGCTGCGGCAAATGTGGTCGCGCGACGGCCTGGTGGCCCGCAGCGCCCTGCTGCAATCGGTAGCGATGGTGGTGATGGCCTTTGCGCCCAACGCCTGGATTGCCGCGCCCGTGATGGTGGCGGTGGGCATGGCCTGGATCACCACTGCCAATGCGCTCAGCGTGTCGCTGCAAATGGGCCTGCCCGATTGGGTACGGGCGCGTTGCATGTCGATGTACCAAATGGCCATCATGGGCGCCAACGCGCTGGGGGCCGCCGTTTGGGGCCAGGTGGCCACAGTGGCAACAGTGCAGATCAGCATCTGCATGGCGGCGGTCACCGGCTACGCCGGCATGTTGCTGGTGATCTGGCTGATGAAAGACCACCGGGTCGAGGAAGACCTGACGCCGTCAGACCAGTTCCACGTACCCGTCGCCGAATCACCACCGCAAAACGGGCAGGTGTTGACCACCATTGAGTACCTGATTGACCCAGCCCAGGCCACTGAATTTAGGGCCCTCATGCAACAAAGCCGCAGCAGCCGACTGCGCCATGGCGCGTTGCATTGGGAGTTGCTGCGCGATGTGGCCGTGCCGGGGCGTTTTGTGGAACAGATTACCGATGCCTCGTGGACTGAGCACCTGCGCCGGTTTGAGCGGGTCACTGCCTTTGATGCTGCCCTGCGTGACCGCAAACTGGCATTTCACATCGGCGAGCAGCCGGTGCTGATCCACCGAAGCGTGATCGAATCGACGGTCAAAACCTGAGGCTGCAACACCTGTTGCGCAGCACCGCCTGGCCAGCGGTCGGACCGGCCGTTAGATGTGGCGACGGTCAAACTTGCTGGTTTTGTAAAACTGCTCTTTGGCCTCAAACATGGCACGGTCGGCGCGATGCAAGGCATCTTCGACGTCGCCGGCGTTCAGACAGGTGGCATGGCCAATCGCCAGGCTCAGGTGATGGCCCGAATAGAACTGGTTGTTCAGTTCCATCACGGATTCAACCCGGCCCTTGAGGCTGGCCGCCAGGCGCTCGTCACAGCCGGGCATCAACACCGCAAACTCGTCACCGCCGACCCGCGCCACACAATACGGATGGCCCTGCGTGGCATTGGTCAACACCTCGCCAGTGCGCCGCAACAGGCTGTCGCCGGCGGCATGGCCTTCGGAATCATTCACCCCTTTGAGCCCATTGAGGTCAAAGGCCAAAACACTCAGGGGCCAGGGGCCCTTGCGTGAGACCCGGTTGAGCTCTTCCACATAAAAAGCCCGGTTGCGCAGGCGCGTCAGCGAATCGTGCTTGCCCAGATACTCCAGGTAGGCTTCGGCCTTTTTGCGGGCGGTGATGTCAACCAGCGACACCAGCACCCGCCCCCAGTCGCTCTCATGCCCCCGCATCACCGAAAACTGCAGGTGGATGTTGATGATTTCACCGGTGAGCGAGTAGTTCACCACTTCGCGCATTTGCACCAGTTTGCCGTTCCACAGATCCAGCAGCTGTTCGGCAAACGAGGTACGCATTTCATCCCGAAACACGCGTTCCAATTGCCCGGTCAGCTCGCCTTTGGTACGGGCCCCAAACATCGACAAGGTTTGCTGGTTCACCTCCAGTACCTTGATTTCTTCCATGCAGCGGTCAACGAATTCTGCGTGAACACTGATGAAGGTGCGGAAATCCTCAATGCCCATGCCCCGGGCTTCATCCAGCAGGCGTTTGACGTTGCTGAAATCCTCCACCCACAGGGACACCGGTGAATTGTCAAACAGACTGCGGGCATATCGCTCGCTGCGGGCCAACTCGGCCTGTGCCGCCACCTCTGTGCTGATGTCTTCCAGCGATACCATCACCCGCTCCCAAGTGGCCTCATAACCCGGCAACACCGCGACGTGTACCTGCACGTCGATGCGCCGCCCGTCAAGGCTGTAATTGACCGAACGGCTGGCAACACTCAGTTGGCCCGACCACAACGCCACCAGTTCCGGCACCATGTTTTGGTGCATGTCATGCCGAAAAACTTCCGGGAGCCGCTGCAGCAATTCAGACTGGCTGCCAGCCCCCATCAGGGCCAACGTTTTGCGGTTGACCTGAATGACACGGTAACAGGCCGCACAGGTCGTCAGCAGGCCGGGCGTTTGCGCCAGGTGTGCGACAAGGTCTTCAACACCCTGGGCGCGCCATTGGTCAAATAATAATTTCAGGGCGCTGTAGTCTTCCAGCCAAAGTGAAATCGGGGCTGATTCGAACAAAAGTTCGAAGTCGACTGCGGGTGATGGAAGTGCCATGAAATTTCTCCTTCCTGCATTTTCGGCGATTTGCCTCGCTGAATGAGCGGTGCCGAGCACCTTGACCAAGTATATTTTTTAATAGTCTATTTATGTTTTTGTACAATATAATTGTATATTTATATCATATTTGTTATTAATTATATAACATATAATGCATTATATTCATGAACAATTAACTTATATTTATAAAAATAAATTTGAAGTTTATTTAATTTTTGGTTTTGAACGAATGCTGAGCCAGCTTGGCAAACAGGTCGTTAAAAATCGCGTCGCGTTGCACGCCAAACGCTTCGCGCATCAAGGGGCGCAGCGGATCGGCTTGCCAAAAGAGCTGGTCATCCAGCCTTGGCGTGGCCACCAGTTCACTGGGCACCCAGGCGGGCTGCAACATCCAGGCGATGTTGATCAGGTCCCAAATCACCCAGCTGTGAGGGCCTGCGCCGTTCAAACCCATCATGGGCCACAGCGGGTTGTGGGTAAACAATTCATGCAAGTAGTCGCCCATGGCACCTCTGCCCTGCACGTAACGCTCCACCTCAGCCAGCGACAAGCGCAGCTGCGCACCCACGTGGTAACCCGGCAGGTAAACCAGCGGCACACCACAGGCGTACAACGCCTGGCTGGCGTACAGGTCTTGCTCCAGGTTGAACGAACGGTTGGCGTGGGGGGCATGCGAGGGGAAGGCGCTGGTCCACACCACCACCAGTTTGTCGGCAATATCCGGGGCCATCAGCAACGCACTGACCACATTGGTCACGCACCCCAGCGCCAGCACATACAAGGGCTGGTCGGCGGGGCAAGCGCGGGCCGTAGCCACCAGGTGTTGTGCAGCATCACTGTGCAACGGTGTGTGCGGCGCTGGCAGGTAGCCCGCACTGCCACGCCATACCTGGCCCTGGCTGGGCAGGCCCAATTTGTCGTACACCGCGATGATTTCGTCATAACTGCGTTGCATGCCGATGCCGGGCGGGTTAAATGGCGCGGCATCACTTGGTGCGTTGGGGTACATCGCGCGGCGGTGGGCAAACGAGAACGGGGCGGCATAAACACCCTTGATCTCAATCTGTTGCGGCGAGAGCAACGCCCAGGCCAGGGCGAATTGGTCGTCAATTTCATTCGCTGCATCGGTGTCGATCACCACCTGGCAGCGCCCCTGCGGCAAGGCCAGCCGGGCGCGGTACCAGTCTGGCGCGCGGTGATGGATATTCAGATGTGCTTGCTTCATGGCGGTGGCCTGGTGGGTGTACGGGAATGGGGCGGTGGGTGCACCAGCGCTTGCAAACGGAGCCAATCGACCGGCTCGTCGACGTCCCACAAAACCGGCAGCTCCAGCCAACTGGCTTGCGCCTGGCGCAGCCGTTCGCGGGTTTGCGCCATCACTTCGGGGCTGCTCCACCGGATGTTGTCAAACACACCGGGTACCAGCCGCCGCATGCCGATCATCACATAGCCGCCATCTTCTGCCGGCATCACCACCACGTCGTGCGTCTGCAGTGCTTGGGCGGCTTGCTGAAGGTGGCCTGGTGCAAGCACGGCGCAATCGGTGCCGATCAGCAGCAGGGGGATGTCCTGGTGTTCTTCAAAATGCTGCTGAAACACATGGCGCATCCGCAGCCCCAAGTCGCCCTCAACCTGGGTGATACACGCCACGCCAAGGGTGTGTGCCAGTGCCCGGAAGAAGCGGTGACGGGTGTCGGGGGCACACCACAGCGCCAGTGAATGCAGGCCCGCCTGGCTGCCAACATGCAAGGTGTTCAACGTCAAGCGGCGCTGGGCGCGGGCCGCGCCCTGGGCACCCAATAGCGGGGCCAGCCGTGTTTTGGCCAGCCCGGCCACAGGCGCTTTGGCCAGCACAGCCAAAGCGGCGCTGGCAGGTACTGGCGCAGGGCGATAGCCATACTGATGGGCCAACGCCTGCGGGCTGGCTCCGCAAAAATACGCCAGGCGCAGGCGCCACATCAACCCGATAGTGCGCCAAACACCCTTCGTCTCCCAGCGCCTCGCCGAGGTTGTTGCGGTGGTTTTGATACGGGCCGGCCAGCCCACCCGTTTGAGGCGTTTTGAGAGCTCGATGTCCTCCATCAAGGGCTGGTTGGCAAACCCGCCCAGTGATTCAAAAACCGCACGCCTGACAAAGATACCCTGGTCGCCCGTGCAGATGCCGCTAACGGCCGAGCGCAGATTCATCATGGCGGCGATCCAGGCCAAGCGGCCTGGTGGCGCAAAGGCCACATCAAACCGCCCCCAGACATGGCCCTCTTCACACGCTTGAAAGATCAGCGCGTCAGCATGGGGCGGCAAGCGCGTGTCGGCGTGCAAAAACAACAAAACCTCAGTGTCGGCATGCCTATCGCCGTCAACGCCAGAAGCACCAAAGGAAAACTTCACGGCACCAGGCCAGGCAGCAGGCTTCCAGGCTGCCCCTGCGTTCATTTGTGATGCCCGCCCGCGCGGGGCCGTGATCACCTGGTCTGCCCCGGCACAGGCCAGCGCCCAGGTCGTGTCGGTGCTGCCTGCGTCGGCCACAACGACCTGAACGCCTTGTTCTCGCAAGGCCTCCAAGTTCTGCAAACAGGCCGCCAGGGTTTCACCTTCGTTCAAGGTGGGAATCACGATGCGCAATGCCAAAGCCATCGTTTGGCGCCCTTAGCCCAAAACCTGTTCCAGCTGCAGGAGTTCGTCCTGTACGCGGTCCACAACTTCGTCTGACAAATAATGATCCACACGCCCCCGCACGTGTGCAATCAGGGCGGCGTCACTGCGTTGCGCAGACCAATCCTCCCCATCGCCGGAATCCCGCGCGGCCGCGCCACTGAGCGAGCGCCATTTGGCACACCAGGTCACTGACCACAGCCACATCGCCCGGCGCAGCGGCAGATGCCAGGAATGCATGGCCTGCGCCACCTGCGGCCCGACGGCATTAGCCCATACCCGGTAAGCATCCCGGACCTCACGAAGTGACAACACTGCGTTCACCTGCGCATCCCAGGTCGTGGAGGTGTACAGCGTTGCGTGGGCCAGATCCAGGCTGGGGTAGCTATACCGGCACTTTTCCAGATCCACCAGAATCGCTGCGGGCCCAGACCCGGCCATGTCACGGATGACATAGTTTCCGGGGTGCCCGTCAAAGGCGATCAGGCATTGATCAGGGCGCGGCGCTTGGTCACACAGTTGCTGTAAACCTGCCAGTTCGGCCTGCAGCACGGAATGCACCCGTGCCGACACACCGGCAGACAGCAAAAACCGCGATTGCTCAGACACCTCATCAAACAGCGCCCGCAACGGGTCAGCCAGATTGATCAGCGGTGCGCGACCTTCATGAGAAGGCAATGGCAGGGTATGAATGGATGCCAGTGCATGCACGACGAGGCCGACATCCTGTGGCATTTGCACGGCCCGGCCGACGATTTCTTCCACCAGCAGGGCACCGCGCGGCAAATGGGTAGATGGTTCAAGCACCCCATGCAAATGGGGCACGTGGCCACTGGTCAGGGCACGTTCAAAACAGATGCGCTGGTACTTCAGGTTGTCCTGTGCGGCCAATTGCATCTGGCTTTGTTTGGGAACCCGGGCCAGCAAGCCGCTGCCCAAAATACGCACGTGGTCATGGGCCAGGCCCTTGTCTTCGAGTTTCTGAAGTAAAGAACCACGCAAAGGATGGCCAGCTTGCGCCAGGGCGGCAGAAACAGCCTGGAGCAATTCAGCTTTGGAAGGCGCGGCGTGGGACATGGCGGTTGGTCAAAAGGCAAGTGCTGAACCACAAGAGCCAGCGGCGGGTTACCAGCAGTGCTGGCAAACGCGTGATGCACCGATTTTGGTCAGCCAACAGCGATATTTTCTTACATCCTTGCTGAACCTGTGCTTCACCCGCAGCCAAATTGGCAGCTATGGTCGCCGCCCTGCCCGCCATTCAACCGCCAGTTGTCACAGCTTCCAAAACTCGTCAGGCACCCACGCCGGTTGCGTGGCTGCCTGGCCTCCAATCAAAAAGACTTGGCAGGCCGCTTCTTGGCGTCACGTGGCACAAAAACCTTGGGGCCAGGAGCCGGTTTGAAGGCTCTGGCGCCTTCTGGCTTGGCAAAGCCGGGTTTGGCAAAACCTGGTTTGGAGAATGCCGGTTTGGCAAATGCTGGTTTGCCAAACGCCGGGCTGCGGTCACCAAAATCACCGCGTGGCGCGCCAAAATTCTGCTGGTTGCCGCTGGCACGGTCGCCGGAGAAACGGTCTTGCGGGCCTCGGTCATTGGCGAAGCGGTCATTAAAACCACCTTTGCGCTCGTAGTTGAAACCGCCGCCATTGCCACCTGCGTTGCCGCCACCACCAAATTTGCGGTCGCGCGAAAAACCTTCATTGCCGCCGGAACGGCTGTTGTGGGTGACACGACCGCCAAAGTTGGACCCGGGGCGCGATTCGGGGAAACGCTGCTTGGGCTCAAGGCCGGGGATCACGTCGGCCTTGATGGGCTGGCGGCTGTAGGCTTCGATGTCGAAAATTTTGCGGCGGTCACGGAATTCGGCGAAGGTGACGGCCAGGCCATCACGCCCGGCGCGGCCCGTGCGGCCAATGCGGTGGGTGTAGTCTTCAGCCTTCATCGGCAGGCCAAAGTTGAACACGTGGCTGATGGTGGGCACATCAATGCCACGCGCGGCCACGTCGGTTGCCACCAGAATCTGCACATGGCCTTCACGCAGCGCCATCAAACGGCGGTTGCGCAGGCCCTGGTTCAAGGCTCCGTGCAGGGCAACGGCATCAAAGCCGTCTTGTTGCAAATCATTGGCCAAGCCGTCGCACTCAATTTGGGTGCTGGCGAAAACAATGGCCTGGTTGATGGTGGTGTCGCGCAGCCAGTGGTCCAGCAGCTTGCGTTTGTGCTGGGCGTTGTCGGCCCAAAACATCACTTGTTTGATGTTTTGGTGCTTTTCCTGTGGGTTGTCGACCTGCACGCGTTGTGCACCGGCGCCGTTGTTGCGCATCACGCGCATGGCCAGTTGCTGAATGCGCGGTGCAAAGGTAGCGCTGAACATCATGGTTTGCTGGCGCTCAATCGTCAGCTGGTTGATTTCAGCCAGATCGTCAGAGAAACCCAAGTCCAGCATGCGGTCGGCTTCGTCGACTACGAGGAACTGCACTTTATCGAGTTTGAGTTGCATGGAGCGCTGCAAATCCAGCAAGCGCCCTGGCGTAGCCACCACCAAATTGGCATTGTTCAACTTGGCGATTTGTAACTGGTAGGGCATGCCACCCACCACATTGGCAATGCGCAAACCACGGCAATGGCGCACCAGGTCAATCGCGTCATGGGCGACTTGTTGGGCCAGTTCACGCGTGGGGCAAACGATCAGGGCACCGGGCTGGGCCGCCGTGAAATGGCGCGGGTTGGTGGGGTCTTTGCGTTTGGCGCGTTTGGGGGGCGCTTCGCCCTTGGCGATGGCATCGGCGCAGGCTTTTTCGAAATCGGTGCGCTCCTGGGCTTCTGCATCGGCCTGTTGCTTCAACAAGGTGTGCAACACCGGCAACAAGAAAGCTGCGGTTTTGCCGCTGCCAGTCTGGCTGGAGACCATCAAATCATTGAACTTGACAGCCGCTTGGCCGGTACCTTGCATCGCCAACGGAATGGTGCGCAATTGAACGGTGGTGGGCTGCGTAAAGCCGAGGTCTTTGACGGCTTGCAACAGCTCGGGGGCGAGCCCCAGGGTCAGGAAGCCATTGGGCAGTGCTTCTGGCTCAGCCGCCAGCACCTCAACTTCCGGGGTAATCGGTTGGACCGCCACAGCATCGGTGGTGTCCACAGCGTCGGTGGACGCAAATTCGACAGGCAAAAAGTCACCGGCCACAGCAAAAGAATCAGTCATTTTTTTCTCACACACAAACAACGGCACTAGCGCCGGCAACAGTGCAGCAAAGCACTGGGGCCGTAGCTCCGTCAATGGTTAAAAAACATCAACCATCAAACGGAACCTGCGCCAGCCGGGGCCGGAATTGAAACCGGTTAGGCTGTGTGAGCGCTTGGGGCTTATTTGTCGCGGTTAACGGTTCACAC
>JANOWY010000196.1:0-3075 GCA_031418135.1 Rhodoferax sp. | reverse complement strand
GGCCTGTACCTGGGTGCAGCAGACCCGCGCAGTGATGGCGTGATTGCAGCGTATTAACTCTTATTGCGGAATGTCAAACCGCCTCAGGCACCAAACCTGTCGATCGCTGCACCTCAATCCGAATCTCTTCCGTCAGGCGCGCCTTGAGTTCTGAAAAGACCGGCGTGGTCTTGACGGAGTAATGTCGTGGATGCCCGATGGGTACCGGTAAATCGCATTTGATGCGGCCTGGCCTGGCGCTCATCACCATGACCCGGCTTCCCATGAAGATGGCCTCGTCAATGTCGTGTGTGACGAACAGCACTGTTTTGCGCTCAGCCTCCCAAATACCGGCCAACAGCTCCTGCATGAGTTCCCGGGTCTGGTGGTCCAGCGCGCCAAATGGCTCGTCCATCAGCAAAATGCGGGGGTTGTTGGCCAGCGCCCGGGCCAATGCGGTGCGTTGCTGCATGCCACCAGACAATTGCTTGGGAAAATGGTTGCCAAAGTCTTTCAGTCCGACTTTAGCCAAGAACTGGCGCGCAATGTCTTGCTGTTCGGCCAAGGGCAGGCCGTTTTCACGCAAGCCGAAACAAACGTTTTGCAGTACGGTGAGCCAGGGAAAGAGCGTGTAGCTCTGGAACACCATGCCGCGGTCGGCGCCGGGTCCACTCACTGTCTTTCCGTCGAGCGTGATGCGACCGGTGGTTGGTGTGTCAAGCCCCGCCACCATCCGCAGCAGCGTGCTTTTGCCACAGCCCGAGGGCCCGAGGATGGTGATGAAGTCGTTCTCAGCCACAATCAAGTCAGTGGCTTGCAGGGCCTGGGTTCCACCGTTGGAACCTGGGAAGGTTTTTGAAACCTGCGAGGCTTCGAGGATGTTCACAGTCGTGCCCAGGGAAAGAGTTTGCGGTTGAAGGCTTTGAAGGCGTAGTCGCTTGCCAGGCCGATCACGCCAATCACGATGATGCCGAAGATGATCTGGTCGGTGGCCAGCAAGGCTTGGCTGTCGGTAATCATGTGGCCAATGCCGCTGGAAGCACCGATCAGCTCTGCCACGATCACATAAGTCCAGGCCCATCCCAACACCATGCGCAGTATTTCGGCGATCTCGGGCGCGCTATTGGGCATCAGCACCCGCGTCACGATACCGCGGTCGCTCGCGCCCAATGTGTACGCTGCCTCCACCAAATCGCGTCGGGTGTTGCCCACGCTCACGGCAATCATCAGCACCAATTGAAAAAAGCTGCCAATGAAGATCACGCTGAGTTTCTGCGCCTCACCGATCCCGGCCCACAGGATCAAGAGCGGAATGAAAGCCGAGGCCGGCAAGTAGCGGGCAAAACTCACAAAAGGCTCAAAGAACGCTTCAATCGGCTTGTACGCGCCCATCAGCACACCCAGTGGCACGGCCAAAACAGTTGCAATGACAAAACCGCCCAGCACGCGCCACACCGTCATGCCGATGTCCTTGATGAAACCCTGGTTGACCAGCAGGTCATAACCCGAACGCACCATGGTCAGGGGGTCTGCGAGGAAAGTCTTGGACACCATGCCGCCAAACGTAACGGCGGCCCACAATGCAAAAAACAGGATGAAGAAACTCACCCCCAGCACCACGCGGGTGCCGGGGCTCACCGGTTGCAACGGACGCATACTCTTGCTTCGTGAATTACTTGAGGAAGCGGGTATCTGCGAGTTTGCTCATGTCGGGCATCGCCCTGATGACGCCGATTTCAAGCAGCAAGTCAGCCGCTTCTTTGCTGAACTGTGCGTGCTCTCCGGCAAAAAATTTCTGGTTGGCAGCACGATCTTGCCAGCGCAGGTATTTCTGGCTTGTCTCGAACTGTTCACCCGACTGCTTGACGTCGGCGCCCATGATTTCAAAGCTGCGCTTCGGGTCTTTCGCAATTAACTCAACCGCTTCAAAATAGCTGTCGGCCAGCGCCTTGGCCGCCTTGGCGTTGTCGCCCAAAAACTTGGGTGTGCAGCCAAAGGTGTCCATCACCATTGGGTAATCCAGCGTGGTAGCGATGATTTTGCCGGCCTCGGGTTTGGCGCGCACAGCGCCCAGGTAGGGCTCATAAGTCATCGCGGCATCGATATCGTTGTTGCCGGCAATCATGGCGTTGGCCGCAGCCTGGGGCGAGAGGTTCACCACCTTCACGTCCTTGATGGAAAGGCCGTTCTTCTTGAGCATCCAGGCCAAGCCGAAGTAGGGTGCGGTTCCTGGGGCATCGGCCGCCACTGTTTTACCCTTGAGGTCGCTGATCTTGGTGATGCCAGGTTTGACCACCATCCCGTCTGCGCCATAACTTTTGTCAAGCTGAAAAATTTGCGTGGTGGCCACACCGGCAGCGTTCCATGCCACCCAGGTTTCCACGGTTGTGGCGGCGCACTGGATGTCACCCGAGGCGATGGCGAGGTGGCGGTCTTTCTGCGGAATCTTCTTTATGGATACGTCCAAACCATTTTTCTTGAAGATACCGGCTTCCTTGGCCAGCGTGAGCGGGGCGAAGCCCGTCCAGCCCGAGATGCCGATGGCAATTTTGGTTTCCTGGGCATGGGCACCAGCAAGGAACAAGGCGATGGCAGTAGCGGTCAACAGTTTTTTCATGGGTTCTCCTGGGTTGAAAATGTCAGAAACGAAATCAGTAACAGGTAACGATACGAAATAGTCAAGCCAACTGAAGGCTTAGCAATTCGGGCACAGTGATCTCAATCGCTGCGCCCACGGTGCCCTGCAGCACCATATCTTTGACGGCAGTCATGTCAGGCGCGAGGCTGCGATCCTGCATCATCGCCGGCGACACATTGCGGATCAGGCGCAGCACATTTTCCATTGCGGGCGAACTGGTGAGCGGACGCAGGAACTCGATACCCTGGGCCGCAGCCAGCAACTCGATGGCCACGATATGCGCCGTATTGCCGAGCATGGGCGCAAGACGCCGTGCGGCAAAGGTCGCCATGCTCACATGATCCTCCTGGTTGGCCGAAGTGGGCAGGCTGTCTACGCTGGCCGGATGCGCCAAGGATTTGTTTTCGCTGGCCAGCGCGGCGGCGGTGACGTGCACGATCATGAAGCCGCTGTTCAGC
>JANOWY010000195.1:0-8089 GCA_031418135.1 Rhodoferax sp. | reverse complement strand
GTAAAGAAGGAGGCGCGCCCAGTACCTCTGGCAAGGAAAAAAATCGTTTCACGCGCCGGGTGACACGGAGGCAGCCGCCCTGGGCTGGCTGAGGGGCTACCCGCCAAAGGGACCAGAGCTAAGCCAACAGACGTGACGACTTGGGCACGTGCGCCATCAAAAACTCCATCTGGTCCGCCAGAATACGGCGGTTGCGCAAGATGAAGTCTTCCCATAGGCTGGGCACATAGGGCGCGTACAACAGCGGCATATGGGCCTGCTCGGGTGTGCGGCTGCTCTTGCGGTGGTTGCAGGCACGGCAGGCCGTGACCACGTTCATCCAGTGGTCTCGCCCGTTTTGCGCGAACGGGATGATGTGTTCGCGGGTGAGTTCTTCTTCGTCATGAACCGAGCCACAGTAGGCACACACATTGCGGTCACGCACGAATAATTTGCTGTTGGTCAGGCTGGGGCGGAGGGTAAACGGGTTGATATTGGGCACGCCTTTGGTGCCAATGATGCTGTTCACGGTGATGATGGATTGAAGCCCCGTCGCCGCGTTGTGGCCGCCACGGAAAACCGCGACCTCGGCACCCGATTCCCAGCGTACCTCTTCGGCTGCGTAGTGGATCACCGCCTGTTCAAGCGATATCCAGGATTGCGGCAACCCTTGCGCTGACAGCTTCAAGACCTTCAAAATTGCCTCCGTTCAACAGTTGAAAAACCACCGAGACCAGCAAAAAGTCATTGGCGGCTTGACCCAAAAAGATCACGCGTGCCACTAGGTGACAATATAACTTGTTTTTATGTCACATCAGCGCCAAAGGGCTTATTAAAAGCCCATGGATTGCTATCAAAAATAAGTGTTTTTGCGATGAATTTGCGTCGGGGTTTTTCATGAAAGTGTTTCGCGGTTTTGAGCACCCTGGCCTGGCCCCGGCCTGCGCCCTCACCATCGGCAATTTCGACGGCGTGCACCGGGGCCATCAGGCCATGCTGGCTTTGTTGCGCGACGAAGCGCGCCAACGCGGCCTGCCCAGTTGTGTGATGACCTTTGAGCCGCACCCACGCGACTACTTTGCGCAGGCCACCGGCAAACCCGAACTCGCTCCGGCCCGCATCGGCACGCTTCGCGACAAACTGATCGACCTGGCGGCCTGCGGCATTGACCAAGTGGTGGTGTTGCCCTTCAACGCGCAGCTGGCCGCCATGTCGCCACAGGCCTTTGTGGATCGGGTGCTGGTGCACGGGCTAGGTGCAAAGTACGTGCTGGTGTGTGACGATTTTCGCTATGGTGCCAAACGGGCCGGTGATTACGCCGCATTGGATTCGGCAGGCGACAAGGCTGGTTTTGACGTGGCCCGCATGAACAGCTACGAGGTGCACGGTTTGCGCGTCTCCAGTTCAGCCGTCCGCGCTGCTTTGGCTGACGGCAACATGGAGAACGCGGCCCGTTTGCTGGGCCGTCCGTACCGCATTTCTGGGCATGTGGTGCATGGCCGCAAACTGGGGCGCACGTTGGGTTGCGATGCATCAAGGCCACTGGGTTTTCGCACCCTGAACCTGCGCTTCAAACACTGGAAACCAGCTGCCAGCGGCATTTTTGTCGTGCAAGTGCATGGCCTGGACGCACAGGCCGTTCCGGGTGTCGCCAACCTGGGGGTGCGCCCTTCTTTGGACCCGAACGACATCAACGGCGGGCGGGTGTTGCTGGAGACGCATTGCCTGCAATGGCCGGCACACTTTGGCGCAGGTGCTAACGCCACCGAAGCCTACGGTAAAATCATCCGGGTGGAACTCCTGCACAAACTGCACAGCGAATTGAAATACAACAGCCTGGATGCCTTGACTCAAGGCATTGAAAAAGACTGCGCCGACGCACGCGCCTGGTTGTTGCAGGCTACGCCCACTGCCCCGGCTACGCGAATTTTGGGCGCACGAATTTGACAGGGCCCCCTGGCGCACTTAGCCCCGCGCCGCCTATTTTTAAAGCCCGCCGCAGCACTGCCCGCTGACGCGAAAGCCATTGTTGGCCAAGACACCCCCCAAGCCCTGAGTGACCCCATGACCGCACCGAATGCATCCCCTGAATCCGCGCCCAAGGCGGACTACCGCAGCACCCTGAATTTGCCCGACACGCCCTTCCCCATGCGCGGCGATTTGCCCAAGCGCGAGCCGGGCTGGGTGAAAGAATGGGAAGACAAAGGCATCTACAAAAAACTGCGCGATGCCCGTTTGGGCAAACCCAAGTTCATCCTGCACGACGGCCCGCCCTACGCCAATGGCCAGATCCACATGGGCCACGCGGTCAACAAGATTCTGAAGGACATGATCGTCAAGGCGCGCCAGCTCAGTGGGCTTGACGCGCAGTACATCCCCGGTTGGGATTGCCACGGCCTGCCGATTGAAAACGCCATCGAGAAAAAACACGGCCGCAACCTGCCGCGCGACGAGATGCAAGCCAAAAGCCGCGCCTTCGCCACCGAACAAATCGCCATCCAGATGGCCGAATTCAAACGCCTGGGCGTGCTCGGCGATTGGGGCCACCCTTACAAAACCATGGACCCGGAAGTCGAGGCGAACGAAATCCGCGCCTTCAAGCGGGTGATGGAACGCGGTTTTGTATACCGGGGTTTGAAACCGGTTTACTGGTGTTTTGATTGCGGCTCTTCGCTGGCCGAGTTCGAGATCGAATACGCCGACAAAAAATCGCAGACGCTGGATGTCGGGTTTTTGTGCGCCGAGCCGGACCGGCTGGCCGCTGCGTTCGGATTGAAATCGCTGGACAAAGAAGCCTTCGCCGTCATCTGGACCACCACCGCCTGGACCATCCCCGCCAACCAGGCCCTCAACCTCAACCCCGAGCTGGTTTATGCGCTGGTCGATACACCCAAAGGTTTGCTGGTGCTGGCCGAATCGCTGGTTGAAAAATGCCTGGAACGTTTTGGGCTGACGGGCACCGTCATCGCTACAACGCAAGGCAAAAACCTGGGCGGCATCAACTTCAAACACCCGCTGGCGCATGTCGATAAAGCCTATGACCGCCTGAGCCCCGTCTATCTGGCCGATTACGCCACCGCCGACGACGGCACCGGCCTGGTGCACTCTTCACCCGCCTATGGTGTAGAAGACTTCAACAGCTGCGTGGCCCACGGTGTGAAATACGATGATATTTTGAACCCGGTGCAGGGCAATGGGGCCTATGCGGCTGATTTCGCCCTGTTCGGCGGCCAGCACATCTGGAAAGCCGCGCCGGTCATCATCAACACGCTGCGCGACGCGGGCCGGCTTTTCAGCACGGTGGACATCACCCACAGCTACCCGCATTGCTGGCGCCACAAAACGCCGGTAATCTACCGGGCTGCGGCGCAATGGTTCATTCGTATGGATGAAGGCGTTGGTGTGTTCACCAAGGATAAAGCGCCCAAACCATTGCGCCAACTCTCGCTGGATGCCATCGAACAAACCCAGTTTTACCCTGAAAACGGCAAAGTCCGTCTGCACGACATGATTGCCGGGCGGCCTGATTGGTGCATCAGCCGCCAACGCAGTTGGGGCGTGCCCTTGCCCTTCTTTTTGCACCAAGACAGTGGCGAGTTGCACCCGAAAACCATGGAGATTCTGGACATCGCCGCCGACATGGTGCAAGCCGGCGGCATCGAGGCATGGAGCAAGGCCGAAACCCGTGACATTTTTGCCAAACTAGGCTGCGCAGATGACGCGCCCGCCTACACCAAGAGCCAGGACATCCTGGAAGTCTGGTTCGATTCAGGTACCACCCACACCACGGTGCTCAAAGGCAGCCACAAAGGCAATTTGCCAGGCAGCCACCTGGCCCATGCACATGATGAAATAGACCCCGCCACCGGAAGGCCCGGCCCCGAGGCCGACCTCTACCTCGAAGGCCACGACCAGCATCGCGGCTGGTTCCACTCGTCCTTGCTCACGGCCTGCGCCATGTACGACCGAGCGCCGTATCGCGCCATCCTGACGCACGGCTTCACCGTCGACGCGCAAGGCCGCAAGATGAGCAAAAGCCTGGGCAACGGCATCGAGCCCCAGGTGGTCAACCAGAAACTTGGCGCAGAGATCGTACGCCTGTGGGTGGCGGCCAGTGATTATTCGGGCGACATTGCAGGCGACGACAAAATCCTGGCCCGCGTGGTGGACACCTACCGGCGCATCCGCAATACGCTGAAATTTCTAATGGCCAACGTGAGCGATTTCGACCCGGCTACCGACACCGTGCTGCTGGCCGATATGGTGGAAATTGACCGGTTTGCGCTGAGCCGTTTGGCGCAGCTGCAAGCTGAAATACTGGCGCATTACGAGGTGTATGAATTCCACCCGGTGGTAGCCAAATTGCAAATCTATTGCAGCGAAGATTTGGGCGCGTTTTACCTCGATGTGCTCAAAGACCGGCTCTACACCACCGCGCCGAAATCACTGGCGCGGCGCAGCGCACAAACCGCCCTGTGGCAAATCACCCAGGCCATGGTGCGCTGGATGGCACCGTTTTTGAGCTTTACAGCCGAAGAGGCCTGGCGCGAGATGGCCAAGGCGGGAAAAGTGCCTGCAGCGCATGCCGAGTCGATTTTCCTTGATACCTATTTGCCGTTGGAGGCGCCAGACCAGGCACTGCTGGACAAGTGGAGCCGTATTCGCCAGGTGCGCGATGGGGTGAACAAAGAAATCGAAGCCTTGCGGGCCGATGGCAAGATCGGTTCGTCATTGCAGGCCACGATTGCGCTGGAGGTACCAGCCGAATTACATGCTGATCTGGAATCGCTGGGTACCGATCTGAAATTTGCCTTCATCGTGTCGGGCCTGGACGCAACGAACGGTACAGCATTGAAGGTTTCAGTCACCCCTTCAACCGACACCAAATGTGAGCGCTGCTGGCACTATGTGGCCGATGTGGGGCACGATACAGCTCACCCCACCATTTGTGGCCGCTGTATCGGCAACCTGTACGGCATTGGCGAAACGCGGGAGTTTGTTTGATGGCCTATGCAGACAAAGCAGGCAAAGGCGCCGGCGGCAAAAAACCGGCGGGCAAATCCGGTGGCGGGTTTGAGGGCGGTGGTTCGGGCGGTGGCACCTCAAGGGCCAGCCTGATAGCCTGGCTCGGCCTGGCCCTCATCATCCTGATCACCGACCAGTTCACCAAGGTGCTCATCGTCGGCCACTACAAACTGGGCGACAGCACATTCGTAGCGAGCTTTTTCAACGTAGTCCGAGTCCACAACGAAGGCGCAGCCTTTTCGTTTTTGGCGGGTGCGGGCGGCTGGCATCGCTGGTTTTTCACAGGCATTGGTTTTGCGGCAGCGGGCTTCATCATCTGGATGCTCAAATCCCACCCTGGGCAAAAGCTGTTTTCGTTCGCCATGGCCTGCATATTGGGCGGCGCGATTGGCAATGTGATCGACCGCTTGTTGTACGGCTACGTGGTGGACTTTTTGCAGTTCCACTGGGACTGGCTCAAGCCGGTGTTCCACGGGGGGTATTTCCCCTCTTTCAACATCGCCGACAGCGCCATTAGCATCGGTGCTGCGTGCCTGATTCTGGATGAAATCTTGCGGGTGAAACGGTCCAAATAACACGCAACCCTTAACCTCCCCACGTGACCCATCTCCTGAATTTGCTGGCGGCCATTGCCCTCCTGGTGTGGGGCACGCACCTGGTGCGCACCGGCATCCTGCGCGTGTTTGGCGCCAGCCTGCGTAATGTGCTGGCCAAAAGCACGTCAAACCGGGCTGCCGCTTGCCTCTCGGGCATTGGGGTGACGGCGCTGGTGCAAAGCAGCACGGCCACCGCCCTCATAGTCGCTGCATTTGTGGGCCAGGGTCTGATGACGCTACCTTCGGCGCTGGCGGTCATGTTGGGTGCCGACATTGGTACGAGCCTGATGGCCGTGGTGTTCTCGCGCGATCTCTCGTGGCTTTCGCCGCTGTTCATCCTGGTCGGTGTGATGTTGTTCATCTTGCGCCAATCGACCACGCTGGGGCGCGTGGGGCGGGTACTGATCGGCCTGGGCCTGATGCTGCTGGCGCTCAAGCTGGTTACCCAATCGGCCAATGTGCTCACCCAGGCACCAGCCATCAAATCACTGCTGGCTGCGCTCACCAGTGATTTGTTGCTGGAGATCTTTGTGGGCGCGGTGTTGGCCGTGTTTTCGTATTCCAGCCTGGCGATTGTGCTGCTGACCGCCACGCTGGCCCTTAGCCACGTGATACCGATTGACGTGGCGCTGGGCCTGGTGCTGGGTGCCAATCTGGGCAGCGGCCTGCTGGCCGTGCTGACCACCTTGCGCGCCAAGGTCGAGACGCGGCAAGTGCCCCTGGGCAACCTGATTTTCAAGGGCGTGGGCATTGCCATCGCCGCGCCGCTGATGGGCCTTTACCTGCGGCACATACACGCTGTGGTGGGCGACCTGGCGACGCAAGTGGTGCTGTTTCACCTGGCCTTCAATCTGGTGATGGGTTTGCTTTTTATCGGCACCACGGGTTGGGTGGCCAAAGCCGTTGAAAAATGGCTGCCCAAGCCGCTTAAAACCACCATGGCAGGCCGCCAGCGGCACCTCGATGCATCAGCTTTGGCCACGCCCTCGCTCGCCATCTCGTGCGCGGTGCGTGAATCCATGCACCAGGCCGACGTAGTGGAGAACATGCTGACCGGCATGCTGACAGTTATCCGCACCAGCGACCGCAAACTGGCGCTGGAGCTACGCCAGATGGACGACACGGTCGATGAGCTTTACAGCGACATCAAGTATTACCTGACCAAAATCTCGCGCGAAGCGCTGGGCGAAAGCGAGGCCCGCCGTTGGACCGACATCATCAGCTTCACCATCAACATGGAGCAGATCGGCGACATCATCGAGCGCGTGGTGCAAGACATCGAAGACAAAAAAATTGCCCCCGGGCGCGAGTTTTCAGAAGCCGGCATGAACGAGATCTGCGAGCTGCACAGCCGCCTGGTGTCCAATTTGCGGCTGGGCATGAGCGTGTTTTTGAACGGCACCGTGCGCGACGCGCAGAAACTGCTGGAAGAAAAAACCCGCTTCCGCGATCTGGAGCGCGAATACGCCGCCACCCACCTGGAGCGCCTGTCGTCGAACACCGTACAAAGCATTGAGACCAGTTCGTTGCACCTGGATTTGATCAGCGACCTGAAACGCATCAACTCGCACATCTGCTCGATTGCCTACCCGATTCTCGATTCCGCCGGAGCCCTGGCACCAAACCGGCTGCGGCAGAGCGCGTTGATTGACAGTTAAGTCACCATTTAAATTCTCGCAGTCTTCAATCAACCGGTGATTTTGAATGCGTTAAGGTTTCTGTACATTCAGCTTATGTACAGCTCCATAACCACGAACAGCGCTCCGTCTCAGCGTGCTTGACGCGATGAAGAAACCGCCAGCCGCTGGCCGAGCTTCAAGCTGGGTTGCCCAACGCGGTTTTGGCAGGCACGTGGTGCAGCCGCTGATGCGCAAAACCGACTATGCCATGGCATACCCCAAAAACGCCCGCCAACCGATGGGTTCGCAGGCTATTCAGCTGTGCCCAACCGTAAAGGCCCGCCCGGCCCAGCAATCACTAACCTGCCAGTTTTTGCACCAAAACATCATGCGCTACCACACCGTGCAAGGCATGGCGCTGCCATGCTGCTTCATCAAAAACACGAGTGGCATTGAATCCATCGAGCACCTGCGAAACCAGCTTGCTCATGGGAATACCCCGATTGGCTGTTTGGGGTGTTCTGAGCTGAGGCCTGTTGCGGCACAGACCACGCCATTGGAACGGGCGGTGCCATGAACGGCGGCACAAAACCTGAAACGTGCCAAAAACGCCCCAAAAGTCGGTTGCAAAAAATACTTTTGAAAAAATCGGCATATTGTTCATATATTTAATCAATTTTTAGCTATTTATTTCGGAGCAAACAATGAATCAACCTCTCTGGGTTCCTGTGGCCTTGCAGCGCTTGGTTTGCCTTCTTGCATCTGGGCTCTTCCTGAATGCCTGCTCAGGCGAATCATGGAAAGAAGAGGTGCTGCTGCACAACGGGCAGAAGATCATCGTTGAACGCACTGTGGATCGGGGTGGGCGGC